>CALJVD010000051.1 GCA_937974825.1 uncultured Oceanospirillaceae bacterium | reverse complement strand
CCAGCCCTAGGGCGACAGCCTAATAATTGTATTCTTAGCTTTAGTTGTATTAGTGCATGGGAATTTCGACGCGGTAAGGTTTTAGCGCAAAACACAATCGTTGATATGTTTGCCTTGCGTAAGCAGGTTAACGAACCCGCCGACTTTCGCATAAAGGCAAACACAGCGGGCTAAGTGCCCGCTCTGCTTATATCGCTCTTTGTTGTATTCCTGTTTTTAACCTCTTTTGACCCTCCCAACGCTTACCGTTACTTTAGTATCACAACCCTAGCTCTAGTTACGAATCTTCTGTAAAATACTATCCCTTTTACTCATCTTATTTATTATCTCGACAGGCCAATATTTTGGAAATTAATCCTATTGTAGAAACCATTAAAGACCTTCGCTCCCGCACCGAGGTGCTTAGGGGGTATCTTTGACTATGCCGTTAAGGTAGAGCGCTTAGAAGAGGTTGAGCACGAACTTGCACAAGGTGATGTCTGGGACACGCCAGAGCGTGCGCAAGAGCTAGGTAAAGAACAATCGGCGTTAGAGTTGGTTGTAAAAACGATTGATAACCTAACCAATGGTTTATCTGACTGCCAAGATTTGCTCGACATGGCGGTTGAAGAAGATGATGAAGAAGCGGTTGCAGAAGTTGAATCTGAACTGGCAGCGCTGCAAAAAGAATTAGAAGTGTTAGAGTTTCGCCGTATGTTTTCCGGTGAAATGGATGAAAACAGCTGTTACTTGGAAATCCAAGCAGGATCTGGCGGCACTGAAGCTCAAGACTGGGCAAGCATGTTGTTACGCATGTACTTACGCTGGATAGAAGACCAAGGCTTTAAAGCCGAGTTATTAGAAGTTTCTGATGGCGATGTTGCCGGCGTAAAAGGGGCGACCATTCATGTGATTGGAGAGTACGCCTATGGTTGGTTACGTACAGAAACCGGTGTTCACCGCTTAGTGCGTAAAAGCCCGTTTGATTCTGGTAACCGCCGCCATACTTCGTTTTCTTCAGTGTTTGTTTCGCCTGAAGTCGACGATGATATTGATATTGATATTAACCCAGCCGACTTACGTATCGATGTATATCGTGCCTCGGGCGCTGGTGGTCAGCACGTGAACCGTACAGAGTCTGCGGTTCGTATTACGCACGTACCTACCGGGGTTGTGACTCAGTGTCAGAATGACCGTTCACAGCACAAGAACAAAGACCGTGCAATGAAGCAGTTAAAAGCGAAGCTGTACGAGTTAGAGCTGCAAAAGCGCAGCGCTGAGTCACAAGCATTGGAAGAGACCAAGTCTGATATTGGATGGGGCAGTCAAATTCGCTCTTATGTGTTAGACGACTCGCGCATTAAAGATCTGCGTACTGGTGTTGAAACCCGTAATACGCAAGCGGTTTTAGATGGCGATTTAAACCAGTTTATAGAAGCAAGCCTAAAACAAGGCCTGTAGTTAGCAGTGGCTAAAAACGATCGATAATCCGTATTGCATATACGATGCAACAACACAAACTTATTAAAGAAATTGAAGGCTATGACTGAACAAAATACCACAGACATTATTGATGAAAACAAACTCATTGCTGAACGTCGTGCTAAGTTAGATAAGCTTCGTGAAGGCAGTATTAGCAATGGTCACCCAAACCGTTTTCGTCGTACTCACTTAGCGGCTGATTTAAAAGCTGAACACGGTGAAAAAAGTCAGGAAGAGCTAGCCGAGCAAAAGCTTATTGTTAGCGTTGCCGGTCGTGCGATGCGTCGCGGTGGTCCTTTCGTTGGTATTCAAGATTCTTCAGATAGTATTCAGTTTTACTTACACAAGAAGCTTCAGAAAGACAGTAAATTCTGGGAACTGTTAGATATTGGCGATATCGTGGGTGTAACTGGCGAGCTTCATAAGTCTGGTAAAGGTGAGCTGTACGTTAACGTGCAGAGCATTGAAGATTTTGAGATTCTAACTAAATCGCTTCGTCCGCTGCCTGATAAATATCACGGTCTTGCCGACCAAGAGCTAAAGTATCGTCAGCGCTATGTTGATTTGATTATCAATGAAGAAACACGCAAAACCTTTGCTACTCGTTCGGCCATTATCAGTGGTATTCGTAACTTCCTAACCAATAAAGGTTTTATGGAAGTAGAAACGCCTATGCTGCATATGATTCCAGGCGGTGCGTCGGCTAAGCCGTTTGAAACTCATCATAATGCGTTAGGCATTGATATGTTCTTACGAATTGCTCCTGAGCTTTATTTAAAGCGCTTAGTTGTCGGTGGCTTTGATCGTGTTTTTGAAATTAACCGTAACTTCCGTAACGAAGGCTTAAGTACTCGTCATAACCCAGAGTTCACTATGATTGAATTCTACCAAGCCTATGCCGATTACCATGACCTAATGGACACAACGGAAGAAATGCTGCGTCACTTGGCTCAAACTGTATTAGGTACTACCACACTAGAATATGGTGACTCGACTTACGATTTATCTCAGCCTTTTGCGCGCATTAGCATGGTTGATGCGGTGTTGAAATATAACCCTGAGATGAGCGAAGAGGTGTTGCGTGATCCTGAAAACAACATCGAAACTCTTAAAGAGTACGCTAAGAGTGTTGGTATTCACTTAGGGCCAAAAGAGGCGGGTTGGGGTGCTGGTAAATTAATTTGTGAGATCTTTGAAGAGACCGCAGAAAGCAAACTGGATCAGCCAACCTTTATTACAGAATACCCATGGGAAGTATCGCCATTAGCGCGTCGAAATGATGAAAACCCATTCATTACAGACCGCTTTGAGTTCTTTGTGGGTGGCCGCGAGCTTGCCAATGGTTTCTCGGAATTAAACGATGCCGAAGACCAAGCGGAGCGCTTCAGTAAGCAAGTTGAAGAAAAAGACGCAGGCGATGATGAAGCCATGCACTACGATGAAGACTACATTAAAGCGCTAGAGTACGGCATGCCTCCAACCGCGGGTGAAGGCATTGGTATCGACCGTTTAGTAATGCTATTTACCAACAGTCATACTATTAAAGACGTTATTTTATTCCCACATATGAAACCACTGGCTTAATTTATTTAAGCTATTGGTCGATTAACTGTACGTCCTACAATGATGCACACTTTGTTTGTGTGAAATCGGTAGGACGTTTCTTTTTCTTAAGCAATAATATTTATGACAAATTCCGGTGCACTCCATCCATCTTGGCAAGCCGTGATCGGTGATGAGTTTAATAAGCCTTATATGCAAAGTCTGCGACAGTTTTTGGCGCAGCAAAAAGCCGAGGATAAGGTTATTTATCCGCCTATGCCGCTTATCTTCAATGCCTTTAACCACACCCCTTTTGAGCAAGTGCGGGTGGTTATTATTGGTCAGGATCCATATCACGGAGAAGGCCAAGCGCATGGATTGAGCTTTTCTGTACCTCAGGGCGTTAAGTTGCCACCTTCGCTGCGTAATATCTTTAAAGAGATAGAGTCTGATTTAGGCGTAAGCATGAGTGGTACAGGTGATTTAACCCCATGGGCACAGCAGGGCGTACTCTTGTTGAACGCTACTTTGACCGTTGAGCAAGCGGCAGCGGGCTCTCATCAAAAAAGAGGATGGGAGGCATTCACCGATGCTGCCATTCGAGCACTTAATGAGCAGGTTGAAGGGATTGTTTTTGTACTCTGGGGCAGTTACGCGCAAAAGAAAGGTGCCTTTATTGATCAGCAAAAACACTTGGTCTTAAAGTCGGTTCATCCTTCACCGTTATCAGCACATCGCGGCTTTTTTGGACAAAAGCAGTTTTCTCAAATTAACCAGTACTTGATTAGCCAAGGTAAGGCACCTATTCGCTGGCAGCTTTAGGCTTAAAGTGACTGGGGGTTCGTGCTAATGCCCAGACTTGCACAAAGTCTGCCCCTTGTGCTTTTAATGCGTCAGCTGCGGCATTTGCCGTAGCGCCGGTAGTAACAACGTCTTCAATGAGCAGTATCTTTTGTCCAGTTAAATTGAGCCTTCCGGGTTTAATGCTTTCTTGACTGTTTTTTATACGCTGAGCTCGCCTCAAGAATCGCTGATCTTGAGCTGTATTTTTTATCAGCGCATTTCTTAATACCTCTAACTTATACTTCTTTGCTAGGGCTCTAGCCATAAGCTCAGCCGGGTTAAATCCGCGCCTTAGAAACTTAACCCCCTCGCTAGGAATGTAGGTAATAGCATCAATATATTCGAGTGTAGGCGGGTGCTCGGCCATTAACCACAGCAGTCGAGGCAAGTGCAGTAGTTGATGGTTGTCTTTAAACGCTTTAATCCATTGGCTTAACGGTGGCCTGTAAAGGTAATTGCAGTATAGGTAATCGGTAGGTGGTGGTTTGAGTAGGCACCGGTGGCATATTTTAGATTGCCGTAAAGGCTCCCCACAATATAGGCATGAGTGTGCTGCTTTAGGCAACTCGTCGTAGCATGACTGACAAAGAAATCCTGATAAATTTGTCGGCGCAAAGCATAGCTCACATTCTGAAAAGAACGATAAATTGATCATTTACACAGTAAACATAAAGCAAACTGTTAGGTATATGCGCCAAGTGCCCGATTTATATGGTACCGCTATTAATGATTGTTTCTGAGTTGTTTTTTAGGTCTGGTAAATGAATGGGTAATAGTTTGTTAAGTTGCAGCGTGGTTTTATTCAAATAACGAATATGGCATTAAAAAGTTGGGCATATTGTGACTTTTTAACTGCGAGATTCATTTAATTAGCAAGTACTTACTTTTTTATAGTCCTAGTGTTAGTGGGTACTAACTTAAAGTAATTCTTTAAGTGTTGGTTCTATCGCCCGTCTACCATAGGTTTTTTGTTTTTTTTATAAAAATAAAAACAGGTCAACTCCTCTCTAGCCCTTGTCAATTCTAGCAAATCGTTAAATGTCGGCTGTTATCAGTGCTTGCAAAATGGTTGATGTCTTTCTATAGTGGTGTCTAGTGGAAAAAAGTGGGTGAAAGTGGGTGAAAGTGGTCGAAGTGATCACTAACCCTCCCAAAAAACAGGTTGGAAACAAAATATGTTCCGTGGTCTTCACAACGTCAATATGGATGCAAAAGGTAGGTTAGCCATTCCCTCGAAATACCGGGAACAGCTAATTGCGCTTAGTGCTGGGCGTTTGGTGGTGACTGTCGATGTAGAAGATCGTTGTTTGTTGGTATACCCAGCTCCTGAATGGGAGATTATTGAAAAGAAGATTGAAGCCTTGCCTAGCTTTAACTCTCACTCGCGCCGTATTCAGCGTTTGTTAATTGGTCATGCGACCGATTTGGAGCTGGATGCTAATGGACGAATCCTATTATCACAACCATTACGTGAGTATGCGCAGTTAGAAAAAGAAACTGTGTTGATGGGGCAAGGTAAGAAAATGGAATTATGGAGTAAGTCAGTCTGGGAAGACTGTCGTGATCAGTACTTAAGTGGCGAAGAGTCTGACGATCCGATACCTGAAGGTTTACTGGAGTTGTCGTTATGAGTTTAGCCGAGTTTGCGCACACTACTGTCTTAATGGAAGAAACCGTCGCAGGTTGTGTTAACAACCCTGATGGCATCTATGTGGATGGTACCTTTGGTCGCGGTGGTCACAGTCGTTGCTTGCTCAGTAAGTTAAGTGAGAAAGGTCGCTTAATAGGGTTTGATAAAGATCCATTAGCCATTGCGAGTGGTAAACAGCTCATGGAAGAAGATGCTCGTTTTCAGATTGTTCAATCCAGTTTTGCGGATATGAAAGACGAGCTAGCACGTTTGGGCATACAGAAAGTGAGTGGGATTTTATTAGATTTAGGTATGTCTTCTCCACAAATTGATGATGCAGAGCGTGGTTTTAGTTTTATGAAGGATGGTCCGCTTGATATGCGCATGAATCCTGATGCAGGCATCAGTGCCTCTGAATGGGTGATGACCATGCCTGAAGCTGAAATAGCTCGGGTATTAAAAGAATACGGTGAAGAGCGTTTCGCTAAACGTATGGCTCGCGCCATAGTTAACGCTCGTCAAGAAGAGCCAATTACACGCACGTTGCAGTTAGCCAACTTGGTTAAAGAAGCTAACCCTGCATGGGAAAAACATAAACACCCAGCAACGCGTGCGTTCCAGGCAATTCGTATAGCGGTAAACAATGAGTTAACCGATTTAGAAAGAGTGCTAGATGACAGTATCGACCTACTCGAAAGTGGTGGTCGATTAGCTGTAATCAGCTTCCACTCTTTAGAAGACAGAATGGTAAAGCGTTTTATTCGTCGACAAGAACAAGGCAAGCAACTCCCTAAGGGTTTGCCAATTACCGATGACATGCTTGACCGCAAGATGAAAAAACTAGGTAAGGCAATCAAGCCTGGTAAAGATGAAGTGAACACTAACGCAAGGGCGCGTAGTGCAGTGTTGCGCGTAGCAGAGCGCCTTTAATGTTGAAAGTGATTTTGTGGGGCATGTTGGTGATGTCCGCTTTATTGCAAGTGTTAGTAAGTCATCAACATCGAGCCTTACTGCAGCAATGGCAACAGCAGGATGCCATGAGAGTGCAGTTGCAGCATGAGTATAGCCGCTTGGTGTTAGAGCGAAGCACTTTGTCAGCACACAATCGCTTAGATCAACAAGCACGTAAACGATTACAGATGACTGAACCAACCCAAATACAGGTACTGCGTAAATGAGTGCAAAGCCTAAACAGACAGTAGAATTGCAAGGAATGGTGCGCTGGCGCTTTATGCTAGTGCTCATTGCTTTTGCGATCCTGTTATCTGTGATTGTGGGTCGTTTAGTTTATTTGCACACCATTGATCACCCGTTCTTATACGAACAGGGTGAAAAGCGTACGCTCCGTACAGAAACACAACCTGCAGTTCGAGGCACCATCACTGACCGTTTCGGTAAGCCGCTAGCGGTTAGTACGCCAGTGGTTGATTTGTGGATTAATCCAAAATACTTCCCGCTTGATCGTGTTAATGAAGTTGCCAGCATTATGAATATGCCGGCTGCACCACTTAGAAAGAAAGTAGAGCATGCTGCGAATCAAGGTCGTGCGTTTGTTTATTTAAAGCGTCAGGTAGAACCTGCCGTTGCACAACAATTGCTACAGCAAAGAATTCAGGGCGTATACGGGCAAGACACTTACAGACGTTTTTATCCGGCTGCAGAAGTAACTGCCCAGACTGTGGGGATTGTTAATATTGATGGTCAGGGCCAAGAAGGTCTTGAACTGGCATACGACGAGTATTTAACGGGTACGCCGGGGTCGCGACAAGTCGTTAAGGACTTATATGGCAATATTATTAAACAGCTGCAAGTTAATGATATTGCTGAACCCGGTGGAGACCTAACCTTAACGCTGGATCTGAGGCTACAGTACCTCGCTTACCGTGAGCTAACCGCAGCTGTTAATCAACACCGTGCTGAATCTGGAAGTGCGGTGTTATTGGATGCCGCCACCGGTGAGGTGTTAGCACTGGTGAGTCAGCCTTCGTATAACCCAAATAATCGTGCTGGTTTAAAAGCCGAAAATATGCGTAACCGCGCCGTTGCCGATCTGATTGAACCGGGCTCAACTATCAAGCCCTTTGTCGTGGCGGCAGCCTTGATGTCGGGTGATTATCAGCCTCATACCAAGGTGGATACATCGCCGGGTTATATGCGCATTAGAAACAAAACCATTCGTGACCACCGTAACTACGGTGTTTTAGACGTTACGGGCATCATCACTAAGTCGAGCAATATTGGTGTGGCCAAACTCGCCCAGCATATGGGTGCGGAAAATTTATGGCAGTTCTACACCAAGGCCGGCATTGGGCAGGCGAATTTATTAGGATTTCCAGGCGAAGCCATTGGGCAGATGCCTTACCCAGAACAACTCGATAATTTGAGCTTAGCGACTGTTTCATACGGTTATGGTTTAGCTATGTCGCCACTTCATTTGGCCAACGCTTATACCAACTTAACGCAACAAGGTTGTCATAAGCCGTTAAAAATTATCGTATCTGACAACGACTCAACATCTTGTGAGCCTGTGATGACTGAAGAAGTCTCGCGTCAGGTGTTAGATATGCTGAAAACCGTTATCTCACCTAAGGGCACGGGTAGACGTGCTCAAGTAGCCGGCTACACCGCTGGTGGTAAAACAGGTACGGCGCACCGAGTAGGCCGCAGTGGTTATCAAGATGATTCTTATACCGCAGTATTCGCTGGTGTTGCGCCTATAGGCAACCCTGATTTAGTGCTGGTGGTTGTTATTGATGACCCTAAAGGTCGTGAATACTACGGTGGTGAGGTTGCTGCACCAATATTTTCCAGAATTATGGAGCAAGCCTTGCGCTTGCGCCAAGTATTGCCCGATGACGGCAGTGTTATTCCAGCGCAACTGGCAGGAGGTTCGCTATGAAGCTCAGTCAGCTTGTTATGAATGATATGTATTTGCCGCTAGAGTGGGATCGAGAATTTGATCACATTAGTACAGACAGTCGTACCATCAAAAAAGGTGATTTGTTTGTCGCATTGCCCGGTGTAAAAGAACACGGTGAAAAATTTATTCATGCCGCGCTAGCTAATGGTGCGGTGGCGGTCTTGGTTGCTGGAGATATGGCGTTTCGCTGTGAAAAGAGCGAGCACTACTCAAGCGTTCCGGTGTTTTATGCACCGGAAGTTAGCCAATACTTTGCAAGTTGGGTGCGCAATCGCTACAGCATTCACGGTATGCACTTGTTTGCCGTAACAGGCACTAACGGTAAGAGCTCTGTCACTCAATTTATCGCTCAGTTAGCTGACCTGTGTAATGAGCCTTGTGGTCTGTTTGGTACTTTAGGTAATGGACGTTGGCCAAACCTAAAAGCAACACAAAATACCACCTCCGATTTAATAACACTGGTTAAAGAGTTAAGTGCAATTCATGCGGATGGTGTGAACTTGGCGGCATTAGAAGTGTCTTCGCATGGTCTTGTACAAAAAAGAGTTGAAGGTTTAGCCTTTGATACCGCAGTGATGACCAACTTAAGCCAAGATCATCTGGATTACCACGGCAGTATGGAAGAGTACTATGCGGCCAAAAAACAATTGTTTACCTCTTACCATCTTGAAAATGCACTGATTAATATTGACGACCAATACGGACGAACGCTGGCGACTGATGGCACAGTGAGTGCAAATGTTTACACCTATGGGATGAGTGAAGATGCTCAAATTCGTTGCACGCTATTGGATTATAACCCCCAAGGCATGCACGCCGAATTAAAAACGCCATGGGGTATCGCAGAGCTAACGTTACCATTAATGGGCGAGTTTAATTTGGTTAACGTTGCGGCTGCAATTTCTGTGTTGTCATTACAGGGTATGGAATTCCAGACGTTATGTGAAAAAGCGAAATATCTACGCCCAGTCAGCGGTCGCATGGAAGTTTATGTGAAAGAAAATGCACCAGTGGTAGTGATAGATTTTGCACATACACCCGATGCATTGCGCAATGTACTCAGAGCCTTGCAGCCATGGCAGCGTGAGATTACCACTGTGTTTGGTTGTGGTGGCGATCGAGACCGCACTAAACGCCCACTGATGTGTGATGTGGCTTGTGAGTTAAGTGCTCAGGTTTGGCTAACAGATGACAATCCACGCACAGAAAACCCAGAACAAATATTTAATGACGTACTAAACGGTCGTGCTGGAGTGCATACAGAGCATGATAGAAAGCGTGCTATAAGCCAAGCGTTGCAAGCTGGTGGTGCAAACAGCATTGTGCTCATTGCAGGCAAAGGGCATGAGGCTTACCAAGATATTAATGGTGTAAAACTTCCATACAACGATGGTGAGTTCGTGCAAGAGCTCGGTTATCAGCGTTTAGGAGGTGGCAATGATTAATGTCATGACGCTAGAGCAGTTAGCCGAGTTAGTACAAGGCACGGTGTTTAACCCTGAACCACAGGCAGAAACCTTTAGTTCCGTGAGCAAAGATACTCGTAGCCTACAAAAAGGTGACCTGTACATTGCTCTACGTGGCGACAATTTTGACGGTCATCAGTTTTTAACACAAGCATTAGAAAAACAGGCCGTTGCCGCTTTAGTAGAAAAGATTGACGAGTCTGTATTGCTACCGCAAGTACAGGTTGAAAGCACCTTGTTAGCTCTAGGCCAGTTAGCTGAGCACAACAGAGAGCAGTTTACAGGAACGCTTGTTGCCGTAACCGGTAGCGCAGGTAAAACAACGGTTAAACAATTGATGGCCAGTGTTTTATCGCAAGAATTTAATACCTTAATGACCCAAGGCAACCTCAATAACCATATTGGTGCGCCTTTAACGTTGCTAGAGATTAACAAAGATCATACTGCTGCAGTCATTGAGTTGGGCGCCAGTGCAGAAGGTGAAATCGCGTACACCGCCCAATGGGTTAAACCTCAGGTAGGCATTATTACTAACGCCGCTGCTGCTCACATATCAGGGTTTGGCAGTTTACTAAATATTGTGAAAACCAAAGGTGAATTGCTCGATTTTATCCAGGCAGAGGGCATTGCTGTTCTTAATGCGGATGATGAATTCTTTACTCAGTGGCAATCGAGAGCCTTACAAAACTTTGGTGTTGAGATCGTCAGCTTTGGCTTGTCGGAAGCGGCCGATGTTAGAGCGCAAAATATTAAATGTACCTTAGCAGAAAGTCGTTTTGAGCTGGTTTACCAAGATCAAGCCTATGATGTTTTCTTGCCATTACTGGGTGAGCACAACGTCTACAACGCTTTAGCCGTTGCCGCTGTTGCATTTGCACTAGGGTTAAGTGCCGACACAATAGTTGCTGGTCTAGAGTCTGCCGGCAATGTCACTGGACGTTTGCAGTGGGAAGAAGGCAGCAAAGGACAAAAAATATTAAATGATGCTTATAACGCCAATCCTGCGTCCGTAAAGGCCGCGATTAAGGTGTTAAAAAATGCCGAAAACAATTGGTTGGTTCTTGGTGATATGGCCGAGCTAGGTGTGGATGGCATTAGTGAACATGCAGCCATTGGGCTGTTTGCTAAAGAGCAGGGTATACAAAACTTATTGGCCACTGGGCCGTTAAGCAAAAGAACAACGGACGCATTTGGTGAGGGAGCACACTGGTTTGCAACCAAAGAAGACTTGGTTGGTTTTTTACAAAATAGAACTCAAGCCAATGATGTGATTTTGGTCAAAGGTTCACGTAGTGCAGGAATGGAAGATGTGGTTTCTGGCCTACAAACACAGATTAAGGAATTTTAGTCATGTTGTTATGGCTTAGTGATTGGTTAACACAGTTTCATACAGGTTTTGGTGTTATTAACTATTTAACGCTGAGAGCCATTCTTGCCGTAATTACGTCTTTGGGCGTGTCGTTATTGTTAGGTCCGTTAGTGATTCGTAAGTTGCAGCAATATCAGATTGGACAGGCCATTCGCAGTGTTGGACCGCAGTCGCATTTAAGTAAAGCCGGTACGCCGACAATGGGCGGCGTATTAATACTGTTATCCATTGTTTTCAGTGTGTTGCTATGGGGTAACTTAGAAAGCCGTTTTGTATGGGTTGCACTGATTGTCATTGTGGCCTTTGGTGCGATTGGTTGGGTTGATGACTACCGCAAAGTCGTTGAAAAAAACTCACGCGGGTTGCCGGGTCGTTGGAAATACTTTTGGCAGTCTGTGTTAGCACTGATTGTCGGTGCTTATTTGTTTTACAGTGCGCAAAGCCCACAAGAAACGCAGTTTGTTATTCCGTTTGTTAAGAACGTTATGCCGCAGATGGGGCTGTTATTCGTGTTGCTAGCGTACTTCGTCATAGTTGGCACAAGTAACGCGGTTAACTTAACAGACGGGCTCGATGGTTTAGCCATTATGCCGACCGTTATGGTGGCGGCGGCTTTAGGCGTTTGTGCTTATGTAGCCGGTAACGTGAATTTCTCAACCTATTTGAGCGTGCCTTATGTGGCTGGAGCCGGTGAGCTGGTTGTTTATTGTGCTGCTATCGTCGGTGCCGGTATTGGCTTTTTATGGTTCAACACCTATCCGGCTCAAGTCTTTATGGGTGATGTGGGCTCACTAGCTTTAGGTGCCGCCTTAGGTGTAGTGGCGGTAATCGTACGCCAAGAAGTAGTGTTGTTCATTATGGGCGGTGTGTTTGTTGCAGAAACACTCTCGGTCATTTTGCAGGTGGCTTCGTTTAAAACCACGGGCAAAAGAATATTCAGAATGGCGCCATTGCACCATCACTTTGAATTGAAAGGTTGGCCAGAGCCACGTGTGATTGTCCGCTTTTGGATTATCACTCTGATTCTGGTGCTTATTGGGTTAGCAACGCTAAAAATTCGTTAGGAATAAAGTATGCAAGCGTTCGAAGGTAAAAAATACATGATTGTTGGCGCAGGACTTACGGGCTTATCTGCAGCTCGTTGGTGCGTGCGTAACGGTTATGCATTTGACCTTTGCGATACACGTGAGCGCTTAGCCAATGAAGACGCTATTAAACAAGAGTTTACTGATGCACAACTGTTCTTAGGTCCATTAAATACTAAGCAGCTTGTACAGTACGAGCAGTTGATTGTGAGCCCAGGGGTGGCGCTATCGACCCCTGCCATTGCAGAAGCTATACAACAGGGCGTGCAGGTGACGGGTGATATCCAGTTATTTGCTGACCACTGCACTAAGCCCATAGTAGCCATTACCGGTTCTAACGGAAAAACCACGGTAACTACCTTGGTGGGTGAAATGTTAAGTTCTGCAGGTAAGAAAGTCGCAGTGGGTGGCAACATAGGCACGCCCGCCTTAGATCTAGGTGATGCCGATATTTATGTGTTAGAGCTGTCGAGCTTCCAGTTAGAGACCACACCTAATTTAAATGCTGAAGTGGCGGTCATCTTAAACATTAGTGCCGACCACATGGATAGATACCCAAGCTTAGAAGCTTATATTCAGGCGAAGCAGAATGTATTTAATGGCAGTAAAAAGGCCATAGAGAATGGTCATGATAAGGCTACTCAAGCGCACACAAATAATGCCGTAAGCGCTTTTGTTTCAAACCAGCCTGCGCTGAATGAATTTGGTGTCATGCAACACAATGGTAAGTCATGGTTGGCGCATGGAAAGCAACCATTGATAGCCATTGAAGAAATGAAGATTAAAGGGGTGCATAACACGCTTAATGCAGTAGCGGCGTTAGCCATAGTGGATGCATTAAATATAGATATCAGCAGCACTTTTGGCACCTTAAAAGAATTTGCCGGATTGCCACATCGTTGTCAGTGGTTAGGCAGTAAAGACGGTATAGCGTTTTATAACGATTCAAAAGGCACTAACGTCGGCGCAACTTTAGCAGCAGTGGAAGGCATAGGTGCCGAAATAGACGGAAAAATCTGGTTGTTATTAGGTGGCGTAGGTAAAGGCCAAGATTTCTCTTCCTTGCAAGCAGCCTGTGCTCAGTATGTTGCTGAAGCGCATGTGTTTGGTGAGGCCCGTAAAGAAATTATTGCCGGCGTAGGCTCAGGTTGCCGTAGTGTTGAGCATACAACCTTAGACAGTGCCTTAGCCGCTAGTTTAAGTAAGGCTCAAGACGGAGATGTGGTGTTGTTTTCACCGGCTTGCGCGAGCTTTGATCAATTTAAAAACTATGAGCAACGTGGTGAGTACTTCACTTCTTTAGTGGAGGCTGTTCTATGAAACTAGATAACTTCCGCTGGCAGCATAAAGAAGCATTGTTTGGTCCATGGGCGCTACTGTTGATGTTAGGCCTCGTTATGATGAGCACGGCTTCTACGAGCATTGCTGAGTTTTATACCAGTAATCCTGCGCATTATATCGTTCGTCAGTGTTTTTATGTTGCACTGGGTGTGGCTGCGTTTTATCTAACTACTCTTATCCCCATGAAGCAGTGGCAGCGTTTTGATGTGCTGCTTTTAGCGCTATCAATTGTTGGTTTGATTCTGGTGTTTGTCCCAGGCATCGGTCATGAAGCAAATGGCAGTCGTCGCTGGTTGAATTTAGTGGTTATTAAACTTCAAGCCTCGGAAGTGGCGAAGTTTGCAGCGGTGTTTTACATCGCTGGCTATTTAGTGCGCCGTCAAAAAGAAGTAATGCAAACATGGCGTGGGTTTATTAACCCCTTAGTGGTGATGTTCTTTGTACTGATTTTATTGTTTTTCGAACCAGACTTCGGTGCCATCGTCGTATTAATGGGTGCAGTATTGGCGCAGTTGTTTTTAGGTGGCGTTAAAGCCGGTCAGTTCTTCTTACTGATGCTAGGTGCTCTTGTAGTATCTAGCTTAGCGTTGAGTTATGAAAGCTACCGTATGGAGCGCTTACTTGCTTACTTAGACCCATGGGCTCCAGAACATGTGTATGACACTGGTTATCAGCTCACTCAATCATTAATTGCCTTCGGCCGTGGCGAGCTGTTCGGGCTTGGTTTGGGTGAAAGTATTCAAAAACTGTTCTTTTTACCTGAGTCACATACTGACTTTGTCTTTGCTATTTGGGCAGAAGAAACTGGCTTAGTAGGCGCCTGTATAGCATTAGGCTTGTTGGTGTTGCTGGTAGTAAAAATTTGGCAAGTTGTTTGGCGTGCTCAAATGCAAAAGCAAATGTACTCGGCTTATGTGGCAGTCGGGCTAGCATCATTATTCAGCTTACAAACCATTATCAATATTGGTGTGAATACAGGTTTGCTGCCAACCAAAGGTTTAACACTGCCGTTTTATAGCTACGGCGGTAGTAGTTTGTTGATTTGCTGTGTGATGGTGGCCGTCGTGGTACGTATTAGCCACGAGTTAGATCACAACACAGAAGATGCTGCAGAGGAGGTTACTTATGCTTAACGCAAACTCTGTAGTGTTAATTATGGCAGGAGGAACCGGTGGACATGTTATTCCTGCGTTGTCGGTCGCTAAAGAACTGCAAAAACTAGGTGTCACTATTCATTGGCTAGGTACTCAAAATGGTATCGAAGCCGATTTAGTGCCTGCGGCAGGCATCGAACTGCATTGCCTATCTATTACAGGCCTGCGTGGCAAAGGTGTTAAAGGTTTAATCACGGCGCCCTTTAAGATTGCTAAAGCAGTGGCTCAGGCAAAACAAGTGATTAAACAGGTTAAGCCACAAGTGGTTTTAGGGTTTGGTGGCTACGTTACCGGACCGGGTGGCGTGGCTGCCAAACTTGCGGGGCTACCACTGGTTATTCATGAGCAAAACGCGATTGCCGGACTAACCAATAAGTTGTTGGCGAAAGTGAGTAATACAGTATTGCAGGCGTTTCCTAATACTTTAAAAGGTGCCAAGACAGTAGGGAATCCTGTACGTGATGCGGTAGCCCAGTTAGTCGCACCAGGAACGCGCATTAATACCGACCTTAACGAATTAAAAGTGTTAGTGGTGGGCGGTAGTTTAGGTGCGGTCGCTGTTAACAATGTGGTGTTAGACGCCATGAAAAGTATGGCGCCTGAACAGCGTCCACAACTATGGCACCAAGTGGGAAAAAACAATATTGACGCCATGACTGCGGCTTATGCCGATGCCGGCGTTGACGCTCAAGTGGTGGCCTTTATTGATGATATGGCCGCCGCGTATGCGTGGGCCGATTTAGTCGTGTGTCGTGCGGGGGCATTAACGGTTGCAGAAATTGCAGCGGCAGGTTGTGCAGCGTTGTTTGTACCTTTCCCGTTTGCCGTGGACGATCATCAAACCGCTAACGCCAATTATTTAGTCAAAGAAAACGCTGCTTTACTGATTCAACAAAACGAATTAACAGCGCAAACATTAGCAGAGAAGTGGATGTATTTTTCCGAACATAAACAAGAGTTGTTGCGTATTGCTGAAGCAGCAAGAGCCTTGGCCATTACAACAGCTACAACCGACGTCGTTGAAGAGATAAAGGGGGTTTGTCATGGTTAAAGATAATCACCCAAACAATCAACACCAAGTACCAGAAATGCGTCGTATGAAGCATATACACTTTGTTGGTATTGGTGGCGCCGGTATGTGTGGTATCGCTGAGGTGTTAAAAAACCAAGGCTATTCAATTTCAGGGTCAGACGTACGTGCCAGCGTGGTTACTAAGCGCTTAGAGTCATTAGGCGTTACTGTGTTTGTAGGTCATCAGGCAAGCAATATTGATGGTGCCGATGCGTTAGTGGTTTCTACCGCTATTAACCATGAAAACCCAGAAGTAAGCGCAGCGGTTGAGCAACGTATTCCTATCGTACAGCGTGCAGAAATGCTCGCCGAGCTTATGCGCTTTAGACACGGCATGGCGATTGCTGGTACACATGGTAAAACCACAACCACCAGTATGGTGACCTCCATTTTAGCGGAAGCTGGTTTAGATCCAACTTTCGTGATTGGTGGAAAGCTTAATAGTGCAGGTAGTAATGCACACTTAGGCGCAAGCCGTTACTTAGTGGCAGAAGCCGACGAAAGTGATGCGTCCTTCTTGCATTTGCAGCCTATGGTATCGGTCGTTACAAATATTGATGCCGACCATATGAGCACCTATGGCGGAGATTTCGAAAAGTTAAAGCAAACCTTTATCGACTTCTTACACAACCTTCCGTTTTACGGCTTAGCAGTCATGTGTATCGATGATGAAGTCGTGCGTGAAATATTGCCGAAAGTCGGTCGTCCAACCATTACCTATGGTTTCTCTGAAGGCGCTGATTACCGTGCAATAGACTTGCAACAACAAGGTATGTTTACACACTTTACTGCAGTACGTAATAACGGACGTCCGCCGCTTTCAATCAGTTTAAGAATGCCAGGTAAGCATAACGTATTAAACGCATTGGCAGCCATTGCGGTTTCAGACGATGAAGGCGTAGAAGATGAATACATAGTGGCGGCACTAGAGAAGTTTGCCGGCGTCGGTCGTCGTTTTACTGTGCTAGGTGAATACGAGCTGGGGGAGGGTAATGTCATGCTGGTGGATGATTATGGTCATCACCCACGTGAGCTCGAGGTTACCATTGAAGCCATTCGCAAAGGTTTCCCTGAGCGACGTTTAGTGATGGCGTTTCAGCCTCACCGTTTTAGTCGCACACGTGATCTGTACGACAACTTTGTACGCGTTCTTTCTACTACCGATATCTTGTTATTAATGGATGTTTACCCCGCCGGTGAAAAACCCATCGCGGGTGCGGACAGTCGTTCTTTATGTGGTTCGATTCGTCAGCGTGGTGATATAGACCCTATCCATATTGCCAAAGATGAGTCTTTAGAAGGGCCATTAAAACGAATTTTACAGCCAGGTGACTTACTGCTGTTACAAGGTGCGGGTGATGTTGGTGGCATCGCACAAGATTTAACCAAAAAACTAGCAACATGGCTTGCAGAGGTTGAAGTATGAACGTAGCGGCGCTAGGTAAAATAGCCGTATTGATGGGCGGTGACTCAAGCGAACGTACTGTTTCGTTACGAAGCGGTGAAGCTGTATTGCAAGCCCTATTGGCGGCAGGCGCAGATGCGTTTCCAATAGATGTACAAGGCCACGCAGTTAACCAATTGTTAGATGCCGACTTTGATTTAGCCTTTATTGCTATGCATGGTCGTGGTGGTGAAGACGGCACTATTCAAGGTGTGCTGGAGTGGTTAAACAAGCCTTATACCGGCAGTGGTGTGATGGCTTCGGCACTGGCTATGGATAAGTGGCGCACCAAAATGCTATGGAGTGCAGCAGGTTTGCCAACACCTAAAGCTTTTATTTTGGATGGTAGTAGTGATTGGCAGCACATTATTACGTCACTCAATAACAACGCCATTGTTAAGCCAGCCCGTGAAGGCTCAAGCATTGGCATGCGTCGTGTGCATCATTCGACTGAGCTGCAAGAAAGTTATCACTACGCCAGTCAATACGACGCAATGGTATTGGCTGAAGAATGGGTAAGTGGTGCTGAGTTCACCGTAGCCGTCGTGGATGGGCAAGTGCTACCAGCTATACAGTTAAAAACCAGTCATGAGTTTTATGACTACGAAGCGAAATACCAATCGGATGATACCCAGTATTTATTACCTTGTGGTTTATCTGAAGACAAAGAAAGCGAATTAAAAGACTTGGTTCTGCAGGCATTTAACGTGTTGGGCTGCGAAGGCTGGGCACGAATGGATGTGATGCAAGATGCCGATGAAAACTTCTGGTTATTAGAAGCTAACACCATACCGGGAATGACCGACCATAGTTTAGTGCCTATGGCTGCAAAAGCTGCCGGAATGGATATGTCAGCGCTAGTACTAACGTTACTGCAAGAGGCTAAAAACCGTAACCGTGGTTAAGAAGAATAAACCCATCCCTCGTGGCGCCACTCCAATACCGCCACGAAAGGAAAAAAAAGAGTGGAACTTCAGCATGCCGAATATTGCGTGGCGCTGGGTGCTTGCTCCTCTGTTTGTGGGTTTATCGGTCTTTGCCGTGCATTGGGTTTACAAAAGCACGCCAGTAACGGCGCTAGAGTTTAATGGAGCATTGAATGTTTGGAGCGCAGAGCAACTGACTCAACCACTACTCTGGGTAAAAGATGAAAGCTTTTTCTCGGTGGATGTGAATGCAGTGCACCAACAGCTACAAGCATTGCCGTTAATCAAAAACGTGTCGGTACGTAAACAGTGGCCAGGCACTTTAGAAATACGAATCAGTGAAGATCTACCGATCGCACTGTGGAATAACGACAAAGTACTAAGCGCTTCTGGAAAAATTAGTGATCTTCCTGAAGGGCTAAATATTGAAGGCTTAGTACAAATGAGCAGTACTGGTGAGCAAGCGGAACAGGTCGTACGTTATTACCGTCGTTTGCAACAAGTTTTGAATGATCAGCAGCTACGAATCGTGGAACTGAAAGTATCAGCTGTCGGCTCAGTTGAAGCGAAAATCAGTAACGGCTGGCAAGTAAAACTAGGTCGCCAATACATCGAAGAACGAGTAGAGCGATTGGATAAAATTTTACGTTATCTGCCACACGAGAAGATAACGATCGTCGATTTAAGATATGGCAAAGGCGCGGCAATACGTTGGCGTGAGCCACAGGAGATAGGTTAATGAGTCAGGCGCAACATAAAAATATGGTTGTAGGGTTAGATATAGGCACCTCTAAGGTGGTTTGTATCGTGGCCGAAGTTTCCCCGAACGGAAAAGTTGAAATTATCGGGGTCGGCAGTCACCCAAGCCGTGGAATGAAAAAAGGCGTTGTGGTTGATATTGAATCAACCGTGCACTCCATTAAGCGTGCGGTAGAAGAAGCAGAATTAATGGCTGGCGTTAATATTCACTCGGTTTACGTGGGTATTGCTGGCAGTCACATTCAATCTTTTAACTCGCATGGCATCGTGGCGGTTCGTGACCGTGAAGTAACCGCAACCGATTTAGAACGTGTGTTAGATGCTGCGCGTGCCGTGCCTGTGGCGCAAGACCAACGCATCTTACACGTATTGCCACAAGAGTATTTAGTCGACGGCCAAGAAGGTATTAAAGAGCCAATTGGTATGTCAGGTGTACGTTTAGAAGCCAAAGTACACTTAGTGACAGGGGCGGTAAACGCGATTCACAACATCGAGCGCTGCCTAAAACGCTGCGATCTACACGTTGATGGATTGATTTTAGAGCAGTTAGCCTCAAGTTATGCGGTGTTAACCGATGATGAGCGCGAACTAGGGGTCTGTATTGTTGATATAGGCGGTGGTACCACCGATATTGCTGTGTTCTCACGTGGGTCTATTTGCCACACCGCGGTGATTGCTATTGCCGGTGATCAGGTAACCAACGATATCGCCATGACTTTCAGAACACCGACCCAGCATGCTGAACAAATTAAAATTAAGTACGCCTGTGCGTTAAAGCAGCTAGTGAAAGCTGATGAAACAATCAAGGTGCCAAGTATTGGTGACCGACCTCCACGTGATTTATTACGCCAGAACTTGGCGGGCATAGTGGAGCCAAGATACGACGAATTATTCATGTTGATTCAAGACGAATTACGCCGCAGCGGTTACGCAGATTTACTATCTGCAGGTGTAGTACTTACTGGTGGAACTTCAAAAATGGAGGGCGCAATTGAACTCGCAGAAGAGATTTTCCATATGCCAGTTAGGCTGGCCAAGCCACAAGGCATAACTGGATTTTCAGAAATTAGCTCTAACCCAATTTACGCGACTGCGGTTGGACTCCTTTTACACGCTGCCAGAGAGCAGAAGTTTAGTGAGTCGCAACCACAAGATGAAGAGAAAAAGAGCTTCTTCTTGGCAGTTAAAGATTGGGTTAAAAACAACTTTTAAAATTAAATAAAAACGTAAGCAGGGGAAACGCTATGTTAGACAATAAAGATGGTGACATGTTTGAATTAGCAGAAGACTTACAGCAAGCAGCTTTAATTAAAGTTGTCGGCGTAGGTGGTGGCGGCGGTAACGCTGTTAAATACATGATTGATAACGACATTCAAGGTGTTGATTTCATCTGTGCTAATACTGACGTACAAGCACTAAGAAATATTTCAGCACGCACAATCATTCAGTTAGGTCATGATCTAACTAAAGGTTTAGGTGCTGGTGCAAACCCTGAAGTTGGTCGTCAAGCGGCGCTTGCAGATCGTGAGCGAATTGCAGAAAGCTTAAAAGGCGCAGACCTTATCTTTATTACCGCTGGTATGGGTGGTGGTACAGGTACGGGTGCCGCTCCTGTGATTGCTGAAGTAGCAAAAGAGCTTGGCATTCTAACGGTAGCTGTAGTGACTAAACCGTTTGCCTTTGAAGGCGGTCGTCGTTCAAAAGCTGCCGATTTAGGTCTGAAGTATCTATCTGAATCAGTAGACTCTTTAATCACTATTCCAAACGAAAAGCTATTACCCGTATTGGGTGATGACATTAGCTTGGTTGATGCATTCGCTGAAGTAAACAAAGTATTACAAGGCGCAGTACAAGGCATTGCCGATCTAATTATTCGTCCTGGTCTAATCAACGTTGACTTCGCTGACGTACGTACTGTTATGTCGGAAATGGGTCAAGCGATGATGGGTAGTGGTGTGGGCATTGGTTCTAACCGTGCTATTGAAGCTGCTGAAATGGCAATTCGTAGCCCGCTACTAGAAGATATCGACCTACATGGCGCACGTGGCGTACTAATTAACATTACCGCTGGCGTAAGCATTGGCTTGAAAGAGTACAACGCTGTTGGTGAGCATGTTAGTAAATATGCAGACTCAGACGCAGTGATTGTTACTGGTACAGTAATTGATCCTGATATGTCGACCGACGAGCTACGCGTAACTGTAGTAGCAACTGGCTTAAACGCTGAAAATAAAGCGGAACAAAAGCCAACAAAAGTTGTCGATAACACAGAGAAGTCTGAAACCGACGAAGGCGCTGATTATCAAGGTCATAGCCGTGGCGAAAGCATGCGTTCACAACAAGGGAATGCGGCTTATAAAACAGACCGAGCGACTGCACCAAATACGGACTACTTAGATATTCCGGCATACTTGCGTCGCCAAGCAGATTAGGGGATGCGCCCTGCGCATTCTCTAATTATTGTAATAATGCAATAATTCTGTATAATTGTATGAATTTTGCTCAGATTGACAAAACAGGTTGTCTACATGATTGCACAGCGCACACTTAAAAATGAAATTAGAGCAACAGGGGTTGGTCTACACTCAGGCGAGAAGGTTTATTTAACATTAAAACCTGCTGCACCTAATACTGGTATTATCTTTCGTCGTACAGACTTAGACCCAGTAGTTGATATTCATGCACACGCATTGAATGTGGGTGAGACCACTCTTTCTACTACTCTAGTGAATGGTAATGCGCGTGTCGACACCGTAGAGCACTTGCTGTCTGCTATGGCAGGGCTTGGTATTGATAACGCTATCGTTGAGCTTAGCGCTCAAGAAGTGCCTATCATGGACGGTAGTTCAGGACCTTTTGTGTTCTTAGTGCAGTCGGCCGGTATTGTTGAACAAGATGCACCAAAACGTTTTATACGTATTAAGCGCAAAGTAGAGGTTAGAGATGGCGACAAAGTAGCTACTTTCTTACCTTACAATGGCTTTAAAGTTTCCTTTGAGATTGATTTTGATCACCCTGTTTTAAAACAAAGTGTTCAAAAAACAAGCTTAGACTTCTCTTCAACTTCTTATGTTAAAGAAGTAAGTCGTGCTCGTACTTTTGGTTTTACCAAAGACCTAGAATACATGCGCTCTAAAAACTTAGCGCTAGGCGGTAGTGTTAAAAACGCTATTGTTGTAGACGATTTTCGTGTGTTAAACGAAGATGGTCTACGTTATGACGACGAGTTCGTTAAACATAAAGTATTGGATGCTGTCGGTGACTTATACCTATTAGGTTACAGCCTAATTGGTGAATTTGTTGGATATAAGTCAGGCCACGGACTAAACAACTGCTTGTTGCGTGAGTTACTGCAACAGGAAGAAGCTTGGGAATTTGTAGAGTTTACGGAAGAAGACTCACCTATTACATACATGCGCCCAGCAGCAGCTGTTTAAGCTAATACTAAAAAGTATTTGAGTATTCCAAAACAAAGGCCATACAATGTTATGGTCTTTGTTTTTGTGAAATGCGATTAATATAAAACACAATCGGTTGATCGCTATCACTGGATATCGAAAGCATGAATATAATTGTAGTTAGCCAAAAATACGGAGAATCAAAAACATATACGTTAAGCAGGTCGATGCGTATATTATTTTTTGGTTTCTTATTTGCGTTACCCTTTTCTATGGGGGTGGCAGGTTATTGGCTAGCACAACATTTAGAAGACGAAGGCATTTTAGATTTAAATGCTGCTAAGGCGTGGGAAGATGACCTTTCTCAACAGCGCCAAGAACTTCAAAAAATCCGCAAACAAACCGATCAAGAACTTGATGCCTTAACCCTAAAGTTGGGTGAATTACAGGCGAAATTATTGCGTCTTGATGCCTTGGGCGAGCGTATTGTAGACGTCGCCAAGCTCCCTACCGATGAATTTGATTTTAGCATGGCACCTGCCGTTGGCGGCCCTGCTGGTGCACTTGGTGAGTCTTACCAAGTTACCGAAATTAACCAAGTATTAGATGGCCTTGCTGAGCGTATTGATAGCCGCGAACAGCAACTAGAAGTACTAGGCAATCTAATGTCTGCCAATAAAATCAGTGCCGATACCTTTGTTGCCGGTCGTCCTATTGATAAAGGCTGGATGTCTTCACGTTATGGTCAGCGTACCGACCCATTTACCGGCCGTTTAGCTTGGCATGGCGGCGTCGACTTTGCTGGCAAAACAGGTACAGAAATTAAAGCCGTTGCGGCAGGTGTGGTTACTTGGTCAGATAACCGTTATGGATACGGAAAACTAGTCGAAATCAATCACGGCAATGGTTATAAGACACGTTACGCTCACTGTGACTCATTAGAAGTTAAAGTGGGTGATATCGTTCGCAAAGGCGATGTCGTCGCTTTGATGGGCAGCACAGGTCGTTCGACCGGCCCTCACGTACACTTCGAAATCTATAAGAATGGACGCACCGTAGATCCGGCCGCCTATATTCATAGAACACCTCGATAAAATCTCCTCTCAATCTCTTGTCATTGTTTCAGGTTATAAGTAGCCTTAGCTACCTTAAAGCCTAGTTTTTTATATTGCTCTTTTGGATAAAGATAATCCCATGATTGGTAACCTAATTCGTAACGTTATTGGAAGTAAAAACTCTCGTGAACTGAAACGCATGAGTAAAATAGTTGATAAAATCAACGCGCTTGAGCCACAAATACAAGCATTATCAGACACAGAACTACAAGCGAAGACAGCTGAGTTTAAAGAGCGAATTGAGAAAGGCGAAAGTTTAGACAAAATATTGCCAGAAGCCTTTGCCGTATGTCGTGAGGCCAGTGTTCGTATTATGAACATGCGCCATTTTGACGTGCAAATGATTGGTGGTATTACCTTGCATGAAGGCCGTATTGCAGAGATGCGTACAGGTGAAGGTAAAACCCTAGTAGGAACATTACCTACCTATCTTAATGCATTAACCGGTAACAGTGTTCATGTGGTCACTGTTAACGACTACTTAGCCCGTCGTGACGCCGAGTGGATGCAGCCGCTGTATGAATTCTTAGGTTTAAGTATCGGTGTGGTTGTGCCAGGTCAAACCACCGAAGAAAAACGCGCACAATATGCCAGCGATATTGTTTACGGTACCAACAACGAGTTTGGCTTTGACTACCTTCGCGACAACATGGCGTTTGCTCTAGAAGATAAAGTTCAGCGTGATCTTAGCTTTGCCATTGTCGACGAAGTTGACTCAATCTTAATTGACGAAGCTCGTACTCCGCTGATTATTTCGGGGCCTGCAGAAGACAGTTCAGAAACCTATCGTGCCATTAACGAGTTAGTTCCTCGCCTAGAAAAAGGTGAGGTGAACGAAGAAAATCCTGAATTAAGTACCGGTCATTTTGTTATCGATGAAAAGAGTAAAAGTGTCGAGCTAACAGAAGAAGGTCATGAATTTGTTGAAGGTTTATTGATTGAAGCAGGGTTGCTACAAGAAGGTGACAGCCTTTACGGTTCCAGTAACCTAGCTTTAATGCATCACGTGTTATCTGCTTTGAAAGCGCACGCCGTATTCCAAAAGAACGTGGACTATATAGTGCAGGGCGGACAGGTTGTTATTGTCGATGAACACACCGGTCGTACTATGCCAGGGCGTCGCTGGAGCGAAGGTTTACACCAAGCTGTGGAAGCGAAAGAAGGCTTAGAGATTCAAGCAGAAAGTCAGACACTGGCATCCACCACTTTCCAGAACTATTTCCGTCTGTATGAAAAACTAGCTGGCATGACCGGTACTGCAGATACCGAAGCCTATGAATTTCAGCAGATTTACGGTTTAGACGTTGTTGTTATTCCAACCAACCGTCCCGTAAAACGAATTGACCACAATGACGTAGTGTATGCCACGCAAAAAGAAAAATACGATGCGGTGATTGAAGAAACTCGCGAAGTTACTGCACAAGGTCGTCCGGTGTTAATTGGTACAGCCTCTATTGAAGCGTCTGAATACGTTTCCCAATTGCTGACTAAAGCGAAAATTGCACATAACGTACTGAACGCAAAAGAAAACGATCGTGAAGCCGATATCATTGCAGAAGCTGGTCGTCCGGGTACCGTCACTATTGCAACTAACATGGCCGGTCGTGGTACTGACATTGTATTAGGTGGTAAGTGGGAGTCTGAGTTAGAAGCCCTAGACAACCCGACAGAAGAGCAAGTGGCGGCAGCTAAAGCCGAGTGGCAAAAGCGCCATGACGGTGTGTTAGAAGCCGGCGGTTTACACATTATTGGTACCGAGCGCCATGAATCTCGTCGTATTGATAACCAGCTGCGTGGTCGTGCCGGTCGTCAAGGGGACCCAGGTTCTACTCGTTTCTTCTTATCCTTAGAAGATAACCTAATGCGTATCTTTATGTCGGATCGTATGCGTAACATGATGCGTGCATTAGGTATGAAAGACGGTGAATCCATCGAGCATAAGATGGTGTCTAATGCGGTTGAAAAAGCACAGCGCAAAGTGGAAGGCCGTAACTTTGATATTCGTAAATCCTTACTGGAATACGATGATGTCGCTAATGACCAACGTCGCGTTATCTATACTCAGCGTAACGACATTATGGCGATGGAAAGCATTGGTGAAATTGTCTCTAGTATCCGTAAGGACGTAGTACAAGACGTACTTCATCAATACATTCCACCTAACAGTGTAGAAGAGCAGTGGGATATTCCAGGTCTTGAAGCTAAACTTCAGGAAGAGTTTGATATTCAGCTACCTATTGCACAGTGGTTAGCAGGCGATGGCGTTGAGAAAGTCTACGAAGAAGATTTGCTTGATAAAATAACAGCTGCTGTACAAGAAGTGTACGATACTAAAGCTGAGTTAGCTGGTGAAGAAGTCATTCGTCAGTTTGAAAAACAAATTATGCTGCAAGTGTTAGATAATCTTTGGAAAGAGCACTTAGCAACTATGGATCACCTACGTCAAGGTATTCATTTACGTGGCTATGGTCAGAAGAATCCAAAGCAAGAATATAAGCGTGAATCTTTTATTCTGTTCGAACAACTATTGCAAAGCATTAAGCACGATACCATTCGTATTTTGTCTCATGTAAAAGTACGTAGCGAAGAAGAAATTCAAGCGATGGAAGCAGAGCGTCGTGCCGCAGCAGAAGCGTTAGCAGAGAAAACTCAATATCAACACGGTGATGACGAAGAAGAGCAAGCTGATGAAACAGCGCAACCCTTTGTTCGTGAAGATAAAAAAGTAGGAAGAAATGAACCCTGTCCATGCGGTTCAGGTAAAAAATACAAACATTGTCACGGCAAAATAGCTTAAGGCGAAACTAATAAATGGCAGTCAATTTTCAAGTATTAGAAACATATCATGCGGTAGAGGGTGTGCGTTTGGGGGTAACTCAGGCGCATGTTCGATATAAAGATCGTGACGATATGGTATTAATTGAATTGGCGGAAGGTGCAGAAGTTGCGGGCGTGTTTACGCTTAACGCATTCTGCGCTGCACCAGTACAAATTTGTAAACAGCATCTGCAAAAAGCAACTCCTCGTTATTTGTTAATAAATACTGGGAATGCCAACGCTGGTACAGGAAAAAAAGGCATTGCTAACGCAATTCGTAGTTGTGAATTGGTCGCACAGGCAACAGGTTGCCAGCTTGAAGAAGTCCTACCATTTTCAACCGGTGTGATTGGTGAGCCATTAAAAATGTCTGCCTTTGAGCAAGGCATTCCCGATGGACTAAAAGCGTTGAGTGCTGATAATTGGGCGCGTGCCGCAAAAGGCATTATGACCACAGACACCTTGCCAAAAGGGTATTCAAAGAAGTTTGAACTGGCAGGTAAGTCAGCAGTAATCACCGGTATCTCTAAAGGTGCAGGTATGATTATGCCGAATATGGCAACCATGCTTGGCTTTATTGCTACCGATGCGGCTGTGAGTAAAGAAATTTTACAGCAGTGGTGTAAAGAGCTCGCTGACCGCTCTTTTAACCGTATTACTATTGATGGCGATACATCCACTAACGACTCTTGTATGTTGATTGCCACCGGTAAAGGTGAGTTAAACATTACCGATGCCAATAGTGATGATGCAAAAGCACTCTTTTCAGAACTAAAAGAAGCCTTCCAAAACTTAGCCCATGCCATTGTGCGTGATGGTGAAGGGGCTACAAAGTTTGTCACCATTGAGGTGGCAGGGGCAGCCAGCTCTAAAGAGGCATTAGACGTTGCCTACACGGTTGCACACTCACCCTTGGTAAAGACAGCCATGTTTGCTTCTGATGCTAACTGGGGCCGTATTTTGGCGGCAGTAGGTCGCAGTGGCGTGGTTGATTTTGACTTAGATTTAGTACAAATCTATTTGAACGACGTTCAGATTGTAGAAGATGGCGGTCGTTGTGATAGTTATAACGAAGAAGCCGGTGCGGCGGTGTTTTCGTTAAGTGAATTTACTGTACGTATTGAACTAGGTCGTGGTGACGTCCAAGAACAATTATGGACCTGTGACTTCTCTCACGAATACGTCACTATTAACGCTGATTACCGTTCGTAAGTTATGGCTGTGGTTCGAGTCGCTGTTGCGGTGGTTTTAGTGGGTAATCAAGTGTTACTTGCGAAACGACCGTTAGACAAGAACCAAGGTGGATTGTGGGAGTTTCCTGGTGGAAAAATTGAAGCCGAGGAAACCCCGCAAGCTGCACTTGTACGTGAGCTGCAAGAAGAAGTTGGTGTTGACTTCTCATCCGCCAATATCACTCCCCTTATTACTCTTCCTTTTACTTATCCTGAAGTTGAAGTGCATCTTGAAGTATTTACCTTAGATGCCCACGAAAGCGCTTTAAAACAAGCCTATGGCGCAGAAAATCAAGAAATACGTTGGGTGAGCATTAGCGAACTCGAAAACTACGAATTCCCCAAAGCCAATGTCGCTATTCTAGAAGCTTTAAAAGATCGTGCGGTCAGCAAGTAATGGTTATCTAGCCAACAATAAAAACGGCAATAACACTAAGGCTAAAATAAAGATCACAGACAGTACAGTGAAGAAAAAATGGATCGGCCGTTGAGCAACGCTTTGCCAAAAAGTAGGCAAGTCCTGTGCTAGTGCTTGCATGCGTTGACGACGCTCTTCCTGATACTCATCTAAAATAGCACGTGCCTGTGGGTAATCATTAGAATCTACTAACCAAATAGCCGCTAGCGAGATACGCCAACGCCCAGCATGGGTCTCGTAATATTTAATTCCTGCTTCGTCTAATACCTGACGAACATCTTCAGCTTCATCCTCTTCAACACCACCTAGGCGGAAAAGTAATTTAGCCATAGTAAGAATTCCTAAAGATTAATAAGAAAAAACCGCCAGACCAAAAGGTGGTGGCGGTAAAGTTCGAGAGTGTGCATCTCAAATAAGTTGCTATCTTGATAGTACGTAGGAATGTGCCTTGAATCAAGGAAAAGCAAAACATTATAGGGTAAAGATTGTTTAATTATACTGACTTTGTATAACGAGCAATGGCGACTATAACAAGACTAAGTAGTAGTAGAGGCCAAACGCCGTAGCGCATATAAGGTGTTTGTCCTTGACGCATTTCTGCAATACCGGCCATAGAACCACGTGTGTTTGTCATCATCGTTTTAACAATTTGTCCATGGTGGTTCACTAATGCAGTGATGCCAGTGTTGGTAGAACGTAATAGCCAACGCCTTGTTTCCAGTGAGCGCATTTGCGCCAATGCCATATGTTGCTTAGGGCCTAATGATTCTCCAAACCAAGCATCGTTACTTACAGTAACTAGGAAGTCAGCGTTTTTAGCCATCTCACCCACTTGTTGCGGGTAGGCTATTTCATAACAAATAAAAGGGGCAACTAAGTAGAGTTCTTCGCTATCGGCGGTGGTTTTAGTCACTTTTAATAAAGGCTGGTCATCACGCCCAGGTAAGAAACTCGACATTTCTAAATCAAAGAATGGAATCAATCCGCGAATTTGTTTTTCAAAAGGAACAAACTCACCAAAGGGCACTAAACGTTGTTTGTGGTAGGTGCCTTCTCCATTACCAAAGGCGGTAATGCTGTTGTGAAACTCACCGGCTAACTGGGTACCACGAGGGTGGCGATACGGAATCCCTGTAATAATGGTGCTGTTGTGCGATTTTGCTTCAGCGGCCATGTCTTCCATATAAGGTCGGAACATATCTTGAGTGACGGTAATAGCGGTTTCAGGCCATAAAATTAAGTCACTGTTCCAATGTTTAGTTGTCTGCTTGTAGTATGAAGTCATGGTCGGACTGAACATTTCAGGCAACCACTTTTTATCTTGCGGCACGTTGCCTTGCACAGCGCTTACACTGATTTTTCCTGTGGGTTCTGTCCATTCAATGGTTTGTAACCATGCGCCAATGGGCCACAGAATAAGAAAGCCGAGTAGGCTATAGCGTTTAGTTTGGTAGGCATACCACATAACAGACGCACTTAGCGCCACAATAAACGAAATACCGTAGCTACCAATAATAGGTGCCCATCCCGACAACCAAGTGTGAATATGAGCGTCGCCAGCAAACAGCCAAGGGAAGCCCGTTAGGAAGCTTGCTCGTGCTAGCTCAGATAAAAACCAGAAGACAGGAATGGTGAGCCAGTTTTGACTATGCCCTAATAATCGGTATTTAAACCAGAACACAGTTGCAGGAATGAGTGCTAACCCTGCTGCAAATAACAGAACCAGAGTGCCGGCAATCATAGGGTGTGTGTTGCCAAACGTACTGATGCTGACATACACCCAAGAGACACCGACTAAAAACTGTCCAAAGCTAAATATCCATACGTTAGTGAATAAATGCTTGGCACTGGTTGCATTGTTAACAGCGAAAACCAGTCCGGCTAAACTGACTAAGCCAATAGGCCAGAAATAGAAAGGGGCCAAGGCAAGTGCGAATAGCCCACCGGTAAATAAATAAAGAACCTGGTTGACGCGGTTAGGTAGCATGGGATTACTGCTCGGTTGGCAGCGGCTGAACTTCTAATAAGTTGAGCTGACGGCTAGTGCTGTTAAGAACTTTGAACTTCCAGTCATCAATAAAAATAATTTCATTGATTTCAGGCATGCGGCCAAAGTAATGCATCACAATACCACCAATAGTGTCGAATTCATCGGCAGAGAACTCTGTCTGAAAGTGCTCGTTGAAATCTTCAACAGGGGTTAAGGCAGGTACTAATGCACGGCCATCATCTAGTGGACGAATTTTTGCATGAACGTCGTCGGCTGGATCGTACTCGTCTTTAATATCACCAACGATTTGTTCAAGAACGTCTTCAATAGTGACTAAGCCGGCGATACCACCGAACTCATCAATCACTATAGCCATATGATTTTGTTTCGCCTTGAACTCGTGCAGTAATACGTTAAGACGTTTGCTTTCAGGCACATAGCTGGTTGGGCGTAAAATATCAGATAAACGAATTTGCTCGCAGTTGCCAGTAAGCAGTAACGGCAGTAAATCTTTTACAAGCAGTAAACCCTGAACTTCATTGTCGTTATCTCCACCCATTACTGGGATACGAGAATGAGCCGCTTTAATAATGCGTGGTAAGCAATCTTGAATGCTTTCTTCAATATTAACAGTGATCATTTGCGAGCGTGGCACCATAATGTCGCCAACCTGCATGTCTGATACCTGTAGCGCACCTTCAATAATATTGAGGGTGTCAGCATCAACAATGCTACGCGCAGCAGCTTCTTGAACTATGTCTTTAATGTCTTCACGACTTTGTGGGTCGTCAGAGAATAAGTCGGAAAATCGTTCTAACCAACTTCGGGGTGGGTTCTGTCGTTCTTCGTTCATGATGCCTCATCATCAAGGTATGGATCGGAAAACCCTAGCGTTGCCATAATTTGGCGTTCAAGGTCTTCCATTATTTCTGCTTCATCGTCCTTTATATGGTCATAACCTAATAAATGCAAGCAGCCGTGCACTACCATATGCGCCCAATGGGCTTCTGGTGTTTTGCTTTGTTGCTGTGCTTCTTGGTGTACCACGGGCGCGCAGATAACTAAGTCCCCTAATAGCTGGATAGGGATGCCAGCTGGGATTTCAAAAGGGAATGACAGTACGTTGGTAGGTTTATCTTTACCGCGGTACTCAAAGTTAAGTTCTTGGCTTTCATCCGACTCTACTAAGCGAATGGTTAGCTCAGGTTCGTCGAACTCTGTTCGATCTAATAGGGCAGCAGTCGCCCATTGCTGAAGTTTGTCTTCGCTAGGCAAATAGTCAGACCAAGCCTCTAGCTCTTCAGCCAGTTGGACATCTAACAGTAGGTTCATAGACTCAGTCTTTGTCTTCTGGGGATTGTTGTTCGAAACGGTCGTAGGCGTCAACAATGCGTTGCACCAACGGATGACGTACGACATCTTTGCTGTCAAAGCGTGTAATACCAATACCAGGCACGCCATCTAGCACGTTCAGGCCATGTTTCAGACCAGAGTAGACACCACGCGGCAAGTCTACTTGTGAGATGTCACCGGTAATGACCGCTTTAGAGCCAAAGCCTATACGAGTTAAGAACATTTTCATCTGTTCTTTCGTTGTGTTTTGCGACTCATCAAGAATGACGAAAGAATGGTTGAGCGTACGCCCACGCATATACGCTAATGGGGCGATTTCAATGGTGTTACGTTCAATTAAACGTGTCACTTTTTCAGCGCCAAACATTTCATAGAGTGCATCGTATAACGGGCGTAAATAAGGGTCGATTTTCTGGGCAAGGTCGCCCGGTAGAAATCCGAGCTTTTCACCGGCTTCAACGGCTGGGCGCACAAGTAAAATACGCTTAACTTCATCGCGCAGTAGGGCTTCAACAGCCGCTGCTACCGCTAAGAAAGTCTTACCCGTACCGGCAGGACCAACCCCGAAATTAATATCGAAGTCGTGAATGTTTTGTAGGTACTGAGATTGATGTGGGCCTCTTGGTTTAACCAACAATAAAGGCGTTTTGATCGCGCCACCATTGGGCTTACTTTTTTTAGCCTTAGGATCTTCAGGACCTTCTTCTTGTAAGAGAAGATGAATGAGTTCAGGAGTGATAACGGTACCGCTGGCGGTTTCTTTGTAAAGGCGCTGAATTATAGTAGCCGCACGTTGCGCTAATTTAACTGAGCCTTCAATCGTAAATTGGTTGCCACGGTTATAAATTTGTAAGCCGTAAGCATCGGCAATTTGTTCAATATGGGTATCGAACTGACCGCACAAATTGGCCAGACGGCTAGCGTTATCGGGTTCCAAAGTGAAACAGGTACTATGGTTGGCTGGTTTCACCTTGGCGGGTGTCGTTGTTGATGTATCCAAAAATGATTTACTCATAATGCGAAAACTGGCATTAGTATGCCAGTTCTGGGTTAATTAAAACACCGCGCAAACTATTCGTGTAGGCATCTTCTATTTTTACTTTGACGAATTTACCAATCAGGCTGTGATCGTCGCAGCGGAAGTTAACTACACGGTTGTTTTCGGTACGACCTTGTAGTTCGCCTAAATCTTTTCTGGAAACGCCAGTAACAAGGATGGTCTCTTCTTTGCCTACCATCTGGCGACTAATAAGTTGCGCATTGTTTGCAATGTGCTGTTGTAAAATGTTCAGGCGTTCTTTTTTAACGTCTTCAGGGGTGTCATCTTCTAATTGTGCTGCTGGTGTACCAGGGCGAGCGCTATAGATGAAGCTGAACGAGGTATCGAAGCCAATTTTCTTGATTAGATCCATGGTTTCTTGGAAGTCTTCTTCCGTTTCACCTGGAAAACCAACAATAAAGTCTGAAGAAAATGAGATGTCTGGGCGTAATGCACGAATACGCTCAAGGATATCAATATAAATATCGACTTCGTGGTTACGTTTCATGGCCGCTAAAATACGGTTAGAGCCACTTTGAACGGGCAAGTGCAAATGGCTAACTAGCTCAGGAACTTCAGCGTAGACGTTGATTAAACGGTCAGTGAACTCGAGTGGGTGCGAAGTTGTAAAACGAATACGATCAATTCCTTCGATTTCTGCTACTAGGGTAATAAGTTCGGCTAAGTCAGCGATGTCGTTGTCTTTTGTAACGCCACGATAAGCGTTAACGTTTTGACCCAATAAGTTAACTTCACGCACGCCTTGGCTAGCAAGGTTACGAATTTCGTCTAGTACGCTTTCTAATGGGCGGCTGACCTCTTCACCGCGCGTATAAGGAACGACACAGAAAGAACAGTACTTAGAGCAGCCTTCCATAATAGATACAAAGGCGCTTGAGTCATCGGTTTTGTGTACCGGTAAATGGTCAAATTTTTCAATTTCAGGGAAGGTAACATCTACTACCTGAATAGCATTTTTTGCTTGGTTGACCATGTTAGGCAAACGGTGAATTGTTTGCGGGCCAAACACCATATCAACGTGCGAAGCGCGTTTAATAATGGCGTCACCTTCTTGTGAAGCTACGCAACCTGCCACACCAATTTTAACGTTAGGATTTTTATCTTTTAGACGCTTCCAACGGCCAAGTTGGTGGAATACTTTCTCTTGTGCTTTTTCGCGGATCGAGCAGGTGTTTAAGATAACCACATCCGCCTCTTCGGCGTTGTCGGTTAATACCATTTGATCACTGTCACCCAAGATGTCTGCCATACGTTGAGAGTCATACTCATTCATTTGGCAACCGTGGGTTTTAATATAGAGTTTTTTCACATTATCAGACATAGCAGAACAAGAAGGTCTAAGGAATTTAGGGCGCACATTATACAGTCACTGCATAGTTAATAGCCAGAGTATGGGCAGGTAACTTACATTTAAAGCAGAGAAATCTTAAATATATGACCTTCTCCTTGTTGCTTAGAGCGTTGGCTGCTATACAAGTAATGAGCATAACGCTTTTTAGAAGAATCTTTTGTTCGCTTAAAATAACTAATATTAGCTACAAGGAGTCTGTCTTATGAGTCGTGACATGCAACCTTTATTCTGGCGTATTAATGAACAAGATCGACACGGCTTAGAAGCTATAAGTTTATTAATGCCGACCGATGAATCCAGTAACGCCGCTTTAGAAATGCCTACCAATATTAAGCTGTATAGTGCAGGGCGACAGGCTTATCCCATGGATTTACGTTGGTCAGAAGAAGATCAAGATTTATTTATGTGTTTGCTTGAACGCGTGGCTGGTCGAGAGTTGGAGGGGGATATTCAGTTAGATCTTTCCGATGACAATATCTGGCATTTAATACAGCTTGTAGCACTGTCAAGATTCAAAACCCCATTGTCGATCGAGCAACTATTAGGCCCCGATATTAACTGTGAGCGCACGGAGGTTTCGGTAGGAGATATGGTCGCTATCAATGCTCTATACGGTTATCCGTTAGCGGTAATAGTTGCCAGTGACTCTATCGATATTACCTGTGTTTTATTGGAAGACTTGGTTCACCAAGCAGAAACAATATTACCGCAATACAGTTTGCTAGTGGTGAACCGAGAGTCTGCCTTGCCTGCTGCTTTTGCTCAAACAGCAACCTGTGAGCAGGCTGTACTACATTAGTTAGCGCGCAGTGCTGTACGGTGACGCTTTTGCTGCAACGTTAGGTCGGCGAGCAGTTGAAAAAAATCAGTACCATGAGGGAGCATTGGCTTTTTATCAGCGGTGCTCTTTTTAGTGGTTTGTTTTTGAGAGATAACTTGCTGTTCCATGAAGACCTCTATTGTAATTAAGTTATGAATGAATGTTCATTCAGTTTTTTGTTTTTAAAAAAAGTGCTAGGCGCTGATGGCGTCCCAACACATGTCGAGCAAGGTTTGCACCTGGACTTCTTCTGAAAAAAGCTCAGGAAGCATTTGTTGTTTTCTAGCAATGTTAAATAAGCTGCCAAATGTCATCGTGAGCAGCAGCTCATTTTGAATACTTTTAATGCACTTAGATTCTTTCGCATTTTCTAGCAGGCTAATGACTTCTGTATGAATGTCGCTCATTGCTCTTTGTTGCAGTTCTGTGCAAATAAGTGGCGACGCCCATAGTTGATCAAGTAGGCAGATATTGCGTGGTGAAAGATTTAAAAAATCGTAGAAACGCCCCCAAATATGGTCAAACCGCGCTCTTACAGAGGCTTCTTTAGGGTAGTTTTGCAGAGAATATTCCGACATATCTTCACTAACGGATAGATACAGTTGTTCTATTAAGGCTTCCTTTGTTTCAAAGTAGCGATAAATAGTGCCGGCACCACAGCCTGCATGTTTTGCAATGCTTGCCATAGGGCAGTTTTGAATCCCTTGTTCGGCAATCAAATCGGCAGTGGCTTCTAAAATCAGTTCTCTTTTGTTCATAAATCTTACCTGAATGAACGTTCATTCTAAACTTAAAATGAAAAAAATCAACGTTGCTTATGATTTATGATTAGGGTCGTCAGGATGAATCATAGGACGACGATTGAAGCGCCCTCTTACCCAGTTAACCGCATCAAATACAGTTTTACGTCGAATAATGGCGCGCTCTAGAGTGTATTTATGGTGGAGCGTACTCGCACCAATAGCAATTAGAATCATCAATAGTCCCTGACCGGGCAGTACGAGCATAAGCAGACCAACAATAAACAGCACAATGGCTAAACTATTACGCAGCAGCCAGACCAGCCAACCAAGTGGAGAGCGGTCAGGTTTGTGTTGTTGGGTCGCAACGAAGTAATCTTCAGGCAGCCGTATTAATATCCAAGGAAGAGTAACGGCAGAGGCGATCGCCATAACAAGACCGCTAATGGTCAATAAGGGCAACCAAGGAAGAAGAGACTGATACAAGGACTCTAAAAGAGCCATTTATGATTTCCTGCATGTAACGATAAATTCAATCTTAATATGCATCTACGTTGTGAATGGATGCAAGTATATTTTAATTCCAAGGGTTGTTTTCTGTCTTTTATCTAACTATCAAACCGCAATAGCGTTATTTGTTTCTGACATCAATGCAGCTCAGCCCTCTTTCAGTTAAACTTATTCCAATTATTATTGGGAGACATGTATGAATACAGAGCGCCCACCTTTTGGTGTTCTATTAGTCAATTTAGGAACACCAGATGCTCCAACCAGTTCAGCCATACGTCGCTACCTTGGTGAGTTTTTATGGGATAAGCGCGTCGTTAATATTCCTCGCCCTATCTGGTGGTTGATATTAAACGGCATTATTTTAAGAACCCGCCCTAAGAAGGTTGCCCAAGCCTATAAAAGTGTTTGGACAGAGCAAGGCTCTCCATTATTAGCGATCAGCAAGCTACAGCAGCAATCTTTATCGATTGCATTGGCACAAGAATTTAATACGGAAATTCCCGTTGCTTTAGGTATGACTTATGGCAACCCGTCGATTCAATCTGCCCTAGCTGAATTAAAACAACAGGTTGAGCGAGTATTAGTTTTACCTCTGTATCCACAGTATTCGTCTTCGACTACCGCAGCGGTATTCGATGCGGTGGCTAAGGTGATGAATAAAGAGTGGAATTTGCCCGAGCTTCGATTTGTTAAACAATATTACGATCAAACGCTATACATTAAAGCGTTAGCGGACTCGGTAAAACGATACCGTGAACAGCATGGCGCAGGGCAAAAACTGTTAATGTCGTTTCATGGTGTGCCACAGCGCTTTGATAAACAAGGAGACCCATATTCACAGCAATGTCGTGCGACCGCCGATGCCTTGGCTCAAGAGTTAGGGTTAAGTAGTGAGCAATATCTGTGTACCTTTCAATCACGCTTTGGTGCAGAAGAGTGGGTTAAACCATATACCGATGAAACCTTGGTTCAGTGGGCGAAAGATGGCGTTAAACGCGTGGATGTTATTAGTCCAGCCTTTGCCGCTGACTGCTTAGAAACATTAGAAGAGTTAGAAATGGAAAACCGTGAGTATTTTATAGAAAACGGCGGTGAAGATTATCACTATATTCCATGTTTAAATGACAACCCAAAGCACATTGCGCTTCTTAGTGCACTGGTAAAGCAGCATAGCTTAGGTTGGCTAGAAAAATAAAAGCGAAAAAGAGAATTATATAATGAACGAACGCGTACTTTGTGAAGTAAAAGATCATATTGCTTATGTCTGGTTAAACCGTCCTGAAAAATTAAACGGGCTAGATATGCCGATGTTTAAGCAGATGGTAAAAACAGCGAAAGAGCTACGTAAGAATCCGAGTGTGCGTGCCGTTGTGTTGGCGGCTAAAGGGAGCTCTTTTTGCGCAGGGTTAGATTTTGGTGCCGTAAGTAAAGAGCCCAGCATGATAGCTAAATTGTTCTTAAAGCTTCCGTGGACTAAGCAAAACTTAGCGCAAGAAATTGCTCATGTATGGCGTGACTTACCCGTTCCCGTTATTTGTGCGATTCACGGTAATTGCTTTGGTGGTGGTATGCAGATAGCGTTAGCTTGTGACTATCGTATTGCTACACCAGATGCCAACTTATCTATCATGGAAATGAAATGGGGGCTTATACCAGACATGAGTGGAATGGTGACTTTGTCGCGTTTAACTCGTGTTGATATCGCTCAAGAACTTATTATGACTGGGCGTCAGTTTCCAGCCACCGAAGGCTTTGAATACGGTCTCATTAGTAAGTTAGCAGATGACCCCGTTGCAGAGGCGGAAAAGCTGGCTCAAGTCGTGGTAACTAAATCTCCTGATGCCGTTGCTGCCAGTAAGTACTTGTTAAAGAAAACTTGGAAAGCAGATACTTGGAAGGCGCTTCGTTGGGAGCGTTGGGTGCAGGGTCGTTTATTGGGTCGAAAAAACCAAAAGATTGCTATGCAAAATGGATTAGCTAAGGGCAAAGAGCCTAAGCCTTTCGCAAATAAAGCCTCTTTTAAATAAGTGATTAGTAAGTTGTCTATAAACAAATAGGGCGCCAATTGGCGCCCTATTTATAGGTTAAAACAATATTTTATAGGTGTGCTTCACCTGACTCTTCAGGTTGAAATAAAATTTCTTTAACGCGCACTTTTAAGGTTTTTCCTTTAGCACTTGGCCACTCAATTTCATCACCGACCGATAAGCCTAAAATAGCGATGCCAACCGGTGCCAAAATAGATACGGTACCTTCTTTCCCAGAGTCTCGTGGGTAGACCAAGGTACGGCTAAACTCACCTTGATCGGGCAGTTCTAAAAAGCGTACGGTTGAGTTCATGGTGACGACAGTATTAGGAACGTCACTCGACTTAACGACTTCTGCACGCTCAAGCTCTTCTTCAAGGCTGGCTTTGTTAGGAAACTGATTGTCAGGCGTGTTATCGATTAAACGCTCTAGTCTCTCTAAATCAATTTCGGTCAAAATAATATTGGGTTTGTTGTTCATATTTACCTCGTAATACAAACAGCCCGCAGGGGTAATCTTGGTAAGAGTGTAAAATAATTACCAAGTCGCTGCGGGCATATGTCAGATGTTTTATATCAAGCTACGCTGATATTTGGAAAAAGGCAATAAGGTTAGTCATCGGGTAAGAATCCACCGGTTTGATGAGCCCATAGCTGGGCATAAATGCCGTTTTTAATTAATAGCTCTTGGTGGGTACCTTGTTCGGCAATACGTCCTTCATCTAGTACTATTAAGCGATCCATGGCAGCAATAGTGGAGAGTCGGTGGGCAATAGCAATGACCGTTTTATTTTCCATTAGTGTGTCAAAGCTTTTCTGAATAGCGGCTTCGGCTTCAGAGTCTAATGCCGAGGTAGCTTCGTCTAAAATCAAAATAGGGGCATCTTTTAAAAGCACACGCGCAATAGCGATTCTTTGACGTTGGCCACCCGATAGCTTAACACCTCGCTCACCAACAAAAGCGTCATACCCAGTATTACCGTATGGATCATGTAAGCCTAAAATGAAGTCATGCGCTTCAGCTTTACGAGTGGCTTCTAACAGCTCTTCTTCAGTAGCATCTGGGCGGCCATATAAAATGTTTTCACGAACCGTGCGATGCAACAGTGAAGTGTCTTGAGTCACCATACCAATTTGGTGACGCAAAGAGTCTTGTGTTAAATCGTTGATGTCTTGCCCATCAATTAAAATACGACCCGAATGAACTTCGTAAAAGCGAAGCAGTAGGTTTACAAGGGTTGATTTTCCAGCGCCAGAACGACCTACTAAGCCAATTTTTTCACCCGGTTTAATATGGATGTTTAAGTCTGAAAATACTTGATGATCTTTGTCTTTTGTTTTGCCTGGATAAATAAAATTAACATGATCGAACTTTATTTCACCCTTGCTACGTGGCAGTACGACAGCATGGCTTGAGTCAGTAATCTTAGGCGCGTTAGACAGTGTGTTGATACCATCGACAACAGTCCCTAAGTTTTCAAACAGGTTGCTCATTTCCCACATAATCCATTGCGCCATACCGTTTACGCGCAGTGACAAGGCAATGGCAATGGCGATAGCGCCCGTACTGACACTATTGTTGATCCATAGCCAAATAGATACTGCAGCAATACTAAAAGCTAAAGAGTAGTTAATGACGTTCATGGTAACGTTTAAGCCCGTTACTAGACGCATTTGTCGATAAACCGTGTCTAAAAATCCATCCATCGACTCGCGTGCGTAATCCGTTTCTTTATCGGTATGAGCAAACAGTTTGACGGTTTGAATGTTGGTGTAGCTATCTACAATACGACCGGTCATGGTTGATCGAGCGTCGGCTTGTTCCGTTGCGATATTTTTTAAGCGCGGAACGAAGTAAATTTGTGTGCCAATGTAAAGCACCAGCCAAACAAGCATGGGTAAAACCAAGCGCCAGTCGGCACTGGCAATCATAATAATCACCGAGCCGAAATAAACTAGAATGTACACCATAACATCCAGTAATTTCATAACGGTTTCACGAACAGCCAAGGCAGTCTGCATTAACTTAGTGGCTAGCCGACCGGCAAACTCATCTTGGAAAAAAGACAAGCTCTGGTTCAGTAAGTAACGATGACCAAGCCAGCGAATGCGCATGGGGTAATTACCCAGTAGGGTTTGATGCACAATCATACTATGCAGCAGGCTAACTAAAGGCATTACTACCAGTAGAGTCAGAGCCATAATGGCTAGGTTTGTGCCTTTTTCTGCTAAAAACGTGTCAGGGTTACTGTCGGCTAACCAGTCGACTAACTGTCCCATGTAGCCAAAGAGCATGACTTCTAAGATGGCCATGGCGGCTGTCAGGATCGACATGGCTATCAGAGGCAGTTCTACTTCACGCGTATAGTGGCGACAAAACGCGTACAGCCCTTGGGGTGCCTGCTTTGGATGTTCAGGTGGAAAGGGATTAACAAAGCTTTCAAAAAAACGCAGCATATATAGTTCTAAGATGGAAGAAAGGGGGTGAGTTGGACAATAAGCCTTATCTCTATAGAATTATAATCTTTATCGTTAAGACAAGGAATTATCACTGTACATTCTTTTAGATAAGTCTATCTTTGCCAGACATTTGTTCAATCCTACCAATTAAGGAGGTAGCTAGCCTAATGGTTGCTAAGCCTAAAGACTATTACGAAAACGAAGCCTTTACACGCTTAAAAAACTTTGCTGATGCACAACAAGAAACACCGTTCCTTGTCGTAGACAGCCAAACCTTTACGCGTCAATTAGACGCACTGATTGAAAGCTTTCCTTACGCGAAAACATATTACGCTATTAAAGCGAACCCGATGCCAGAATTATTACGTATTTTGCGCGATCGTGGTTGTAACTTTGATGTGGCATCACGTTATGAGTTAGACAAGGTTTTGGCTGAAGGTGTGTCGGGTGATCGTATTAGTTTTGGTAATACCATTAAAAAGGCTAAAGACGTTCGTTATTTCCATGAGAAAGGCGTAACGCTATTTGCTACCGACTCAGAAGCAGATTTACGTAACATCGCTAAAGAAGCCCCAGGTGCACGCGTGTTTGTTCGTATCCTAACCGAGGGTTCTGATACTGCAGACTGGCCGCTATCCCGTAAGTTTGGTTGCCAATCTGATATGGCCATGGACTTATGTATTTTAGCGCGTGATTTAGGGTTAGTGCCTTATGGCATCTCTTTCCATGTGGGCTCGCAGCAACGCGATATTGGTGCATGGGATTCTGTGATTGCAAAAGTTCGCGTAATTTTTGAACGTCTTAAAGAAGAAGATGGCATAGAATTAAAAATGATTAATATGGGTGGTGGCTTCCCAGCTAACTACATTAACCGTACGAATGATTTACAAACCTATGCAGAAGAAATTACGCGCTTCTTGCATGAAGACTTTGGTGATGAATTACCAGAAATTATTTTAGAACCAGGTCGTTCATTAGTGGCTAACGCTGGCCTATTAGTGAGTGAGGTTGTATTAATCAGCCGTAAAGACCGTGTTGGTCTGCACCGTTGGGTTTACACTGATGTAGGTAAGTTCGGTGGTTTAATTGAAACCATGGACGAGTCTATTAAGTACCCAATCTATGTAGAGCGTGAAGGTGAGGTAGAGTCTGTGATTATTGCGGGCCCTACTTGTGACAGTGCGGATATTTTATACGAGCACTACAAGTATGAGCTGCCATTAAGTTTAGAGTCTGGTGACCGCATGTACTGGTTCTCGACCGGTGCTTACACTACGACCTACAGTGCTATTGAGTTTAATGGTTTCCCACCGTTAAAGTCATTCTGTATCTAAGTGAGCTGTCATTTATGTGATGGTTTAAAAGAGGCGACTTCGGTCGCCTTTTTTATTGCTTAAATAGTAGCAAATGCGGACTTAGCGGTTTTAAGTTCAAAGTCGTCTGCTAAACAGACGCTAACGCCTGTTCGATATCAGCAATTAAGTCTGCTACATCTTCCACGCCAACAGACAGTCTTAACATGCCATCTGTAATCCCTTGCTTTGTTCGTTCTTCGGCACTAATAGCGTGGTGACTAGTGGCTACTGGTTGGCTAACTAAGCTTTCAACGCCACCTAAGCTGGTGGCCAGTAGAAATATTTTTAAGTTATTAGCCACAGTCTCAGCCGCTTGGCGTCCACCTTTAATTTCAATGGTCACCATGCCACCAAATCCGCTCATTTGAGAGCAGGCAAGTTTATAATCAGGGTTGCTAGGTAGGCCGGGATAGAGTACACGTGAAATTTTAGGGTGCTGTTGCATGGCCTGTGCCAGCGCTAATGCATTGTTGTTGTGTTCTTTCATGCGTAAGGGCAGCGTGCGTAAACTACGGGAGAGTAATGCCGCTGTATCAGGAGCAATCATCTGTCCAAGGTTTTTACGCCAAGCTGCAATGGGTTCAATTAAAGCTTGGCTCGCCATAACGGCTCCCGCTGTTAGGTCGCTGTGCCCACCTAGGTACTTACTGGCACTGTGAATGACAATATCGGCGCCTAGGGTTAGAGGTTGTTGGTTGATGGGGGTGGCAAAGGTGTTGTCTACGACCAGTAGCGCCTGATGCTGATGTGCAATATTAGCCAGTGCTTTTAAGTCTAATAGACGCAACGTTGGGTTGGCTGGAGTTTCACAGTACAACACTGTGCCTGGTATTAGGTGGGTACTGAGCTCATCGATTTGTTCGTAGCGTAAGTAAGTTACTTTTACACCTAAGAGTGCCAAGTGGTTATTTAAAAATGCTTGGGTACCACCGTATAAGTCACCTAAACACACAACTCCATTGGTGCCATGAGCAAATATAGTTGAGGATATAGCAGCCATGCCTGCAGTAAAGGCGAGTGCCCGTTCCGCTTGTTCGATTGTCGCTAGCCCCTGTTCTAATTCTAAAATGGTCGGGTTGGCACCCCAGCGGGTATATAAGTAGCCCTCTTTTTTGCCATCAATAACATCGAGCAGTTCTTGGGTATCATCAAATATAAAGTTGGTGGTGTTGTAAATGGGTGTAAAAGGGCTGTTACAGTCTTTATGGGAACGACGGTTATGAATAATACGGGTTGATGTGCCTTTGGGCTGGGTGGTCATGAGTGCTCCGAGCAGGAATTGGCTAAGTAGTTAAAAGGTGTAGCCAGCATAAAAATTAAAATAAAATAGTAAAACTGAAGGCTCAATTCTACAACATTAATCTCTGGAGCGGAGAAAAAGGCCAGAATTATCTGGTCTAAGCGGATAGCGATCAGTGTTGATCGTACATGCTGATGATTTTATCAATAGAAGGCTCTAGCGTTCTGCGCCAAGCAAGTTCGAGTTGTAGGTTAAATTCAGGATCGTGCTTATAAAGCGTTTCCATCAAAGCATCTAACCAAAGTGCATAGTGTGATGGGTGAATATCAAGTTGACCACGGCTATGGCTTTTGCCTAGTGCGCGGATTTTAGAGTCAGACATACCGCGGGCATGCATAATTAGCCACATAATACCGCCACGCAACAAACCATGTTGTGCGCTCATTTCGGTATTAACAAACTTTGCACGGATGTCGGCAGATTTACCCATGAAAATATCGTAGAAGGTTTGATAGAATGCAGGCTGGTTACAGCTACGTCCGTAACTTTGGAATACTAAATCAACGTCGTTCATTTGATAGTGTCTAGGTAAAGGGTTGTGGAAGCCGCGCACCATAAGTTTTTAACGGTAACAGTACAATTAGACTTTGGTTGATTTGTGTACAAAAGTTGTTATGAATCGTAAATTCAAGTGTAGGCTTTATAAAGCCTGCCTAAGAAAGGAAAACTCATGAGTCAGTGGTTGTTAGGCAGTGCTTTAATCTTTGCTGTGAGTCTTAGTCAAGCGCTAGAAGTGACTGACTATTTAGGCAACACACTTAAATTAAAACAGCCCGCTGAGCGTATTATTTCCTTAACCCCACATATCACAGAGCTCTTATTTAGTGTTGGTGCCGGCGAAAAAATTGTAGGCACAGTAGAATATTCTGACTACCCCGATGCGGCTAAGAGTATTCCTCAAGTAGGAAACTATGCCGGTTTAAACATTGAAGCAATACTCGCCCTACAACCAGACTTAATTATCTATTGGCCTGAAGGGAATTCAGCAAGAGATACAGCACGCTTGCAGCAACTAAAACTACCACTTTTTGCTTCCGATCCTAATTCATTTACAGAAATAGCCGACGATATTAAACGTTTTGGGGCACTGACGGGCTATCAAGAAAAAAGCACTCAAATCGCTCATCACTTTCTAGAGCGAGTAAACGAGATTAAGTTAGCTAACCAACAAAAAAAGCCCTTACAAGTTTTCTTTCAAGTATGGGATAAGCCCTTACTCACTCAAAACGGTGATACTTTTATATCTCGTTTGATTAGCCTCTGTGGTGGAAAAAACATCTTCTCAGACTTAACGATCAAGTCAGCCCAGGTAAGTGTGGAGGCCGTACTAACTGCAGACCCCGATATTTTTTTGGCAGGAGCTCAGTTAGGGCAGCGGCCAGACTGGTTAGACGAATGGCTGCAATACCCGTATTTAACAGCGGTTAAAACCAACCAGTTGTTGATAGTAGAAGAAGACTTGATTCACCGTCCAACATTGCGATTGCTAGACGCTGCACAACAGGTTTGTACTCTGTTTGATGAAGCTCGTGCTTTATAATGAGCAGCTGTCACCCACCTTAAGCGAGGAAAAGATGAGCAACACCAACAACTGGCATCTGTTTTGTCGTGTGGTTGATAACTTCGGTGATATTGGTGTCTGCTGGCGGTTAGCCCAGCAGCTAGTGCAACAGCATCAGAAGCGGGTAACGCTGTGGGTCGATGATTTACAGAGCTTTAACTCAATCTGCCCTGAGGTGAACACTCAACAAAAGGCACAAATAATACAGGGTGTTGCAGTACGACATTGGCAGAATCCATTTACAGGTGCAGAACTGTTAGCACAAGCGGAAGTGGTGATAGAGGCTTTTGCCTGTGACCTGCCTGAGGTTGTATTAAATCGTTTGCAAGCCCAAGCAAAACAACCTGTCTGGCTTAATTTAGAATACTTAAGTGCAGAAGACTGGGTTGAAGGGATGCATGGATTGCCTTCGCCTGTGCATGGAATGACGAAGTATTTTTACTTTCCGGGGTTTACTTGTAATACCGGTGGCTTGCTATGGCAGACAGAACTGCTAGAGCTTCCTAGTGTTATGCAAAGTGAACAGCAGCAACAACAATTGCTTAGTGAGCTTGATGTAACAGCCGACTTGGCTGCAAAGGATTGTCTAATCAGTCTGTTTGCCTATGAAAATACAGAAGTGCAAAGCTTGCTGACAGCGCTAAGTCAGGCACAGCAGAACATAACATTGTTAGTGCCACAAGGGCGTGTCAGTGACGACGTCAGTACTTGGTTTGGTAAGAAAATTACTATGGGCAAGGAGAATGTTAAAGGATCCTTAACCATTATCGGACTCCCTTTTATGTCACAACCTCAATACGATAGGGTTTTGGCAGCATGCGATATTAACTTCGTACGTGGTGAAGAATCTTTTGTTCGAGCACAGATGCTTGGTTTGCCCATGATATGGCATATTTATGAGCAAGAAGACGAGGCGCATCTGGTGAAGCTAAACGCGTTTTTAAATCGATATTTAGAAGACGCACCTACAAATCTTAAAGAAGAGCTGCAACAAGCATTTTTAGGTTGGAATATTCCCAATACCCATTCTGTTGATTGGTTGCACTTATTAAATTGCTTGCCACAATGGCGATTGCATGCAAAAAAATGGCAACAACAGCAAAAAAGCCACGGCGACTTAACCACAAATCTGGTCAAGTACGTTGAAAATACACTATAATGCAGCGCATTTTATTCTTATTACGTCGGAACTAAATTTATGAAAACAGCACAAGAATTTCGCTCAGGTCAGGTAATGGACATTAACGGCGAGCCATGGGTAGTGCTAAAAGCCGAGTTCAATAAATCTGGTCGTAACGCTTCAGTAATGAAAATGAAGCTAAAGAACTTGCTATCAAACGCTACGCAAGAAACAGTATTTAAAGCAGACGACAAGTTTGAGCCAATTATTTTAGAACGTAAGCCAGTAACTTATTCTTACTTCGCCGATCCTTTGTATGTATTTATGGATGAAGACTACAACCCAGTTGAAGTTGAAAAAGAAAACCTAGGCGATGCCCTAAACTACATTTCTGACGGCATGGAAGAAGTGTGTGAGGCAACGTTTTATGAAGGCAAAGCTATTAGCATTGAAATGCCTATCGTTATTACACGTACTATTGCATATACAGAACCTGCAGTACGTGGTGATACCTCAGGTAAAGTAATGAAAGTTGCACGCCTAGAAAACGGCTATGAGTTATCAGTTGCTTCATTTGTTGAAATCGGTGAAGCCATTGAAATTGATACTCGTACAGGCGAGTTCAAAGGTCGCGCTAAAAACTAATATTTGTTTAGTTTAAGCATTAAAAAAACCGCTCCAGTGTTTCACTCGAGCGGTTTTTTAATGGTCTCTAAAATACAATTAAAGAGCAATTAAGGAGCCATTTTCTTTTTCAGAGCGCGGCTTAATGGCAGTGGCATTAAGTGGGCAGTGTTTAAAATCCAAGGTAAGATTTTACGCTTAATACCAGTGACTGCTTCAGGTACCATGGCTTCAATTAGATGCGGGCCTTTATTGCTTAGCGCATACTCTAACGCTTTGTTCATTTCTTCTGCGGTGCTGGCTCGAGTACCATGCACACCCATACTTTGAGCGAGTTGCGAAAAGTTTATCACTGGACCATTAAGGTCTAATTGTGACAAAGCTTTTTCTCCGATTTTTGCCGCGCCAACACGCTCTAATTCAATATTTAAAACAGAGTAAGAGGCGTTGTTGAAAATAATGATAGTCACATCTAACCCTTCGTGTGCCATGGTCCATAAAGACTGAATGGTGTACATCGAAGTACCATCACCAATTAAGGCAATCACTGGACGGTCTGGGCAAGCAATGGCAGCGCCCACCGCACTAGGAAGGCCTTGTCCAATACCGCCACCGGTTAGGGTGATGTAGTCATGGCGAGGGCAGCCTGCTGTCATGGTTGGAAGCATTAACCCTGAGGTAATCGACTCATCAACAATAATCGCATTGTCTGGTAGGTGATGCCCTACAGATTGACAAACTAAATCAGCGGTAAGCGCACCACTTGGCTTTTCTGGGCGGTTCGGTTCTTGCAGTTTTGGGGTGGCGCTGTCTGCATCGAGTGCTTCAGCAAGCTTCTTTAAGCTGCCCTGTGCGTCTTGTTCTTCATTGGAAAGTACGTGTACTTTACATTTGTCGGGCACTAAATAGCTCTTTTTGCCTGGGTATGCAAAGAATGACACCGGCGCTTTGCTGTCAACCAAGATTAAGTGGTCAACATCAGCCAGTTGTACACCAACGAGTTCCGCTAAATAAGCGACTTTTTCTAATGCAGGTAAACCAACGCCACGCTCTAATCGTGTTGGGAAGGTTTCATGAAACAGTTTAACTCCGTGTTTTGCCGCAATTTTTGCTGCAGACATTAGGCTAGGCTCGCGTAACGCACGCCCACCTAACAGCATAGCAACACGCTTTCCTTTTTTAATGGCTTCTACGGCCTCATTCACTTGTTCGTCTGTTGCAATTTCATGCTCGGGCAGGGGTGGAAGTTGTGCTGGTTTTCCTCCTTTGCCCCAAGAAACATCCGCAGGCAGGATAAGGGTTGCCACTTGGCCCGGCAAACCTCGGGCCGCCACAATAGCATCAACAGTATCATTACAGAGTTCGGCGGTGCTTTGAGAGGTGCGTACAAAGTTAGGGGAGACGTTACGCGCTACCGTTTCAATATCAGACTGCAACTGAGCATTGTATTGCATATGGTATAACGCATGGTCTCCAACGATATTAACGACCGGCACTTTACCTTTACGTGCGTTGTGTAGGTTGGCTAAGCCATTCCCAAGTCCAACCCCTAAGTGAAGCAATACAGCCGCTGGCTTATCCGCCATGCGGGCGTAACCGTCGGCTGCGCCTGTCGCAACCCCTTCAAAGAGGGCTAATACCGCACGCATTTTAGGTTCATCGTCTAAAGCTGCGACAAAATGCATTTCACTGGTGCCAGGGTTACTGAAGCATACTTCAATACCTGCATCGACCAGAGTTTTCATTAGCGCTTGTGCACCGTTCATTTTAATACTCCTGTTTATTTATCAATAAACCAGTGGTTATTTATTGTTATTAATCGATTTGGCAGCTGCTTTTGCCGTCATAATACAGCCGGGTAAAAATGTCCCTTCTAACGAGCGAATACCATTAGAGTTTCCGCCACCAAATCCGGCCGCTTCACCAACACAGTATAGTCCTGGAATAGGCTGGTGGTTGGCATCTAATACTCGGCTTTGTAGGTCGGTACGTAGACCGCCTAAGCTTTTACGAGTGATAAGCTGCATTTGAATGGCAATAAAAGGACCTGCGCCTTTTTTCTGTAGTGGCGCAGGCTTACAAGTACGTAGCTTATCTGGTCCCCATTGACGAGCGTGTAGTATGCGACGTATTTGATCATCGTTTTCTAGCTTGTTGCCGTTACTGAAGTTGGCGTCAAAAGCATCAGCCGTCGCTTGCAGCGTTTCTGCACTTATATCCAAACTGTCGGTAAGCGCATTCATTTTGTCTGCTAGCTCTGTCAAAGTGTCGGCCACTAAAAAGTGTGGGCTTTCGCGCTGCATTTGCTTAACCAGATTGTGATTACCAAACAGCAGTTCTTTCACGAAGCGAATAAATTGTTTATCACGAATTCGAGCGTTGTGTTCCGCCCCAGAAATTGCAAATTCTTTGGCAGCAATGCGCCAGTTAAGCAGATGCCAAGTCCAAGGTTTTTCTTGCTCAGCCACTCGCTGGCATAGCCAATGAGTATCAAACCCTGTTACTAAGGGCTCTGGACCAATACGTTTACCCGTATGGTCTAACCAAAGGGCAGATTTACACGGAATGGTCGATAACCCATGTCCTTCAAAGTGAGGGAAAGGGTGTGGGAAGCCGGCTGCGTAGTTCCACATTTCACCTGTGTTCACGAGTTGGCCTGAAAACTTATTTGCAACCAGTCGATGTAGCTTTCCATCGGCGTAAGGATGAGCGCCATTGAGCATGGTTGCTGGCATGGCACGGTCACTTGGCCAGTTAGCACGAGTTTCTTGATGGCTACCATTGATGCCACCCATGGCCAGAACCACTTGTTTTGCAGCGATTAAAATGGCTTCTTGGGTATCATCATTAATAGCCTGGGCACCGGTTGCTTTTATGCCATCAGTTTCTAATTCGGTAATACTATGACGATGTAAAATCGTTAGGTTTTCTTTGCCTTCTTTTTTAAGGGTATCAATGAGTTTAGTGGTCATTTCTCGCGATGTTCCCCAGATAACATGATACCTAGGAAGGCTATTACCATTACCGTACATGCCGCGCTCTACCCAGTTAACGGCCGGCATAAACTTAATGCCTTCTTTTATTAACCAGTCATGCACCTCAGTGCGAGAGTTTTCTACGTAGTATTTAGCCCATGCCATAGATTGTTCATCGGCAGGGTCTAGCTCGCCAAAGCTTATCCAATCGTTTAATGCTTTTTCTGGAGTGTCAGGAATGCCTTTCTTTGCTTGTAAAGGCGTGCCGACTAAGGCCATGCCACCGAAGGCCCATAAGGCTAAGCCACCAAAGCGTTCAGGGGTGTCACGGTCTACAATAATTACTTTTTTACCAGCGCGTAGCGTTTCTAAAGCAGTAACAATACCGGCAATACCGCCGCCACAGACTAAAACATCACATGAGTAGGTTGGGTTCATAAATAAAATCTTCTGTTATTGTTATTAGTTAAAGACTAACGTATTTAACCATAACAGGATTGACACTAAAGACCGAGTAAATTGACTTTGGCGGACGCATGGGCGAAACCTAAGCAGGTCTAAGCTATCAACAAACAATAAAAAGGATAGAAAATGGGTGCTAATGTAGAGGAAATTACGGCTTTTTTGGCGGGGCAATTCCCAAATAATAAACTGGTAATTGAAGCCGTTGGTAATAAGGCTGCTAGGGTTAAGCATTTGATAGGCTCGGAAGAGTTGCGCCCAGGTGGTACTGTAGCTGGGCCCGTTTTAATGGGGTTGGCAGATGCCGCTCTTTACATCGCAATTTTTGGTGAGGTTGGCATAGTACCTTTAGCGGTAACCACCAGTTTGACCATTAATTTTATGCGCAAGCCCACTGCCGATGCCGCTGTAATGGCCGACTGTAAGCTTATGAAAGTAGGACGTACCTTGGTTGTTGGTGAAGTAACACTGTACTCTGAAGGCCAAGAAGAGCCTGTCGCTCATGTGGTTGGTACCTATTCTATACCACCAATAGGGTAACTTATATCAAGGCTTTAAGGTTGGGGCAGGGGGTAAGGACAGGTATAATCAAATTTATAAATTTTATTGGATAGGGGTATTTAAATGACTAGCACACTCACGTTTAACCGTGCTTTGGTAGAGAAGTATGACCGTCCTGGTCCCCGTTACACCTCTTACCCTACGGCGCCTCAGTTCCAACCGTTTTTTGCTATTGATGATTATAAAAGAGCAGCCTTACTAAGTAACCAAGCGCCTATTAAGCCGTTGTCTCTATATATTCATATCCCGTTTTGTAAAAGTCTGTGCTACTACTGCGCCTGTAATAAAATCATTACTCAAAAAACGCACCGTGCCGTTGAATACTTAGATTACTTAAAGAAAGAAATCGAGATGCAAGCCGCTTTATACGACAAAAGCCGCCAGCTAACTCAACTGCACTTTGGTGGTGGTACGCCTACGTATTTAACCAGTGAACAGTTAAGTGAGTTAATGGACTGCTTGCGTACACATTTTAATTTTGATGAAAGCGACAATCACGAGTTTTCTATTGAAGTTGACCCGCGCACCATTGATACCGAACGTATTCAAGAGCTACGTGAACAAGGCTTTAACCGCTTGAGTTTTGGTGTGCAAGACTTTGACGAGAAAGTACAAAGAGCAGTTAACCGCCTGCAAAGTGAACAACAAGTGTTCGACTTAGTTGCCGCTGGTCGTGCCGCAAAATTCAAATCGATATCGGTCGATTTAATCTACGGCTTACCACTGCAAACCGTAGAAAGCTTTAGTACCACCTTAGATAAAATTATAAAACTGCGCCCCGACCGTATTGCAACATACAGTTATGCGCATTTACCCGAAATGGTGCGCGCGCAACGCTTAATTCGTAAAGAAGACATGCCGCCACCCGAGCGTAAAATGGAGCTGTTAGAGCTGATAATTGCACGCTTAACAGAGGCCGGTTACGTTTATATTGGTATGGACCACTTTGCCTTACCTAATGATGAATTGGTCATTGCCCGTGAAAAAGGCACCTTACAGCGTAACTTCCAAGGCTACTCAACCCACGCCGAGTGCGACCTAATTGGCTTGGGTATTACCGCTATAGGCTATGTGGCTGGTAACTACAGCCAGAACATAAAAGTATTGTCTGAATACTACGCCTGCTTAGATGAAGGCAAACTGCCCATTCAAAAAGGCTATACGTTATCGAACGATGACATAATTCGTCGCGAAGTTATTACTGATTTAATGTGCCACGGCATTATTAACTTCTCTAAGTTTGATAATAAGTACGGTATAGATTTCAAAGATTACTTTGCAGACTCGCTCGCTAAACTGACTGAAACCATAGACGATGGCTTAGTGAAGCTGACGGATAACCAGTTAGAGTTATTACCCCAAGGGCATTTAATGATGCGTATTGTTGCCATGGCCTTTGATGCTTATCTAGGCGAAAAACAAAAAGGTCAGTTTTCACGTACGGTATAATACTGAAGAAAGTATTCAATTTAAGTTAACGAGTGAGAATTTATGGAAACCCCAGAAACCGAACAAATTATTACTCAAGAGGTGCTAGAGAAAAATTTGTCGGCAATTAAGGCACGCATTAAAGCAACCTGTGAGCGTATTGGGCGAGACCCAAGCAGCGTACGTTTGCTACCCGTTAGCAAAACTAAAAGTGAAAAAGTACTGCGTATGGCGTATGCCGCAGGCGTACGAGAATTTGGTGAAAATAGAGTTCAAGAAGCGCAGCAGAAGTCTGAAGAAATGGCCGACTTAACCGATGCTCGATGGTGCGTGATTGGTCACTTACAAACTAACAAAGCTAAGTATGTTGCTCGTTTTGCTCATGAGTTTCAGGCGTTAGATAACCTAAGAGTTGCCGAAGAGCTCGACCGTCGTTTACAGCAAGAAGAACGCACCCTAGATGTATTCGTTCAGGTTAATAGCTCAAATGAGCCGCAGAAATTTGGATTGCCCCCAGAAGAAGTGGAAGAATTTATCCAACAACTGCCTCAGTTTCCAACGCTGAAAGTGAAAGGGTTGATGACCTTGGCAGAGTTTTCTTCAAGCGAAGAACGCGTGCGTGCATGCTTCGTACGTATGCGAGAATTGCAAACAAAACTACAAGAAAACTTGCCGGACGGTATTAGCCTAGATGAGCTGTCGATGGGAATGTCGGGAGACTTTGAGATTGCCATTGAAGAAGGCTCAACCGTCGTTCGTGTAGGAGAAGCAATTTTTGGTAAACGAGGCTTGCCAGACAGTTATTACTGGCCAGAAAAATAACGCTTAGCAATACAAACACTGCGCAGAACGCTTCCCCTCGCGCAGTGTTTATATATCAAGCTATTGACCGCCGCAGCCACCACAGCAAACACCTTCCTCGCCATGCGCAGGCTGAATATCAAACCCTGCATCACGAATAACCTGTTTTAATTGCTCGACATTGGTTTCACTGTTAAACCCAACCGAAGCTCTGTGACCGCTTAAAGACACCTGTGCCTGCTCAACACCTGCCGTTGATGTTAATGCGCTTGTGATTTTTTGTGCGCACTCTTCACATTTCATACCAATAATTCGAATGGTTGCCAGTTCCATAAAAATACTCTCTCAGTTTTATGTGTATAAAAAGATAGAAGCAATTATAACGAAGCAAGCTGAAGGGTAAGTGGCAATTAATGGGTATAAAACCGTATCAAAATGGTGAGGGGTGGTGATTTAAAAAAA
>CALJVD010000050.1 GCA_937974825.1 uncultured Oceanospirillaceae bacterium | reverse complement strand
CCATGATGGCGTGCAGCATCAACCACGGCTTTCACACGATCTTCTCGACCAATATTGCCTGGGTTGATACGCAAGCAATCTACGCCTAGTTCGGCCACACGCAAGGCAATCTTATAGTCGAAATGAATGTCCGCTACCAGCGGAATATCCACTTGTTTGCGAATTTTACCGAAAGCCTCAGCCGCATCCATAGAAGGCACAGACACTCGCACAATATCTGCACCGGCATCTTGAACCTGCTTAATTTGTGCAACAGTAGCGTCGACATCACAAGTTTCTGTGTTCGTCATGGTTTGCACGGCAATAGGAGCATCGCCACCTACTGGTACATCACCTACCCATATTTTGCGGCTTTTACGACGTTTTATTGGGCTTTCAGCATGCATATTACTTCGCTCCAGACAAAGACTCTTGATACAACTTATATTCGTTTGACTCTGGATAATTGCGCTTCAAATCAGACGCCAACGAAATTGCGCGTTTAGTGTTTTGGTTAATGGTCGCTAGCTGAATACCAAGCCACAAGCTATGCGCAGTATGGTTAGTTTGCCCACGATTCACTACACGGTCTAAACGGTCAAAATAGTGCTGAGATTTTTGATAGTCTTGTTTTTTAAAATACAGGGTAGAGATATTCACTAACGCTTGTACGTTATACATAGATAAGCGCAGTGTTTCACCGTATGAGTCGATGGCTTCGTCCAGCTTATTTTGTCGATAATACATTAGCGCTAAGTCATTGTAGGCAAGCGCTCGGTCATCGTAATAAGGGTTTTTAGCGGCACGATCTAGCTCTTGCTCTGCGCGTTCGTACTGTTTCATTTGTAGATAGAGATTACCTAAGTGATGGCGAGCACGTGTATACGATTTATCTTGCTTCATTGAACGTAAAAAGAACTCTTCAGCCAGCTCAAACTCACCTTCTGACTGCCATATAAGCCCCATTACATCGTTAGCCGGTGCGTATTTACTATCGATACTCAGTGCTTTTTCAATACGTTTACGAGCCAAATCTGGACGATTACGCTCCAAATAGCCTAAACCGAGCTCTGTATAGTTCTCTACCGCTTTTTCTGGAGAGGCTTTTTTAGTAATACGGCTTTCAGTGACGGTAACGCAAGCAACCAGACTTAGCGCAAGTGCGCTAGTAACTAACAGCTTGCCGATATGTTTAATGATCAGACTCATTGCTTACTCCCTTGCCTATTATTTTCTTCTAATTGTATGGCTTTAATGTAACGTTCATTACGTCTTGTACGATCTTGTACGCGCCCCACAAGCTGCCCACAAGCGGCATCAATATCATCACCACGGGTAGAGCGAATAGTCACAACGTATCCGGCATTGACTAAGATGTCACGAAAGCGATGTACACGGTTATTACTTGGGCGCTCATACCCTGAATGTGGGAAGGGGTTGAATGGAATCAAGTTAATCTTGCAAGGCGTCTCTTGCAAAATCTGAGCAAGCTGCTCCGCGTGTTCTGGTTCGTCGTTAACGCCATCCATCAAGGTATACTCAATAGTGGCTTTGCGACGATCGGGTAGCTTTTGTAAATACCCATTAACCGAGGCTAATAATTCTTTAATGGGATATTTTCTGTTAATAGGAACAAGCTCATTACGCAATGCATCATTCGGCGCATGTAACGACACCGCTAACGAAACATCAATAACATCGCCAAGCTTGTCTAGCATAGGCACAACACCCGAGGTGCTCAGTGTGACACGACGCTTAGATAAACCATAAGCGTTATCGTCCATCATTAACTGCATGGCGCCTACAACGTTGTCGAAGTTCATTAATGGCTCGCCCATCCCCATCATAACAACGTTGGTAATTTTACGTTCACGGCGCTCGCCGGGCTCATGAAAGCTCATATTCGCGACGTAAACTTGTCCAATAATTTCTGCCGTGGTTAAGTCGCGGTTAAATCCTTGCTTGCCGGTGGAACAAAAACTGCAATCTAAGGCACAACCAATTTGCGAGCTGACACATAAGGTACCACGGTCTTTTTCTGGGATATAAACGGTTTCAATGGAGCTGCCACCATCCAAACGCATCACCCATTTACGCGTACCGTCTTTTGATGTGTTTTCATACACCACTTCTGGCAAACGCACTTCTGCGATTTCAGACAAACGCTGACGTAGAGCCTTACTCATGTTCGTCATTTCATCGAAATCAGACTGGCCGTACTGATGTATCCATTTCAGCATTTGCTGGGCACGGAATTTCTTTTCGCCAAGTTCGGCAAAAAACGCTTCCATTTGAGAAGGGGAAAGCCCGAGCAGATTGATTTTGGTGGTTGGTGCAGTCATCAGTAAACCTAAAAATATAACAGAGGGTTCAGAGGGCAAAAGGCCCTCTGAGTTCCACTACTAGCGAGCGCATAACTCATCAGCAGCAAAGAAGTATGCAATTTCACGCGCTGCAGACGCAGGAGAGTCTGAACCGTGAACCGCGTTAGCATCAATGCTTTCAGCGAAGTCTGCGCGGATTGTACCTGCTTCAGCTTCTTTAGGGTTAGTTGCACCCATTAGTTCGCGGTTTTTCGCGATAGCGTTTTCGCCTTCTAATACCTGAACAACAACAGGACCTGAAGTCATGAAACCAACTAAGTCTTTGAAGAATGGACGTTCTTTATGCTCAGCGTAGAAACCGCCTGCTTTTTCGTCGTCCAGTTTTACCATTTTAGCAGCAACAACTTGTAGACCAGCTTCTTCGAAGCGAGAGATAATTGCACCGATAGCATTTTTTGCTACTGCGTCTGGTTTAATAATAGAAAGTGTACGTTCAACAGCCATTTTAAAGCTCCGATAGGGTTAAGAAATTTTAGCCCGCGAATTATACGCAGGTTTTAAAAAAATTTATATAAAGGGCGATGTAAGGACTATGCTATTTTACGCAATGTCTGTACGACCCGAGCGACTTCCACCACCGCCGCCTCTACTTCCTCTTCTGTCGTAAAGCGACCTAAGCTGAAACGTAGGCCCGCATGCGCTAATTCATCACTGCGCCCGATGGCTTTTAATACATAAGAAGGTGCAACCGTGGCCGAGTTACAGGCCGACCCCGACGAAACAGCAATTTTAGCCAAGGAGGCAAGTAGAATCTCACCATCAACGCCTGCCACACTGACGTTTAAATGATTAGGCGTACGCTGCTCGATATGCCCATTCAAGAAAACATCTCCGATAGCCGTTAACCCTTGCCATAGTTTTTGGTTAAGCATCTCTAGGCGCGTACGCTCTTCTTCTAAATGCTCTGACACTAATTGAGCTGCCAAACCCATACCCACAATCTGGTGAGTCGCCAAGGTACCTGAGCGCATACCACGCTCATGACCTCCACCATGGATTTGTGCAGCAACCGGTACCTGTGGTTCACGCCTAACGTATAACGCACCAATGCCCTTAGGTCCATAAAACTTATGCGATGAGATAGACAATAAGTCGACACCCCAATCGTTAACATTCACCTTAATTTTCCCAATGGCTTGAGCAGCATCAACGTGCAAATAAGCCGTGTGATGCTTAAGCGCCTCGCCAATGGCTTGAATATTCGTAATGGTGCCTAATTCGTTATTCACCGCCATCAAACTAACCAGGCAAGTATCTTTACGCAGTGCATCTGTCACTTGCGAGGGGTGAATAAGCCCGTCAGCATCGGGGGATAAATAGGTTACTTCTACCCCCTGTTTTTCTAACCAGGCAACCACATCTAATACGGCTTTATGCTCTATTAGCGAGGTAATAATATGCAAAGGCTGAGTAGGCTCTTTTTGTTTCAGTGCCTCGACAACACCTTTTAAGGCAAGGTTATTGCTTTCTGTGGCACCCGAGGTAAAGACAACCTCTCGCGGATCAGCATGAATGCAGTCGGCAACTTGTCGGCGAGCATTTTCAACCGCTTGCTCGGCTTGCCAGCCATAACGATGAGAGCGTGACGCTGGGTTAGCGAAATTACCTTCGAGGGTCAAACAACGAGACATCGCCTCCGCTACCTGTGGGTCTACTGGGGTAGTGGCGGCATAATCAAAATATAGAGGGGTCATGATAATTCACGATTGAGACAGCAAAAACGCAAGTGTAATGCTGTCTTTAATTAATTCAAACAGTTTCTGTGTTGGTTTTGATGCGTTCTAACTGCTGCTCTAGCTGTCGCTTGGCTGTTTTTTGAACTTCTTCTCGTTCAAGCAATGAAGCCAAAGTGATAGAACTTAAGAAACCATGGATTTGTTCACTTAGATCACACCAAAGATGATGCGTTAAACATTCTTCACCACCTTGGCAATTTGCTAAAGAGCCACAACGAGTAGCGTCCATGGATTCATTCACAGCATCAATCACTTCAGCCACATGAATATCTGCACAACTACGACTCAACTGATAACCACCACCAGGTCCACGCACACTGGTTACTAAACCACCACGACGAAGTTTGGCAAAGAGTTGTTCAAGGTATGAAAGGGAAATACTTTGACGACCTGAAATTTCATTCAAGCTCACTGGTGTGTTCTGTGCATGAATGGCAAGATCTAACATTGCTGTTACGGCATAACGGCCTTTGGTAGTCAAACGCATAACGTATCCCCTTAAGTTTATTAGGGTCATTATGCGTATTCCCTACCTTTTTAGTCAAGTATATTTTTTATACAGACACTCAAGATTGACCTGTCTCAACCGCAGCCTAACTGTCTTTAGGCTCTTCACCGTTTAAATCAATAAACTCATCCTTGTCCAGTTCGGGAAGTGGGTCTCTGCATTTTTTGCTCCCCATAGCCGTCAACTCTTCACACATCACATCAACCTTGCGATTTACGACATCAATATGGTCCATCAAATTGTGAATAGAGCGTGCGATAGGGTCTGGCATTTCATCGGCAATACCGTAAGCATCAAACCCAATGCGTTCTGCTGTTTTACGGCGGCGTTCTTCAACAGCACTGTTTGCCTTTTTAACAATACGGCCAGGAATACCAACGATGGTTGCCCCTGCTGGCACTTCTCTTGTGACCACCGCGTTAGAGCCAACACGTGCATTCTCACCCACAACAATAGGTCCAAGCACCTTTGCACCAGCCCCAACTACGACACCGTTTTTTAAAGTTGGGTGACGTTTACCCTTATTCCAAGTCGTGCCCCCTAAGGTGACACCATGATATAGCGTACAGTCATCACCTACTTCGGCGGTTTCACCAATCACCACACCCATTCCATGGTCAATAAAAAAGCGACGACCAATAGTCGCACCTGGGTGAATTTCAATGCCCGTCATCCAACGACTAAAAGTAGACAATAATCGTGCTAACCATTTAAATCCTTTACGCCACAACCAGTTAGCAATGCGGTAATGAATAATGGCGTGTACGCCTGGGTAGGTCGTTAGAACCTCAAAGGTATTACGAGCGGCCGGGTCACGCTCAAAAATGCAAGCGATGTCTTCACGCAATCGTTTTAGTCCCATGTTATTTCCCTTGTTGCTGGGTGGCTTTGTGCACAGCTTTTAAAATGCCACGCAAAATATTAATTTCAGACTGATCGGGTGACGAGCGCTGATATAAGCGACGCAACCTTGCCATTAAATGCTTAGGCTCTTCAGGGTTCAAAAACCCAACCTCTATCAAGGTGTCTTCTAAGTGCTGCATAAACCCTTCAAGCTCAGCGTGGGTCGCTAACGGATGATCCCAAGCGACGCCCCATTGTTCGGCGCCGGCTTCCTCGGAACCCGCTTCCACAACGACGGCTTGTCGCATCTCATAGCATAACACTTGAATGGCTTGCGCTACGTTTAATGAAGAAAACTCAGAATTACAGGGTATATGCACGTGTGCATTACATAAGTGTAGTTCTTCATTGGTAAGGCCGCGGGATTCACGACCAAATAAAATGGCCACTTTGTTACCGGCTGGCAGTGCTTCACGCACTTTAACACCGCATTGTCTGGCCGTCAGTAAGGGCCAAGGTAAGTGACGACTACGCGCACTGGTTCCAACCACTAATTGGCAGTCAGCTATTGCCTCTTCGACAGTCGCTACAATTTTCATATTATCTAAAATATCGTAGGCACCTGAAGAAAGCGCTAAGGCTTCTTCATCCACCTTGGCAATAGGGTCAACCAATACAAGCTGACTTAAGCCCATGTTTTTCATGGCGCGGGCGGCCGCTCCTATGTTGCCGGAGTGGGTGGTATTCACCATAACTATCTGAATTTGCTCAAGCATAACGCACACTGTTTGCCTAAATCGGCGCAGTGTACCGCAAAATAGGCTTTGTAAACCAGCCAATGACCGTTATAATCGCCGCCCACAAACGTTCTTTAAGAGATAAATTCCTATGCAACCCATGGTAAACTTGGCATTGCGTGCTGCGCGTAATGCAGGTCAAGACCTAGTCAGTCGCCTAGATCGCTTTGATATGTACCAAAGCAGCGACCAAGAAAAAGCAAAGTTCATTGCTGATTGTACTATTGGTCTTGAAAAAAATGTTATTTTCGAGATGAAGAAGTCTTTACCCGACCACAACTTCCATGGCAGAGAGACTGGCGAAAACGTTACTGACGAGCGCCAACCTCTATGGCAAGTTTGTGTTATCGATGATATTGCCAACTTTCGCCTAGGAATTCCTTCTTTTGCCATCACCATCTGCTGCCTAATTAACGGCAAAGTTGAACACAGCGTTGTTACCAACCCTACTAACGGTGATGAGTTCACAGCATCTCGTGGTCGTGGTGCTCAACTAAACAATCGTCGTATTCGTTGTACTCCTAGCACCAATATTGCTGATGCCATCTTAGGTGTTAATTACTACAACGAAAACATGACTAAAGCCTACGACATTCGTAACATTGGCTCTAACGCACTAACCATCTGTTATGTAGCAGCCAACCGTTTCCAAGGCGCTCTATTGAAAAATGTTGATGAGTTTTCATTAAATGCAGCGTCTTTAGTCGCTAACGAAGCAGGCTGTTTAATGACAGAGCTTTCTGGTCAACCACGTATTCAAGCACCAGCAAATATTGCGGTCAGTGGTCCACGCTTATTGAAAGCATTGATTGCGAAATAAGCAATAAAAGAATCGGGTTAGGCAAATAGCTTAACCCGATATCTGAATACGGCCAGTAGATTACTTAACCGCTGAAACGTCTTCGGCTTGTGGGCCTTTCTCGCCAACAACAACCATAAACTTAACTTTCTGACCTTCTGTTAAGGTACGGTATCCATTACCACGGATTGAACGGAAGTGAACAAAGACGTCTTCATCTTCTTGTCCTTTACCGCGCTCCCAAGTAATAAAACCGAACCCTTTTTTCATGTTGAACCACTTAACAGTACCACGTTCACGACCGTCATTCGTGTCACTTTCAACCATAGTGCCACCCATGCGAGCACGACGACGACGATTTGATCCAACAAGAAGTGTAACCAAAGTTACGATAACAGAAACAACAAACAACAGTACAAAGTAGCTTGACGCGCCTTTTACGTTGAATAAAGTCTCAGCAGTAACTAAGGTACCATCTGATAATTGAAGACCGGTGATTAGCATTGGAAAAGAAAAAACTGCTAATACAACAATGACAGCGCTGGCAACAATAGCAGCAATTATTTTTTGTAAAATCTGTTTACCCATGTGTTCTCTCGTATCACTCGTTATTATATAAACTAAATTTATGGCTTAGAAACTACATCCAAATCAACCGCACGACCTAATAGACCGAATTTTTCTTAATAAAATCAATACGATAGCTAAGGCAGATCCTTTTTATGAACCCGACAGAGCAAATTCAAGAGTTAGAAATTCGCATTGCCTACTTAGAAAATACAGTTGACGAACTAAACCAACAGTTATCAAGTGTAACGCAAGAGTTTTCTTTAGCAAAACAAGCAATGCGATTAATGCATAATCGCTTAGAACAAATGCACGCTAATGGGCTAAAAAACGACAGTTTTACAGACGATACACCACCGCCCCATTATTAATAAATAAGCGGCAAACAATTTTAAATATGTCATTAGTTAAGTATTCTTACCTAATGCCTCGCTATGCTGTTACCTTACAAGATAGGCTTATATTTTTTATGCTTTGGATTGAGCACAATGATTATTAAAAAAATTCGTAAATTTATTTTTCATCTACAACAAAAAATACTCTTCAGTATGGTTAAAACTAGCCGTATTGGTGCCGATGTTAGTGAAATGAATTTAGATCCTAGCAAACCCATTGTGTATGCTGTTTTGTATCCATCTCTAGCAGAAAGACTGGTGGTTGATCGTGAAGTACAAAATCTTGGTTGGCCAAGCCCTTTCCAACAACGCTTAGAAGGGAAAATTCCTACCCGCCCTTTCTTTAGTATTTATCGCCGTTCGCGTGCTCTATTCCAACGCCAGCCAACTCCGGTAGTTTCTCGTGACCTAATTACACAAGCGCAATGGCTAGGGGAAGATGAATCTCGTGAGATTCAAATTGTCCCTGTTCGTGTGTTTTGGGGACGCTCACCAGACAAAGAAGGCTCTTTCTTCCGTATTTGGCTACAACTTAGTGGTACCTTTGGCGGTCGCCTATCACGCTTAATGGCCATTTTATTAAACGGTCGCAATACCTTTGTTCATTTCAGCCGCCCTATTTCATTAAGAGACCTGTACGAACAGTCGCAAACCTCTGAAAAACTTGCGCGTAAAGTGGCGCGTATTTTACGTGTACATAACCGCCAAGTATCGGCCTCTGTATTAGGTCCCGACTTATCCCACCGTCGCACATTGGTGCACCAGCTTCCAAACCGTCCCATGGTTTTAAAAGCCATCGAAGAAGAAGCTAAAACCAAGAAGATAAGCAAAGAAAAAGCACGCAAGCGCGCTTTAAAATACGCCGACGAAATCGCGTCTAATATTTCTTACTCCAACGTCCGCTTTTTGGATGTCTTGTTAACATGGGTTTGGAACAAGCTGTACGCTGGTGTTTCAGTGCACAACCTGTCTGCCCTACATGACCACAGTAAAGACAACGAAGTGGTGTACGTGCCTTGCCACCGTAGTCATATCGACTACCTTCTATTGTCTTACGTGCTTTACCATAATGGTTTCCAAATTCCGCACATTGCTGCCGGTATTAACTTAAACATGCCTATCGTTGGCTCTATTTTACGTCGTGGCGGTGCTTTCTTTATGCGTCGCACCTTCAGAGACAACCAGCTCTATGCAGCGGTTTTTGACGAATACTTACACTCTGTCTTTACAGGCGGCTACGCCACTGAGTACTTCGTTGAAGGTGGCCGCTCACGCACCGGAAGAACCCTAAACCCTAAAGCCGGCATGGTGGCCATGACCTTGCGTAGCTACCTTCGTGACTCAAGCAAACCCATCGTTTTTATGCCCGTCTATACCGGCTACGAAAAAGTCTTTGAAGCTAATAGTTACTTAGGTGAGCTACGCGGCGCAGAAAAGAAAAAAGAAAGTATCTTTGGGGTGCTAGGGACATTGCGTGCGTTCAAGAAATCCTTTGGCAAGGTTAGCGTCACCATCGGCGAGCCTATTTATTTATCTGATTTTCTAGACAAACATCAGCCTGGATGGCGTGAAGAAGACTATGCTGCTTGTGACTACCGCCCTGACTGGGCCGTTGCCACAGTAGACAAGCTCACTAACAAAGTGGTTACTGGCATTAACTCGGCAACTTCGGTTAACCCGATCAACCTCATTGCTTTAGGTCTACTTTCAACACCTCGCCAGGCTATGGGTGAGCAAATGTTAGCCCTATTGATTGAAGAGTATCGTGCTTTATTGGCTGCTCTTCCTTACAGCAATCTTACTGTTTTACCAGAAGGTAATGGTCTTGAGTGGCTGGCGCATGCCGAGGCACTTGATGCCATTAGGCGTACTACGCACGAGCTAGGTGACTTAATTCAAACGTCAGAAAAGCAAGCCGTTATTCTGACTTACTACCGCAATAACGTCTTACATTTACTGGCACTGCCTTCACTGATTGCCTGTTTGTTTATTAACAACCAACGCTATGATGCAGAGCGAGTTATTCACATTGTTAAACAGCTATACCCCTATATTCGCGCCGAACTGTTTCTACACTGGTCTATCGATGAATTAGATGAAGTTGTTCAGCAGTGGTTAGATTTACTGGTCGAGAAAGGCTACTTAGTACTTAACGAGAAAGGCTATCACTCTGTCCCTGCGAGCAGCACTAAGCATGCTTTCTTAGAAAGTTTAGCGGCTAACCTACTGCAAACATTAGAGCGCTACTTCTTAACATTAAGCGTCTTACAGAACAACAATGCTCAAGCGCTAACAGCTAAAAGCTTAGAAGAACAGTCGACTTTACTGGCACAGCGCATCAGCATGCTATACGGCATAAACGCACCAGAGTTTTTTGATAAATCGTTATTCCGTACCTTAATTCAGCAACTACTAAAACAAGGGTTAATTGAACAGGTGGGTGAGAATCTTACCTACAACGACCATTTAGACGATTTAGCAGCAACACTGGAAGAGTTACTTGCTGGCGGGTTAAAACAAAGTATCTTGCGTAGCCTAACTTTAAACTAGGCTTCGCAAGCATTAAAAGGCGGACTAGTAGGTACCGAAGATACGGTCGCCTGCATCGCCTAATCCAGGAATAATATAGCCATCTTCATCAAGGTGGCTATCGACCGCGGCGGTATAGATATCGACTTCAGGATGCGCCTTCTGAACACGCTCAATCCCTTCAGGCGCGGCAACCAACACCAATACTTTAATATCTTTGCAACCGGCTTCTTTCAACAGGTCGATAGTCGCTTCTAAGGTACCGCCTGTGGCCAGCATGGGGTCAATAATTAAAGCTTGGCGCTTGTCTATATCACTGGCTAACTTATCAAAGTAAGCCACTGGCTCTAGCGTTTCTTCATCACGATACAAACCCACCACACTGATTTTGGCACTTGGCACTAACTCTAAAACACCATCCAACATACCTAATCCTGCGCGCAAAATTGGCACTACGGTGATTTTTTTACCGCGAATTCGCTTAGTCTCGATGGTGCCGCACCAACCTTCTACTTCGTAATCTTCTAATTCAAGATTACTGGTGGCCTCATAGGTTAATAAGCTGCCCACTTCTTTTACTAACTGACGGAAACTGCGTGTGCTTTTATCGGAACCACGCATTAAACCGAGCTTATGTTGCACTAAAGGGTGACTTACTGTGATAACGGCCATGAGGATTTCCTTAGGATGTGTTCGACGACTGAGTACTGGCAGTAATTATAGTGATTTACGCAGGATTTGTGCAGTTGTTAAATTGTTACGGTGTTGATGGCGGCATGGCCGTCAAGAAAGGCTGGAATATCGTTAAGTCAGCTCTTCACTGCACCCAAGCTTTCACGCAGTAGAACAGATGAATCCTTATTCAGGCTGAAGATAAGTTGCAAACGCCTATGCCGTTAGTGGTGCAACTTTGGCTTTAGCGTAAACATCAAAGCGATTGGCTTTGCCAATTAATGAGAAGCTGGGTTTTTTGTTTGCCATGGGCTCGGCTTTTCTAGCGCGTTTAACGACTACACGACAGCGTGCATGCGCTAATGCTTTCTCCAGTAACTGATCGGCGTCTGTATCTTGCCCTACTAGATTACGAAAGGCCTGCATTTCTTTTTTTACCTGCGCTTGTTGCTTACCTTCATGCGCAAACATAGGATCCAAATAAACAACATCAGGTTGCAGAGCTGGGTTGTCTATGGGCACTAGCAAATCATGGCTGGCACCATATTTAAATTCAATGCGTTGGGTTATCTGAGAGATCTCGGCATCTTGTTGTGCGCGCGCCAAACCATCCTCTAACAAAGCCGCGACCACAGAATGGCGCTCGTGCGCATACACAGTACAGCCTAAACTGGCTAATACGAAAGAATCTCGCCCAAGGCCGGCGGTTGCATCAACCACAGTCGGCTTGTAGGCAGTAATTCCTATGGCTTTGGCTATATCTTGCCCTAATCCACCACCAAATTTTAATCGATGCGCATTAGTGCCCGCAGTAAAGTCTACCCGCACAGTGGTACGCGGTTGATTACCTTGCTTTAAACTTAACCCTTCGGCATTCAGACACAGATAAAAACTTTCATCTTCTGGGAGTTCTGGCACTACTTGAAAGCCGTATTCATTCGCCAATGCCGTTGCAGCACTGGCTAAACTCGGCTCAAGCAATACCAATAAATGCATCTTACCAACGCCTACACTAAGAACGGCAGTAACAATAAAATACCACCTAATACTAAGCGGTAAATCACAAAGGGCATCATGCCAATTCTGTTAATAAACACTAAGAAATAGTGAATACAAATCCAGGCACTGATAGCCGATAAAACTACGCCTAGCGCCATATCACTCCAGTTAACTGGCATAGCACTCTGTACAAGCTTTAAGGTTTGATAACCACCGGCTGCGACAATAAGAGGAATAGATAGTAAGAACGAAAAACGTGCGGCATCCACACGGTGCAGCCCTAAAAATAATGCCGCAGTAATAGTAATACCTGATCGAGAAGTGCCGGGAATTAAAGCTAACGCTTGGCTAAAGCCAATCACTAACACCATAAACAAAGTCAGTTGAGCCATATTGTAGCTGTGGTTCTTAACGCGATCCGACAGGCCTAATAAAATACCAAAGCCAATGGTCGACCAAGCAATGACTTGAGTGGAGCGTAAATTCGCTTCTATCCAATCACTTAGCAACAACCCAAACACCACCGCAGGTAAAGTCGCAATAATGATATACCACGCCAACTTACCATCCGCAGACGGTGTTTTGCTAAACCCAGTGGTTAGCCAACCTTGCAGTAGATTAATCACTTCTTTACGGAAATACACTAAGACAGCAGCCAAACTGCCCACATGCACTGCCACGTCAAAGGCTAAGCCTTGGTCTTCCCAACCTAGTAATTGTGATGGAAGAATAAGATGAGCAGAACTCGAAATCGGTACAAACTCGGTTAAGCCCTGAATTAAAGCCAGCACAATAATATGCAACAAATCCATTACAGAATTCCTTAATTTATATAATTAGCGACGTAATAAACTGGGTTGTTCGTCGAGTTTTTTCCAAGCAACCGACTCACGTAAATAAACCGGCTGTTGTTGCTCTGCATCAGTGAACAGTTGGTTATCCCAAGCCTGTTTGGCAAGCACTAAAGCATAGCTAGCGTCTGGCTGAACGCTCACCCATTCTTGCGATAAGTGAGCAAATTCTGGCAGTGTTAATCCATCACCGGCTAGCTCGCCATCGAAGGCAGCGATGTCTGCTAGACACTGCTCTGGGCTACCGACTTGCTCTTTACTAATGGCTTTACAAAGTGCACCGTCTTTTTCAAATCGCGCCCAAAACACTTCGCCCATATGCGCATTCATAATGGCCATGACTTGTTGAGCATTAGACTGAGCAAATACCGCCTGAGCAACGGTTTGCAGCGAAGACACCGCATATACTGGCAAATCTAAAGCTAACGCAATGCCTTGAGTCACAGAGGCCGCTATGCGAATGCCAGTAAATGAACCAGGACCACAGCCATAGGCAATGCCTTCAATTTGATGTTTTTTGACTTGTGCGCTGTCTAAGATTTCATTAACCATAGGCAACAAGCGTTGCGCTTGGCGACGAGGCTGCTCTTCACTGATGTGCCATTGCTGCCCCTCATAAGACAGAGCCACAGAACAAAGGGTGGAAGAAGCGTCTACCACTAATAAACAAGTCATTATTTACTCTGATATTTGAATAAAGGAGGCGATTATAACAGCTTATAAGTGGCCTGACAGCCGTGGGCTTTTGTTTACAAAACCTGCCACTGCTGCTTTTAATTATTTGAGAGGAACAATAAAAAAGAGCCCTAAGGCTCTTTTTTACACAACAAGAATATTACGCTAACGCTTTAAACACTTTGTCGGTAATTTCTTGTAGCGAACCAACGCCAGGAATATGGCTGTATTTTGGTGCGCCCGCTGCTTGTTTCGCTTCTAAGTCTTTATAGAAAGCTACTAGCGGTTCAGTTTGCTCGTGATAAACACCTAAACGATGACGAATGGTTTCTTCCGAGTCGTCTTCACGTTGTACTAGGTCTTCACCTGTTTCGTCATCTTTACCTTCAACCTTAGGTGGGTTGTAAACGATGTGGTAGGTACGACCAGAAGGTGCGTGTACACGGCGACCGCTTAAACGCTGTACGATTTCTTCATCAGACACATCAATTTCAATAACGTGGTCAATATCAACACCAGCATCAATCATTGCTTGTGCTTGTGGAATAGTGCGCGGGAAGCCGTCAAATAAGAAACCGTTTGCACAGTCTGCTTCTTGGATACGGTCTTTTACTAGGCCGATAATAATATCGTCTGAAACTAGGCCACCGCTTTCCATAATCGCTTTAGCTTTCTGACCTAACTCAGTGCCCGCCTTAACTGCAGCGCGTAGCATGTCACCAGTTGAGATTTGCGGGATAGAATATTTTTCACAAATAAATTGTGCTTGAGTACCTTTACCAGCACCAGGGGCGCCTAACAGAATTACGCGCATGCGCTACTCCTTAATAGTTAAAAATTTAACCGGTTGTACACTTGGTCTGCTCAAATCTCGACCAAAGGTATGAAAAATAGGCAACACCTTACTCCTAGTGAGCCTATTGCTCAAGCATTTGCATCAATATTCAGCTTGTTTTTAGCCTGTATTTCGCAACCCGGCAGCGATTCCTGCCATGGTTACCTTCAGCGCTCGTATCACTTCGCCCTCGGTAACTTCTGGCATTTGGCGTTCCCTATACATTAATTCTGCTTGCATATAATGCAGTGGATCGGTGTAGGGATAACGCACGCTCATCGATTGCTGGAAGGCTAACTTACCATGCAACAAACTGGGTTGTTGGGTGACTTTTAACACTTGCTTGTGCAGCTTTTCTAAACGCTGACGCAAATGTGCCCCTAAGGGCTGTAATTCATCGGGCACCAAACGGCTTTCATAATAAGCCACTAAGTTTGGATCGGTTTTAGAGATTACCATCACCAACATATCAATGTAGGTTCGGAAAAACGGCCATTGCTCGTACATTTCTAGCAAGGTTGCATACTGCTCACCTGAGGTTGCTTGCTCTAAAGCGTCATCGGCACCTAACCAAGTAGGCAGCATTAAGCGTATTTGTGTCCAAGCAAATATCCAAGGAATGGCACGTAACGACTCAATTCCACCATCGTTTTTACGACGAGCAGGACGGCTGCTTAAGGCAAGTTTGCCTAACTCTTGTTCTGGAGTGGCCGCTCTAAAGTAACGCACAAAGTCTGGGTTTTCTTTTACCATCGCACGGTAAGACTTAACCCCAGTTTCAGTTAAGGACTGCATCACCTCACGCCAGTTGTCTTGCGGTAAGCTTGGCGGCAATAGGTTCGCCTCTAGCACCGCCGCGATGTAGGTTTTCATGTTTTGTTTCGCAATTTCAGGCAAACCAAACTTAAAGCGAATAACTTCACCCTGTTCGGTAACACGCAACCCGCCTTTTACCGACCCCGGTGCTTGTGCCAAGATAGCTTGATGTGCAGGATAACCACCACGCCCAACACTGCCACCACGACCATGGAACAAACGCAACTGTACATTGTACTTATTGGCCATATTGGTCAGGCTTTCTTGCGCTCGGTATTGCCCCCAAATAGCGGCCAGTTGACCGGCGTCTTTGGCTGAGTCTGAGTAACCAATCATAACTTGCTGGTAAGCCTGGCTGTAATCTTGATACCAAGGCAACTGCCAGAGTTTTTCCATGCGCTCCGCGGCGTGCTCTAAGTCATCTAAGGTTTCGAACAAGGGCACAATAGGCAGATTGCGTTTACATCCACCAGCACGCAATAAAAGCGCCACGGCTAGCACATCAGATGGCTCACTCGCCATTGAGATAATGTAGCAAGAGACACCTGCCCCAATAGGGCTGCTAATCACTTTCATGGTGTCTAGTACTTCTTGCGTATCGGCACTCGGCTGCCAGTCTTGTGGTATCAATGGACGTTTAGAACTTAGCTCTTTTAATAAGAACTGTTGTTTTTCTTCTTCCGTCCAGCGGTTGTAATCGCCCCAGCCGTAGTAATCACATATCTCTGCAATGGCTTTGCTATGGCGGTCTGATTCTTGGCGCACATCAAGGCTGCCCAATGACAAGCCAAAGCACGCTAAACGCCTAATGGTATCGAGCAACATCCCATTTGCTAGGCGCTCTAGACCTTGCTCCACTAAGCTGTGGTAGCAAGCGGTTAATGGCGCAACAATGTCTTGCTGATCAAATAATGGGGTTATATCACTGGCATTTCCTGCCGCGTGTTCTGCCGCCCATTCTTTTGTTTCTTCCAGACGCTGCCGAATATCGGCCAAGCATGAACGGTAAGGCTCTAAGGCATTTTTGTTCGTCACATAATCATTCAGCTGCGCGCCGGCATATCGCATGGACAGTTGCTTATGCAGTTTGCGTATATCGTGAAGGTATAAGTCTGCCGCCATCCAACGCGCGAGATATAGCACTTCACGGGTAATTTCGGCAGTAACATTCGGATTACCATCACGGTCACCGCCCATCCATGAAGAAAATCGGACGGGTGCGGCTGTCAGAGGCAATGCTGTCGCACCGCGTTTGATAAGCTTTTGATCAAGCTCTCTTAAGTAACCAGGCACGGCATACCACAAGGAGTTTTCAATAATGGCGAAACCCCACTTGGCTTCGTCGACTGGCGTAGGTCGTACATGACGAATCTCATCGGTGTGCCAAATCTCATCAATTAAGCTGCCAAGTCGTTGCTCTATTTGCTCTATCTCTGGGTGGTTTTCACGCAAGTCATCGCGTTGTTGTAGAAGCCTGGCAATTTGGTCGTATTTTTGAATTAAGGTACGACGCATAATCTCGGTAGGGTGTGCCGTTAGTACTAGTTCAATATTCGCTTTAGCGACTTGCTCAGTTAGTTGCTCACCTTGAATACCCTGCTCAGCTAAGCGCGAAAATAACGAGTCATACATTTGCGCTAGCTCGTCGGCACCATAATCTTGTCTGCGCCAGCTGGCTTTGTGTTGCTGTTCAGCAATATTGGCAAGGTTTAAAAACTGGTTAAAGCCACGTACCACTGGCACGAGCATATCATCGGGCAGATTTTTTAATTGTTCTAACAAAGATTTATGAGCGTCTTCATCACCCAAACGCGCTTCTTTGGCAAGACCGCGTATTTGTTCAATTTTATCCAACATGGGTTGCCCATATTGGTTAGCAATAGTTTGACCTAATAGTCGGCCTAGCAAGCGTACTTTATCGCGTAAAAACGGATCTATTTCTGTGGGTTGTACAGACATACACACCTCCATTTGCATTTACTTCAGTGTGGAGGATTCCTTCGCCTTTTGCCAAGCTTTTTCCATGCTGTCGATGTCGGCGTTCTCCCAACCACCCTGTTGTTCTATTTGTTTTTCTACCAAGTTGAATCGTTGGTTAAACCTTGTATTGCATCCGCGCAAGGCAGTTTCAGGATCAATATCTAAGTGGCGTGCAAGGTTTACCAAAGTAAATAACAGGTCGCCCAGCTCTTCTTGCTGGCGCTCTTTATTATTTGAAATTGCTAACTCTGCCTTTAACTCTAGCAGCTCTTCATTCACTTTATCGAATACGCCATCAATATTGGGCCAATCAAACCCAACTTTACTGGCTTTTTTTTGCAGCTTCACAGCCCGGGTTAAAGCAGGGAAAGCATGAGGAACGTCATCAAGCAGTCGCTTAGGTGCGGCTTGTTTTTCTTCTTGTTTGATGGCCTCCCAAGATGCCTTAATGGCTTGCTCGTCTTGCGTTTCTCCGGGGGTACGTTCGCTTTGCAAGTTACCATCAGGGAATACATGCGGATGGCGCCTAACCAGTTTTTTAACCAGTTTGTCGATAACACTTTCGGTATTGAATAACTGACGTTCGGCGGCAATTTGCCCGTAGAAGATAACTTGAAAGAGTAAATCGCCCAGCTCCTCTTCAAGATGTGGCCAGTCTTCGCGCTCTATCGCATCGGCCACTTCGTAGGCTTCTTCTAAAGTGTGCGGCAACACACTGGCAAAATCTTGTTTTAAATCCCATGGGCAACCGGTTTCTGGGTTGCGTAAACGGCGCATCAAGTACAACAAGTCTTCCAGTGTGTAAGTCATCAGTGTCCTCTAATGCGTTTAGCTGAAACCACGTTTGGTAACTGATTGATTTTATTCATTAACTTAGCAAATCGTTCTAAGCTTTCAACTTCGACCGTAATGCGCATACTGGCGGTATTTTCACTAAAGTCAGAATTGGTTGTAATGGCGGTAACGTTGATTTTTTCATTGGCCAATATCATAGAGACATCACGCAATAAGCCAGTACGATCGTAGGCTTCAATCATCATATCCACCGGATAGCTATTATCGGGTCGACTGCCCCAACTGACTTGCAAGATACGCTGTGGCTCTAGTAACTCCATGTGCAGCAAGTTTTCACAATCGCTACGGTGAATAGACACCCCACGACCAACAGTCACATAGCCACGAATATCATCACCGGGCACGGGCTGACAGCACTGTGCCATTTGCGTTACTAGGTTACCAACCCCTTCAATGTACACATCATCGGGCTGTGATTTTTGCGGGTGAGGACGATTTAAAGGCAGCTCTTGCTGTGGTTCAGGCACACTGTCTGCACGCTTCGACACATGCGTCACAACCTGCCCAAGACGTAAGTCGCCAGCACCAATAGCGGCAAACATATCGTCAACCGACTTCATGTTCATGTCTTCTGCAATCACTTGCAGTGGCTCATGGGCTAAGTCTAGACGCTCAAGCTCACGCAACAGCATGTGCTTACCGTCTTCTAAGTTTTGCTCACGATCTTGTAGCTTGAACCAGTGTGCTGCTTTAGCGCGTGCACGGCTGGTATATATATAGCCGGCATCTGGGTAAAGCCAGTCTCGGCTCGGCTGTGCTTGGGGATGGGTTAAAATTTCGACCTGCTCGCCATTTTTAAGCAAGTACGTCAGGGGCACCATACGTCCGTTTACTTTAGCACCACGGCACTTATGCCCGACTTCGGTATGCACTCGATAGGCAAAATCTAACGGCGTAGCTTTGGGTGGTAAATCCACCACGTGACCGTCTGGTGTAAATACATAAATTCGGTCTGGACTGATATCGGCTTTTAATTCAGTGCCTATTTCTGGCAGAGCGCCGAGTTCATCGTGCCATTCTAAAACCTGTCTTAACCAAGCAATCTTTTGCTCGTAGCCTTGGTCTTTGGCGTTAAGGTCAGTGCCTTTGTAGAGCCAATGAGCACAAACACCCAGTTCGGCATCTTCATGCATACTGTGCGAGCGTATTTGAATTTCTAAGGCTTTCCCTTCTGGGCCAATAACCGCGGTATGTAATGAACGGTAGCCGTTTTCTTTCGGGTTAGCGATGTAGTCATCAAACTCATTAGGAATATGTCGCCATAAGCCATGCACAATGCCTAACGCGGTGTAGCAATCTTTGTCTTCGGGAACGAGAACACGTAATGCACGAATATCATAGATTTGTGAAAAATCTAACTTCTTGCGATTCATCTTTCGCCAAATACTGTAAATATGTTTTACGCGCCCATAAACATCACACTTAATTCCGGCTTCGTGAAGTTTTTCACGAACAATCTGTACAACTTTTTCAATGTACTCTTGGCGCGCTAAGCGTTTTTCATCCAGCAACCTAGCAATTTTCATATAGGCTTCTGGCTGCAAATAGCGGAAGGATAAATCTTCTAATTCCCACTTCAGGTGACCAATACCTAAACGGTGGGCTAATGGCGCATACACATTAAAGACTTCTTCGGCGACTCTACGACGACGCTCTTCAGGTGCATCTTTAACCGCACGAATTGCCGAAGTACGCTCAGCCAGCTTGATAAGTGCGACGCGTACGTCATCAATCATAGTAACCAACATTTTGCGTAGGTTTTCTACCTGCGCTTCACGCTGCCCTAAAACAATATCGTTACTGGAGTTTTGAATAGCACTGATAGCGGCCATACGCAGCACGCCTTCAATCAGTTTGGCTACTTCACCGCCAAACTCAGCTTCAATTCTGGATAAAGGAATACGACCTTCACGCACCGCGCGATATAGAATAGCGGCCGTAATAGACTCAGTGTCTAATCGAAGATCCAATAGAATTTGGGCCATTTCCAAGCCCATTTGCATACTATCAATAGACCAATACGTGCGATTAAGAACTGCCTCATCTGCCAGCTCCTTGGCTAATAGAATGGCTTTTTCTAAGGTGTCAGTGTCTTTAATATCGTATGCCTGCCGGATATTTTCTAACCAGCGTTGCACGTCTAAAGAGCCATCATGCAATAAAGGATGGTCTTCACGTACTTTTACCATATTGTTTTACCTTTTTTCTGCCAACACCATGGTTTCAACATGATGTGTTTGCGGAAACATATCCATAATTCCCGCTTGTTTTATCTTATATCCTGCTGCCACTAACAGACTCAAATCTCTCGCTAAAGTTGCAGCATCACAAGATACATAAAGAATTTTGGGTACAGACTGCTTAATAAAGTACGGCATCAATTCGACCGCCCCAGCACGCGGTGGATCTAACAGCACTGCATCGGCGCTAGGTAAGCTCAAGCTCGGCTCAGTTAAATCCATGCACTGCGCTTGAATAGGTAAACCTAGCGTTTCGGCTTGCGCTTGTAAGCTGCGCACCATATCGATACTGCCTTCGACCGCCCAAACCTGCTGTGAGCGTTTAGCCAATGCCATACTGAAGTTGCCGTGTCCGGCAAACATATCCCAAACACAGTCTTCTGGTTGTGGGTTAAGCCAGTCTAGAGCTTGCGTCACCATGGCTTGGTTCACCGAACGATTCACTTGTACGAAATCATCAAGCTGAATGTTCAGTGTCTGTTGGTCTACCGTATGTGTTAAAGGTTCTGCCTCTTGTGGGTATATCAGCTGCGGTGCTTGATCTTTATCAAACTTTAACCACAACTGTACCGGTAATTCATTAGTAATGTCGGCTACTGTATCAATTAACTGCTGTTGGTCAGATTGCACCAGCGGTTTTAAAACGCGAAACACTAACGCTATCGCGTTGTCTGCCTGCACCATCTCTATTTGAGTAATGTGTGCTTTACCTTGCAAACCATTAATTACCTCACGCCACTGCTGCCAATTTAAAGCACTGTGTTCTGGTAAAACGATGCAGCGGTCGATATTGGTTAAATGCGATGACGCAGCCTCTCTGAAGCCAACAATGTTTTGCTTAGACTGTTTACTTAAACGCACCCCTAGACGCGCTTTACGGCGATAACCAAAGGGTTCTGAAGTAATGGCCTGAGCCCAGTGTTCTACTTCTATTTTTTGTCGCTCGAATTCACGTGCCACACGCTGTTGTTTGAAGTTTACTTGTTCGTCGTACGATAGGTGTTGCATGTTACACCCACCACAACGCTTGTAATGTGGGCATGCAGGATCAACACGATGCTCAGACGCAGTCATTATATTAAGCAATCGTGTTTGCCAAACTTTACGACGACGACCGTCTAACACGACCTCAACTTCTTCACCGGGTAAAGCACCAGGCACAAAGTAAACATCACGACCACGACGCGCGACGCCTTCTCCGCTTGAATTTAAGTTATCGACTGTCAGTGTTAAACGGGTTGAAGAACTCACGAAGCAAAAACTCCAGAAGACAAGTAACGGTCACCACGGTCACAAATCACCACAACAATAGTGGCATTAGTCACTTGTTCAGCTATGCGCAAAGCACCAGCCACTGCCCCCCCTGAAGACACACCGCAGAAAACACCTTCTTGTTTTGCTAATTCGCGCATATAAAACTCGGCATCGGCTTGGCTGATGTCTAGTACTTGATCTACGCGCTTAGGATCGAAAATGGTGGGTAAGTATTCTTTGGGCCAACGACGAATACCAGGAATGCTAGAGCCATCATCTGGCTGCAAGCCGACTATCTGTACATTAGGATTCTGCTCTTTTAAATAACGCGAAGTACCCATAATAGTACCTGTGGTTCCCATAGAACTGACAAAATGGGTAACCGTCCCTTGCGTTTGTTGCCATATTTCTGGCCCAGTACTGTGGTAATGCGCTTCAGCATTATCTAAGTTACCAAACTGGTTAAGCACGACACCCTCACCGCGCTGACCCATTTCTTCGGCAAGATCACGCGCACTTTCCATGCTTTCGGTTAAGATCAGTTTTGCCCCATAGGCTTCCATCGCCCACTTACGCTCACTGGTCGAGTTCTCTGGCATCAGCAACACCATTTTGTAACCCTTTATGGCGGCAGCCATCGCCAAAGCAATACCTGTATTGCCACTGGTGGCTTCAATCAGAGTATCACCAGGCTTAATTTCACCGCGCTCTTCAGCATGTGCAATCATCGCCAGTGCCGGTCTATCTTTTACCGATCCAGCGGGGTTGTTACCTTCTAACTTAAGTAAAATGGTATTGGTGCTGCCGGCAGGTAATAAACGCTGTAAGCGAATTAATGGTGTATTACCTACGCAGTCTTCAATGGTCGGGTATTGTATATCGGCCACGGTTAAAGCCTCGACTAGCTAAGAATGAAAATGGCATTTTACCCTAAGATGCCACCTTTTAGTTAATATCACTTGGAAATTACCATATTCAGATAAGATTTGTATTTACCACGGCTCAGAGAATTGAGTTCTGGTATAGAATAAAATAAAACGATAGTCTAAGCCGATGATTCCTAAGGTCTTGGCCACCGAGTTTGTTTAGTTACTTATGAAAAACCTGTCTATTCAAAATAGAATTATGCTGTTAGCACTGTTACCGGGCATTTTGGTGGCCTTGGTGGTAGGCGCGTTTTTCTCTATAGAGCGCTCAAACGACTTAGACAGTTTGCTTAATCAACGCGCTATCACCATTGCCAAGCACCTGTCTCCAAGCAGCGAATTCGGCGTTACAACCGGTAACTTAGGCATTCTGCAAAACATCGCCAATAACACATTAGAAGAACAAGACGTTCGTGCCGTCACTATTTACAACCAAAACAAAACCGAACTAGCGCACGCGGGCCCGCGCATGCAAAACACTCATAAAGATTCTTATGAACTTATTAGTGACCAGCTTTCGATTTTACAAACCAACGAAGTCGTTCGCGTTAGAGCCCCAATTTATGCGCAAAGCTTGGTTATATCAGATGAAATTTCTGATTCTTTTTTTGTTAACCGCAACCCCGACATGAGGCTCATTGGTTGGGCAGAAGTGGAACTCAGCAAAGCCAACACTCGCATCCTTAGATATCAACAAATATTTACCGCGGTCATGGTGATTATCTGTGTATTGGCCTTATGCGGTTACTTAGTATTGAGTTTAAGCCGCAGCTTAACCCGGCCAATTCAAGAGCTGTTACGCACCATTGCCCTACTTGAAAAAGGCGAACTAGACTCGCGTGCTCATATTTATAAAGTCGGTGAATTTGATCAAATGGCGTCAGGTATTAACGCCATGGCCAATGCCTTGCAGCGCACCACCGATGAGTATCAAACCAACCTTGAGCAAGCCACTCGCGACTTGCAAGAAACCTTAGACGAAATGGAGATGCGTAACAACGAACTCCAAGCCGGCCGTCGTGAAGCATTAAAAGCCAACATTATGAAATCAGAATTCTTGGCCAACGTAAGCCATGAAATTCGCACACCGCTCAACGGCATTATTGGCTTTAGCGAGCTACTGGCAAGAACCCAGCTGTCTGAACAGCAACAAGATTATTTATCAACCATTTATACGTCGTCAGACGACCTGCTAAAAATACTAAACGACATCTTAGACCTCTCTAAAATTGATGCCGACAAGCTTATCCTTGAAAGTGCCCCCATTAATCTGCGTGATATTTTAGAAGAAGTCTTTACCCGCCTAGCTCCTCTCGCTGCTGAAAAAGAGCTGAGCTTTAACTATCTTATTTACTCAGATGTTCCACTGAATATTAAGAGCGATCCGCTGCGCTTACGACAAATCTTGGGCAACCTACTGAGCAACGCCATCAAGTTTACCAAGCAAGGGGGTGTTAGCGTTCGCGTATCTGTTCTTAGCAGCAGTGACACCAGCGCCAATATTTGTTTTGAAATTCAAGATACTGGTATTGGCATGTCGGAAGAACAACGGAAAAATATCTTCTCAGCCTTTGCCCAAGGTGATAGCAGCACTGCCCGCAAATACGGTGGCACTGGTTTAGGATTAGTTATTTCAAAAGCACTGATTGAAAAAATGAACGGTGAAATCTCGGTCTCTAGCCAAGAAGGTCATGGTTCAACGTTCAAGTTCCATATTGAAACCAAAATTCAAAAAGAGCCGGCACTCTCTTTACCTAGTCTTAAAGGCTATCAAGTTGCCCTTATTGAAGGCTCCATGTTTAACCGTTTAAATACCGGTGGCTTACTGAATCAATGGGATATCGAACACGACGACTTTGAAAGCTTTACGCAGTTTATAAACAATAAATCTCAGTATAGTGACTCTCACTGGGACGCAATATTATTTGCAGCGGCCAACAAGCACCCCGACAATTTCGACGTACAAAAACAATTAAGCATTCTGCAGGATATAAACCTTCCTATTATTTTATTAACCGACCATTTAAGACAAGAATGCATTGACGGCTTCTTAAAACTGGGCGTCTCTCATGTCATTAGCCAGCCCTATCAGCGTAAGCACTTACACCGTCTGCTATGCAATACCTTTAACGTTTCCATCCCGACACAAGACGACACTGAGCATTCTAAACGCTCTACCGACACCCCCATGATTTTAGTAGTCGATGATAACGCGGCCAACTTAAAACTGGTGGTGACCCTATTGAATGAGCTTAGCCTTCCAGTACTAGCAGCCAGCAGTGGACAAGAAGCCATCGAAATAGTGAAAGAACAAGATATCGATCTTATTTACATGGATATTCAAATGCCCGAGATGAATGGCTTAGAAGCTACTCGTCATATTAGAGCGCTGCAAGAACGTGGCAACATGCCCATTATTGCTCTCACCGCTCACGCCATGGCTGACGAAAAAGAAGCCTTACTTAAAGCGGGCATGAACGATTATCAAACCAAACCCATTACCCAAGACCGCCTAATCAAAAACATCAACCACTGGACAGGCTATCAGTGTCAAGCGGTGACTTCTGAACCCATTAAATTACCGGCGCCTATTTCTAATGCGAGCAATCAGGTCTTTGACCCTAAGCTAGCACTGTATCACTCGAATAATAAACTCGATTTAGCCATTGATATGTTTAATCTTTTACTGGAAGGCATGGCTGAAGAAATTTCCGATATCATGCAAGCATGGGAAGAAGAAGACATCAGCGCCTTATTAGAATATGTCCACAAAATGCACGGAGCGAGCCGTTACTGTGGTGTACCACAATTGCGTAACACTTTAGAAAACTTTGAAATTTCGTTAAAAGCAGGAAAATCTAGCGATTGGCCCGAACACATGCGTAACTTAGTGGAAGAATCCTCTAAGCTACAGCACTGGGTCAGTACTAATGATTGGCAGATGTTACTGGAAGAATCAGTCGCTACTTAAAAGCGCAAAAGCAACAATATAAGAGCCTTCGTCGGTTAAACTTACTAACGCCCGCTTAGCCCCTAACGCAGATAATTGCTCAGCAGCAGCCTCGTACAAACTCACCTGGGGTGCGCCTTGCTCATCTCGCAGCACTTCAAGTTGTTGAAACCCTATTCCTTTAGCAATGCCTGTGCCTAAGGCTTTTGCTAAAGCCTCTTTGGCAGCAAATTGCTTAGCTAAAAAGTTATCTTTATGGGTGCGTGCTTGGAAGATTTCCTGTTCAGCTGGGGTAAGAATACGCTGAACAAAACGGTGGCCTAAGCGTTGATGCACAGCAGATATTCTGCTGGCATCTAAAGTATCAACGCCTATTGCCACGACACCGGCTTGGTGTTCAAAACCGGTTTTCATAACTACTTACTGGCAGCAGCAATTAACTCACGCATTTCTTTTACCGCTTGTTTAAAGCCAACAAAGATTGCGCGTGCAACAATGGCATGACCAATGTTTAGCTCATTCATAAACGGGATAGCCGCGATGGCTTCAACGTTATGATAATGCAAACCATGACCACCGTTTACGATAAGACCTTGCTCATGCGCAAACTCAGCCGCAGCAATAATACGGTCTAACTCTTCTAACTGCTCGTCTTCGTATACAGCTTCTGCATAGCGACCGGTATGAATTTCAATAACAGGAGCACCCACATCGACTGCCGCTTTAATTTGTTCGATATCGGGATCAATAAAGAGTGACACCTCACTGCCGTTATTTTCCATACGCGCAACTGCTTTGCGAATATGATCCATTTGCGAAAGCACATCTAAACCGCCTTCGGTGGTGAGCTCTTCACGCTTTTCAGGCACAAAACAACAGGCTTCAGGCTCAATTTCTTCAGCCAAAGTCATCATGGCTTCAGTGACGGCCATTTCAAAGTTCATACGTGTGCTTAACGTATTGGCTAAGACAAAAACGTCACGTGTTTGAATATGACGACGGTCTTCACGTAAGTGAATAGTAATACCATCTGCACCGGCTTCTTCTGCTAAAAAAGCCGCTTGAACTGGATCAGGGTACATAGTGCCACGTGCTTCACGTAACGTAGCTACGTGATCGATATTTACGCCTAATAAGACTCTTCTTGGATTTTTCATGTTAATTCCTTAGCGCTATGTGTTTAATAAGTGCGTTGTTTGTCTGTTGTCGCTCTGCGCGCCAACATCGGTAATAAATAATGTTCTACTGCACAACGGGTGGGTGAGCAAGTCATCAAGTGCTAAGCGAAAAATCGACTTAGCTAATTGCCACACTCGTAAATCTTTTGACCCTTGAGCAAATGCAAGAATATCGTCACCCCTGTACCCTGCTTCAGCCTTCATAAAACCGGTTGAGGGAACAAACTGATAATATTGCGCAGACTCTATTCGCTGTCCTTGGTTATCAAGTTGCCATGAAAAGCCATACCCTAGCTCTTGCAGTAATTGCCATTCAAACATTCTTAACCAAGGCTCTGGCCACTGCTTTTCTGCCAATGCCTGCAGGGTGTTTTTGTAGGTTTCAAATAGTGTAGGTAATGATTCTGAAAATGGTAATAATGAAACCAGTAATTCGTTTAGATATAGCCCACAATATAGCTCTGTCCCCTCTAACCGCCAAGCGTTAGAGAGCTGCCAGGCTTTGATAGTCGGCCAATCTGTTTTCTTAAACCAATCGCCCTGATAGGCAATAAATAAATCTGGTTCATATTCAGGGCGTTTAAGCATTAACTTTTGACGCCCTTGCTCTAAGCTAAAAGTGTCTAACAACCAGTCTTGCTCTGCAATGGGTTGGAAATGCAAAACCACCAGCTGTTGCATGACTAATTTAAACGATCGTCATAACCAAGACTGCGTAAGGCGCGTTCGTCATCAGACCAGCCTGCTTTTACTTTTACCCAAAGATTTAGCATCACTTTACAGTCAAACAGATCTTCCATATCCAAACGTGCTTCCTGACCAATCTGTTTCAGCCTTGAGCCTTTATCACCTATAACGATGGCTTTTTGTGAAGGACGCTCGACTAAAATAAGCGCACTGATTTCAACCAAGCTGCCACTGTGTACAAACTCTTCAATTTCTACCGTAATGGAGTACGGCAGCTCATCACCTAACTGGCGCATGATTTTTTCACGTACCAGTTCGGCAGCTAAAAAGCGTGAACTGCGGTCGGTAATTTGATCTTCAGGGAAGAAGTATTGGCCTTCCGGTAAATAGCCTTCAATAAGCTCTTCAAGTTGAGCAACATTGTGACCCGTTTTTGCACTAATAGGGATAATTTCAGCGAAGTCGTGCTTCTCGTTGATTTCTTGTAACCAAGGTAATAATGCCTCTTTATCTTGGATAAAGTCGATTTTATTAATGGCTAGAATCACGGGCACTTTTTGATTTTGAATGATGTTTAACACCATTTCATCTTCTTCGGTCCAGCGTAGGCGATCGATCAGCATTAACACCACATCAACGTCTTTTAACGCGGTGGTCGCTGCTCGGTTCATAAAGCGGTTAATGGCTTTATGCGCTGCTTTGTGGATACCCGGAGTATCGACATAAATTGCCTGAACGTCGCCCTCTGTTTTTACACCAACAATTTGATGTCGGGTGGTTTGTGGTCGACGAGAAGTAATGGATAACTTTTGACCCAGTATTCTGTTCATTAAGGTCGATTTACCGACGTTAGGTCTGCCTACCAAGGCGATATAACCAGTACGCTGGCTCATGATGTTTTCTCCAGGCCAAGTTTGATCAACAGCTCAGAGGCTGCTTGTTGTTCTGCGGCACGACGGCTACTGCCTGTCGCCGAAACAGTCTCTGGCCACTCTGGTACCGAGCATGCAACGGTAAATAATTGCTCGTTAGTGGCGCCAGTTACCTTAACAACTTCATACTTTGGTAAGCTTAATTTATTGGCTTGCTGATATTCTTGTAAGCGCGTTTTAGGGTCTTTGATTGGGTCACTCAAGCTAAGTTGGTCTAGGCGGCTACTGAACCACTCTAGAACCAATTCTTTTACGGTGGGCATGCCTGCGTCCATGTAAATAGCACCGATTAATGCCTCTACAACATCGGCTAAAATCGATTCACGACGAAAGCCACCGCTTTTTAATTCGCCCGACCCTAACAGTAAGAAATCACCCAGTTGTTTTTCACGAGCAATTTCTGCCAAGGTTGCGCCTTTAACAATTTTAGCGCGCAAACGGCTCAACTTGCCTTCTTTCGCTTGCGCAAAACGCATATAAAGCTCTTCAGCAATGATGAAGTTTAAAATAGAGTCGCCTAAAAACTCTAAACGCTCGTTATTACAGCCGCTCTTACTACGGTGCGTAAGCGCTAAGTGAACTAAATCTTCATCTTTAAAACGGTAACCTAAACGCTGGCTAAGCTTCTCTAATGCGTTTTTCACAATTTAAAATTCTGCCTGATGATGAAAGCTCATTACGATATCAATATTAGCAATCCAGTTAGCACGACGCTCGTACTTCCAATCTAAGACCAACCCGGTTTTACCCGGCTGAATAATTGCGGTATCGGTTGAAATGTTTAAGTTATTGCTGCTTAAACGGTCTTCAATTAAACCTTTTAACTGCTTAGGGCTATTGATTGACTGGCTAGCAGGCGATGACTGCATTTTATTCAAAACAGTGCTGAGCATTTTGTCGTCCCAGTACATGGGCACTACGGCAAACGCTGCCTTAATGAGCAACAATGAAATTAACCCCACCACTAACATGGAGGGTATGGTCATGCCTTTTTGGTTATGCATATTAATCGTCCACCCTTAGTACGGCTAAGAAGGCGGTTTGTGGAATTTCCACGTTACCAATTTGCTTCATGCGCTTCTTACCTTCTTTTTGTTTTTGCAATAGTTTCTTCTTACGGCTGATATCACCGCCGTAACATTTCGCGGTTACGTTCTTACGCAGCGCCTTAATGGTCGTTCTAGACACCACTTGGTTACCAATAGCCGCTTGAATGGCTACGTCGAACATTTGACGTGGAATCAGTTCTTTCATCTTTTCGGTAAGCAATCCACCACGACGACGTACGTTGTCGCGGTGCATAATTACGGCTAGAGCATCCACACGATCACCGTTAACCAGTACGTCTAGACGGACTAACGGCGCTTCTTGATAACGCTTAAAGCTGTAATCTAATGATGCAAAACCACGGCTAGCCGATTTAATTCGGTCAAAGAAGTCCATGACTACTTCAGCCATAGGAATTTCGTAGGTCAGCGCCACCTGCGAACCTGTGTACTGCATATCGATTTGAACACCACGTTTTTCTACACACAACGAAATAACGTTACCAAGGTATTCTTGCGGCACTAAAATATTACACTCTGCGATAGGCTCACGCATTTCTGAAATAGTGCCAGGGTCAGGCAGTTTTGATGGGCTATCAATCATCAAAACTTCACCCTTATTATTGGTGACTTCATAAATTACCGTTGGTGCAGTGGTAATTAAGTCTAAGTCATACTCACGCTCTAAACGTTCTTGAATGATTTCCATGTGCAGCATACCTAAGAAGCCACAACGGAAACCAAAGCCTAATGCGTCTGAGCTTTCTGGCTCATAAAATAACGACGCATCGTTTAATGAAAGCTTTTCAAGGGCAGTACGGAAATCTTCAAAGTCGTCAGAGGATACTGGGAATAAACCAGCATAGACTTGCGGCTTAATTTCTTGGAAGCCGGGTAATGATTCGGTCTCTGGGAATTTAGAGCTAACGATGGTGTCACCCACTGGCGCACCATGAATGTCTTTAATGCTGCCGACCAAATAGCCTACTTCGCCTGTTTTTAACTCGCCTGTGGCGGTCATCTTAGGTGTAAAAATACCAATACCATCGACTAAGTGATCACGACCGGTCGATTTAATATGAATTTTATCGCCTTTTTTAATGCTGCCGTTTTTCACACGAATCAACGATACAACACCTAAGTACGCATCAAACCATGAGTCAATAATAAGCGCTTGTAGTGGAGCGTCTGGATCGCCTTCAGGCGCAGGGATGTTTGCCACTAAGTCTTCAATCACGTCTTCAACGTTAAGACCGCTTTTCGCACTGCAACGTACGGCTCCAGTAGCATCAATACCGATGATATCTTCAATTTCTTGAGCAACTTTATCAGGGTCAGCTTGTGGTAAGTCCATTTTGTTTAATACAGGACGTACTTCTAGGCCTTGCTCAATGGCGGTATAGCAGTTAGCAACCGACTGAGCTTCCACCCCTTGTGCTGCGTCTACAACCAGTAGCGCCCCTTCACAGGCGGCTAAAGAGCGGCTGACCTCATAACTGAAGTCAACGTGCCCTGGGGTGTCAATGAAGTTAAGCAGATACGTTTTACCGTCTCTGGCTTTATAATTTAAAGTAACGCTTTGCGCTTTAATGGTAATACCGCGCTCTCGCTCGATATCCATGGAGTCTAAAACCTGGGCCTGCATCTCTCTGTCTTCCAAGCCTCCACACACCTGAATAATTCGGTCTGATAAGGTGGATTTACCATGGTCGATATGCGCGATAATTGAAAAGTTACGAATGTGGTCCAGTTGGCTCACGAAAAAACCTATTGATAATGGATTTAAATGGTTAATTATTTTACTTGAATTGTAGCGTAAAGGCTATTTCTATCGGTAGGCGACAGGCAAGCAGAAACGGCTCTTAAGGTACTACTCAAGAGCCGTTTTATGCTTTTATCTTGTATTAAAAGATCGGTTTTTAAATATTTAGTCGTTCACTTTTAACGCCACGAACATGGCATTACCACGACGAATCAATCGCACCGAAATATTTTTATTACTTGGGATATTAGCAACCGCTTTATTAAACTCAGCCACAGAGCCAACCGGTTGATGATCAATCATAGTAATGATATCACCACGCATAATGCCCGCATCTGACGCTGCACCACGTCTTAACTGTTGCACCACTACGCCCGCCCCTTGTTGCTGACGCTGTCTGGCCGTTAGTTCGCTTACGGTAACACCTAAACGGTCTGCAGCATCAGCCTTAACAGAGCTGCTGTCGGCAAGCTGATTGCCTTTTTCAGGAATCTGACCAACCTCTACCACAACTTTTTTCTTCTTGCCGTTACGCATTACTTGCAGGGTCACTTTACTGCCCGGCTGAACACGCCCGATAAGCTGCGGCAAATCAGACGATAATACAATAGGCTTGCCGTCTAAGTGCGTAATCACATCACCGCTGCGTAAGTCACTCTTCGAGGCAGGACCATCAGGCATTACCTGTGCGACCAAGGCACCTGCAGCCTTACTTAACCCAAAGGACTCGGCTAAGTCTTTATTTACTTCTTGAATCAATACCCCTAACCAGCCACGGCTCACACGGCCACTGTCTTTAAGTTGCTCACTTACCTCTAGGGCAACGTTAATAGGAATGGCAAATGAAACGCCCATAAAGCCACCTGAACGGGTATAGATTTGTGAGTTAATGCCCACTACCTTTCCGTCTAAATTAAATAGTGGCCCCCCCGAGTTACCAGGGTTAATGGCGACGTCTGTCTGAATAAACGGCACATAGTTATCATTCGGCAAGCTACGTCCCTTAGCACTGACAATACCGGCAGTAACAGAGTGATCAAAACCAAAAGGGGAGCCAATAGCTACAACCCACTCACCCACTTCTAAGTCTTCTGAATCACCTAAAGCAACCGTTGGAAGATTTTTTGCTTCAACTTTTAGTAAGGCCACATCGGTGGCTTCATCGGCGCCTATTAAGGTCGCGTCTAGCTCACGCCTATCGCTTAGGCGCACCACTATTTCATCGGCATTTTGTATAACGTGGTTATTGGTCAAAATATAACCATCTTTAGAGATAATAAAGCCTGAACCTAATGACGTACGCTCTGAACGCTGTGGGTGTGAAAAAATATCAGGCGAGCCAAAGAAATGGCGAAATATCTCTGGAACCTCTTGCGGCAAACCATATTGTTGCGAATAGGATTCAAGAGATTTTGCGTGCTGAACTGTACTGATATTGACCACCGCTGGAGAAGTTTCTTTAACTAAATCGCGGAAGTCGGGAAGATCAGCTTCAACAGTGCAAGCACTTAGAAAAAAGATCAGCGCAACATAAATACTGCTTAATTTTTTCATAATTCAGTCCTGATTATTGATCAATTAACACGGTCTTAATACAGTTTGGTAATATTTTAGGCTGCCATAAGTGTTTATAACGTTGGATTACATTGCGGCTTATTAACAAACCGACGATTAAACCAACAAATCCTAATATTGCGGCGGCAACATCACTTTCAAGTCGTTGCCCCAGCATGGCAGCAACAACAAGAGTGACCAAAGGTAGGCCGTATAACATCAATGAACTTAGAGCCAAGCCGCCGGTAGGAAGTTCCACCAAAACCTGTTGGCCAATTTGAAAGGTTTCTTCACTGGGAATCCACAGACGAATGGGTTTACCCAGCTGACTTAAAGTGCGCTGTCCGCAGCCAGAACGGGCGTTACATGAATCACAAGCACTTCGCTGTAATGACTCTACCCAAATGCCACCTGGCTCTATTTGTTTAACGGTAACCCACTCTTGATTCATTCAAATCACTCCTGAGTGTTTGCTACCAAATTCGGTTTTACCGACGCGACTATTTCGCGCAGCGTACTTAATGGCACTTCACCGACGGCTGTTACCCTGTGGATAGATTCATTGTACGCAACCGGAATAACCACTGCTGCGGTCGCCCCCCATTGCTGTTCTAACGCAGGCGCGTTATCAGATCGGTCTATGAAAACAGAAAATGCCGTTATGCCATCAAAATACATTAAACGCACACTGCCATCTTCTTCTAAGGCATGGGTCAACTCAAAACCGACAGGCAGCCAGTATGGTTTCCAGCCAACCTGAGCAATACTTTTTTCAGGTTCAGTTATACTTCTCTGAACCCCGTGAGCCGGCATATTGGGAATAAAATCTTGAGGCGTTAACTCAGCCGCCAACGAGATATCCACATAATGCGTGCGCTCTAAAACATTCTGTTTGCTATCTAACAGATCAACGCCCAGTAATAATTTGGATTTTTTATCTATCCACAAGGTTAAGCCGTAACGCTTGTTGTCATACGGTTTAACATTTAACGGCTGAACCATTCGTCCAGCCATGCGTTGCAAGTCGCCGTAAGTAAAATCATAAGCAAAGTTTTGATCTGGCTTAGGGGTTGGTATACGCAGTGGATTTTTAAGAGGTCGATGCAAGGGTAGGTGTTCTGCGTGACTACAAACATGCTCTGCACCACGCTTAATCGATTCTTGTGAGGCGCCCGTTAATTGCTTTAGGCGCTCATACTCTTCACCGTTAATCATTGCATGCTTCACTTCCATTGTTTGCCAATGAGAGGAAGATGCCATAACAATGGTACCCTGATAGTTTTGTTGACGAGCAGCTTGAGCAACGCTTTCGAGAATTTGCTGCGGGCTTTCGCTTATATCAGCTAACGTCCACACCGGTAACAACAATAATATCAGTGCTCTAATCACCGTTTTATCTCAACCCCTTGGCTGAAATTAACAGTACGGGCATGAGGTAACATAACAGGCGCGCCACCCGTGTTGGTTTCATCGTTATGTCTTAAAACATATTCTTGCAGCTTCATTTGCGCTTCTTTCAGCTGCAATTCTTCTTCAACGCTCAGCATTGTTGTCTCTGTAACATTAAGCGCTGCTGGATTAGTCTGCATCGAACTTGCGTACTGGACAGACTGTTTACCCGTAAACGGATCGTTTTGTTGCCACTGCACACCCACCAGCACAGCTAAGGTAACACTCGCAGCAACTGCCCCAGACGCCATTAACCAACGTAACTTATTAGGTTGGGCAACTTGGGGGTTAGGAACTAACAGGACATCGTCCATTGGTTCACCATCGAGCGCCTGGCGAACACCCTTAGATAAATCTAGGGTAGTGGCTGGCTGATCGCGCAACACAGCACCGATAAGATGGTATTTACTCCACTTATCAAATACTTGTTGTTGCTCGTCTTGATTCAGCAATCGACGGATTTCAAGCTCATCGGCTTCACCATCCATTAAGGCTGATAAGGATTCATTTATACGTTCATTCATCTCTCACCTCTCAATGGCTTAAGCCATATCTACCTGAGCCATTAATGGCTCCATCTTACGCTCAATTGCTTCACGTGCTCGGAAAATACGTGAACGAACGGTGCCAATTGGACAATCCATTACTTCTGCAATTTCTTCGTAACTAAGTCCTTCTAATTCGCGCAATGTAATTGCACGGCGTAATTCATCAGGTAAGTCTTCGATTGCGTCAAAAACAACTTTTTGTAACTGGTCTCGCTGCAACAATGCATCGGGCGATGAAATATCTTTCATGCTGGCTTCTTCGGCAAAGAACTCAGCATCATCTATGTCAATATCACGAGTAGGTGTACGACGGTTACGACTTACTAAATAGTTTTTCGCAGTATTTACTGCAATGCGGTACATCCAAGTATAAAACTGGCTGTCACCACGGAAATTTGGCAATGCACGATAGGCCTTAACAAATGCTTCTTGGGCCACATCTTGCGCTTCGGCAAAGTCAGGTACAAAACGACTTACTAACGCTAAAATTCTATGCTGATATTTGATAACCAATAGGTCAAAGGCACGGCGGTCACCTTTCTGTACACGCGCCACGAGCTGCTGGTCATTTTCTTGTTGGTCGGTCATGCGCTGATCTGCTGTTGTCAAACGAACAATAGTTGCTGCCTGCCCCATGTTAGGCTCCCTTCTTATTTTCAGGTTATTACTATGAGAGGCATTAATTTCAATAAGTTCCCTAAAATAATCATTCCCGAAAAAAGGAGTGGCAGTGTATCATGCTTCATCGGCAAAATTGCCTGTTTTTTTACTGACGAAACATACTGTTTATGAGCGAATTCTACCATTTTGATGTACTAATCATAGGAAGCGGTGCTGCCGGCCTTACGTTGGCGCTGTCTTTGCCTGAACACTTACAAATTGCGGTTGTAAGTAAAGAACGCTTAGATGCCGGATCTACCCGCTGGGCACAAGGCGGTGTTGCTGGTGTTATCGATAAAGATGACAACATTGAAGCACACGTGCAAGACACCTTAAACGCTGGCGCAGGCTTGTGCCACGAGCCCTCAGTACGCTACACAGTAGAAAACTCGACCGCTGCCATTCAATGGCTTATTGATTTAGGCGTGCCTTTTACGCAAGACAGCCCTAATCACTTTCACCTTACTCGTGAAGGCGGCCACAGTGCCCGTCGTATTATTCATGCTGCTGACGCCACTGGCCACGCCATCTTTAACACCCTATTAGAAGAAGCTCAAAAACGTAGCAACATTCATTTTAAGCAAAACCATATTGCTATAGACCTTATTACTCGCCGCAAGCTAGGTTTAAGCGGTCATGGCTGCTGTGGCGCCTATTTTTTAAACAACGAAACCACCGAAGTCGACACTATTCGCGCTCATGCTGTGGCTCTTGCCACCGGTGGTGCCAGCAAAGTCTACTTATATACCAGCAACCCAGATGGTGCCTCAGGCGATGGCATTGCCATGGCATGGCGGGCAGGCTGCCGTGTTGCCAATATGGAATTCAACCAGTTCCACCCAACCTGCTTATACCACCCGCAGGCCAAATCATTTTTAATTACCGAAGCGGTACGCGGTGAAGGCGGGAAACTTTTACTGCCCGACGGCAAACGCTTTATGCACCGCTTTGATGAGCGCGCCGAACTTGCCCCTCGGGATATAGTCGCGCGCGCCATTGATCATGAAATGAAACGCTTAGGGGCAGACTGCCTATTTTTAGACATCAGTCACAAACCTGCAGACTTTATTAAAGGGCACTTCCCAACCATCTATGAGCGCTGCCTAGAACTGGGGATCGATATCACCAAAGAACCTATTCCTATTGTTCCGGCTGCACACTACACCTGTGGTGGAGTTGTTACGGACCACCATGGTCGAACCGATATTGAACACCTGTACGCTATTGGCGAAACAGCCTGTACCGGCTTACATGGCGCCAACCGTTTGGCCAGCAACTCATTATTAGAATGCTTTGTATTTGCGCGTTCTGCAGCAAAAGACATTGTTGCACATACAGACTTTTTAGAAGAGCTACCAGAAATTCGTGACTGGGATGCAAGCTTGGTCACAGACTCCGATGAGGATGTCGTAATTTCACACAACTGGGACGAACTCAGACGCTTTATGTGGGACTACGTTGGAATTGTAAGAACAGACAAGCGCCTACTACGCGCCGATCACCGCGTTCAATTACTGCGCCAAGAAATCCATGAGTTTTACAGCAACCATAAGGTTAGCCATAACCTGCTTGAACTAAGAAACCTAGTGGATGTAGCAGAACTTATTATTCACTCTGCCCTGCTGCGCAAAGAAAGTCGTGGGCTGCACTTTAGCCGAGATTACCCCAGCACCTTACCACGCGCATTTGATACGGTATTAACACCTAAGCACTTAAAAGCACTAGGACAACTCTAAGACTCTAAGTATCACATTCCATAAAGCGCTTTGAGTAACAAGCGAAACTCACCCCGTTTAACACTATCAGGGTAAACAACTACTCGCTGCCAAGGCCACGTACCATAGCGCCAGATAACCAGGCTTTTTCGGCGTACACTGCCGCTGCGCCACTGAATGTCGCGTATCAGGGAGTGGTGTCTTAAATGCCAAGATGTGGGATAGCGTTGCAACTCAATCACCGAGCGCTGACGCCAAAGTATGAATAGAAATAAAAAGAAGCACACTGCCGATGCGCTTAGAGCAAATACAGACAACACAGGCGCCAGTATTAATAGACCGACTAATACCAGCGCGCATTCTGTTATTTTTTGCTGTTTAGACGGGTAAATAACCCAGTTATAACTTTCTGCTTCTTCCATGCGCTAGAACCATCTCCACCATACGAGCTAACTCTGCATCTTCTGGTACTTTATGCTCCATAAACCAACCAAATAAATCTGGGTCTTCGCATTCTAACAAACGACGATACAACGCTTGGTCTTCTGCGCTGGATGAGTCATACGCCTCTTCCGCATAAGGAAGCAATAACACGTCTAATTCAAGCATTCCACGACGGCTATGCCAGCGAACGCGATTCGCATCTTCAACAGCTTGATTCACATTAAAATCCTCATGGTAAATTTTGTGGGTGATTATAGCATTATATGTTTTACAAGTAGCTAACAAGCTGCCTATTTGCCAAGTTTGAAGTACACTAAGCATATTAAATTAAACGCTTATTACGAGAAACACCTATGACTAATGAGATTAGTTTTGCCGCCCTACCCGATTTCGCACTGTTAGAAGTACGAGGTCCTGACAGCGAGCGTTTCTTACAAGGCCAACTGACTTGTGATGTCGTTACATTAAATGACCTACATTGGACACTTGGTGCCTGCTGTACTCCTAAAGGAAGAATGATAGCAAACTTCGTTATTGCTCGCCGTGGCGATAGCTTCTGGCTGCGCCTTCCTAAGTCACAAGTAAGCGTACTTAAAACTCACTTACAAAAATACGCCGTTTTCTTTAAAGCTGAGCTAATCGAACACGAAGAAAGCTGGCAAATCATCGGTAGCCAAATCGATACGACCGAACCTAAGTTATTGGAAACCGCACTGCCTGTTGAAGAAACAGAACAAGGCATTAGCCTACATTGGCCAGATGGCCGTATTGAACAATGGCTTAGTGTTCCGCAGTCGGGCTTAGCGATTCATAAATCGTGGCGCGCGCAAGATATTATGCAAGGTTTGGTGTGGGTCAAAGAATCGACCACTGAACATTGGATTCCCCAAAATATTGATTGGCACCAACAAGGTGGCGTTAGCTTTAGCAAAGGCTGCTATACCGGCCAAGAAATTGTGGCGCGTTTACAGTATTTAGGTAAAAGCAAAAAGTCGTTGGTTGCTATTAACAGTGATGAACCCTTAGACATTAGCGTGCTCGACAACCTTACTAATGCAGAAGGCAAAAACGTAGGCGAGGTTGTTTCATGGAATAAACAACTCGGCTTAGCCTTTATTAACCAAGACGAAGAAGGCCCTCTAACCGTTAATGAACAAACGGTTGTTGTCAGCCAACTCTTTTACGCCGATCACTCTGAAAAATAAGGGCTTAGCTAGCCCTTATTTCACAAAACCTTCCAACTCATACAGCGGGTGACCTTGCCCCCAAGAGTACCCAGTTAACTCATCAACCCAGCTGTCTGGCACTTCATTGATACTGGCGTGCTGCCAGTTTGGTTTGTAGTCTTTATCAACCACCATGGCTCGTATGCCCTCGGCAAAATCAGGGTGACGAATTGCCTGAAAAGCCATTTCTAGCTCCCAACGCACCACCTCTTTAAGGCTTAGCGAAGCACCACGCTTAAGCTGTCGCATCACTACTCGCGCTGTAGCTGGGCAACCGGCCAAGTAGTTTTGAATGCCTTCTTTAATCCAAGGATTTTTACCCTTATAAGCTTTAAAGGCGGCATCAATAGAAGCTAAATCAGAGCTTTTAAAGAATTCATTAAACGCAGTTTTTGCAATTTCTAACTCGCTGCTTGGCATAACATCAAGTTGTTCTGACTGTCGTAAAACCGCGCGTACTTTAGCGTGGTTCATGGCAATGTTCTTTTCCCAATCTTGCTGGGTTAGCTGCTCAACCACTGCATCAAATTGGGCATGTTCAATACAATACTGAGTAAGCTTCACCGCTTTACTATCAATAGCATTCATATGACTGCCGGTCAGCCCCATCCAGTGGCCGACAGGATAAGGCAAGCGAGACAAATACCAACTGCCTGCCACATCGGGGAATAAGCCAATTCGCACCTCTGGCCACGCTAGCTTTAAGGTTTCAGTGCCTACTCGATGACTGGCACCAATAAACAACCCTAATCCGCCGCCCATAACAAAGCCATTACCCCAAGCAATAATGGGCTTTTCAAACAAATGCACACGATAGTTTTTACGATACTCGTTAATAAAAAACTCTTCAGCGTATTGTAAGTACTCGTCGCCTTGGGCATTCATACTGTCGTACAGCTTACGAATATCACCACCGGCACTAAACGCTCTGTCGCCTGCACCACGCATCACCACCGCAACAATTTTATTGTCTTTACTCCAGGCGTCAAAACAGGCTTCTAACTGATGCACCATAGCTACATCAATGGCATTCATAGCGTTAGGTGCGTTCAGAGTAATTAAGCCAAGTTTGTGGCCACTTTGAGTCTTAATGGTTTCAATTAAGACAGCGTTGTCAGAGCGATAAGTCACGCAGAGCTCCTATAAGAGTTAAGGCACTAAGGTTTACTAATTGAGTTTGTTGGTAATTCTTTCAGCAGCACGGTTAAAACGCTCAAGCAGCTGGGAGCGTTCAAACAACACCACTATTACGATTGAAATTGCCAACGGAATTAAAAAGTAAAACACACGGAATATTAACAATGCAGTGAGCAGGTCTGCTTGATCCATATTGGGCAACGCCAAAAAGAACATAACTTCTAGCACACCCAAGCCACCTGGCGCATGCGATAACAACGCCGCCGAGAATGATGCTAAAAAGATACCCAACACCACTACATAGCCTGGATTACTCTCAGCCGGCAATGCAAAATAAATAATACCGGCGGCGCTTAAGATCTCTAACGGTCCAATAAACAACTGCTGCCAGACAATGCGTAAGCGCGGGTACTCTAATCGGAAATTGCGTATTTTAAGTGCCGGTAATCGTAACGCGCTGCCTAACACATACAAACCAACCAAACCGAGCATCGAAACTGCTAGCACGTACGATCCCCATAAAGGGAAGTCGGGTAAAAAACGATTTAATAGTTTTGGCGATATTAATAAAACCAAGCCGCCAAGAGTAATACTCGCTAACGTAAAGGTGAACGAACAGAACGCCACCAGCACTCCAACTTGCGAGCCTGACAAACCTTTAGAGGTGTATGCACGATAACGAACCAAGGCACCTGACACGACGGAAGCCCCAATATTGTGAGCTAAGGCATAGGTTGCAAATGAGGTAGCGGTAACAAAAGAAAAGGGAATTTTATGACGCAAATGACGCAGTGCGAGCTGATCATAACCGGCTAAAGCCACAAAGGCCATGACGGTACAGGCTAGCGCCATTATCCAATTAAATACCGGTACAGCATGAACACTGGCGACTAGATCTTCATAAGAGATATCGCGCAACTGGTCTAATAACAACATCACCGAAAAGATGACCGCAGCGATGCCTATTAATGGCCAGAGATAGTCTTTTTTAAACTTCATTTAGGTTCCATCTGCATAAAGCCTATCTTGACTTCGTTTAAAGTTTATCAGGGCGAGCATTATATACCCTTAACCAATTAAGGTCAGTTAAAACACCAAAGTAACCGCGTCTTCACCGTATTGATGACGTAGCTTTTGTAACTGCTCATCACTTGGGTTTATGCACCAGGCAGCTCCAAGCTGAATATCACACTGCACCATATTGTTATAAAACTCCAACACAATGGGGCAACCGTTTTCAATAGGCGCCAATGTGTCTTTTAGTTGCTCACACATACTCTCATCGTGCTTGGTACCATCAACTTTTATGCGTAGCACTCGCGCATAATGGGCACGAGCTTCGTCTATGTCTTTAACACTACGACATACCGATTTTAGTCCGCCCGAATATTCATCGTTGGAAACGTTCGCTTCCACAATTAGTAGTTTGTCTTTTTCTACTTTATCAAAGTACTCGTTATACACATCAGCAAACAATGCTACTTCCATACGTCCGCTGCGATCGTCTAGCGTAACAAAACACATGGAATCACCACGCTTGTTTTTCATCACACGCATATCTACGACCATACCGGCAAATTTTTGCGGTGACTTAGACGGCTCAACGTCGGCAAGTTTTGTGCTTACAAAACGGCGTACTTCACTTTCGTATTCATCAAAGGGGTGGCCGGTAACAAATAAGCCTAAGGTGTCGCGCTCACCATTCAGACGCTCTTTTAACGTCCAATCAGGAATGCTGCGGTAGCGCTCGTAAGGATCGGTTGTGTCAGCGGCTTCTTGTTGAATTTCACCAAACAAATCCATCATACCAGCGGCTTCGTTTGCCGCACTTTGGCTAGCCGCTTTGATCGCGTCTTCGATACTTGCCCACAACACGGACCGTGTGGCTTGGTTTTCTAAACGGTCGAAAGCACCGCAGCGAACCAGCGCTTCTAAGACACGTTTATTTAAGCGTTTGTTACCTACTCGCTCACAGAAATCAAATAGATCTTTAAATGGCCCACCTTGGTTGCGTGCTTCGATTATCGCTTCAATAGGGCCTTCCCCTACGCCCTTCACCGCACCCAGTCCGTAAACAATGGCGCCGTCATCATTAACGGTAAACTCATACTGACTTTGGTTAACATCGGGCAGAATAAGCTCTAACCCCATTTCACGGCATTCTTCGACAAAAATAACGATTTTGTCGGTGTTTTGCATTTCAGAGGTGAGTACCGCCGCCATAAAAGGTGCAGGATAGTGCTGCTTCAGCCAAAGCGTCTGATACGACACCACCGCATAGGCGGCCGAGTGTGATTTGTTAAAACCGTAACCTGCGAACTTCTCTACCAGGTCGAAAATCTTCATGGCAAGATCTGGATCAACCCCAACAGAAATAGCCCCTTCACGGAAGGTTTCACGCTGCTTTTCCATCTCTTCGGGTTTTTTCTTACCCATCGCACGACGCAGCATATCAGCGCCGCCAAGGGTATACCCTGCCAACACCTGAGCAATTTGCATCACCTGTTCCTGATACACAATTACCCCGTAAGTAGGCTCTAGTACTTCTCTGAGACTTTCGTGTTCAAAATCTGGGTGCGGATAAGCCACTTTAGCGCGGCCGTGCTTACGGTTAATAAAGTCATCAACCATGCCCGACTCCAATGGCCCTGGACGAAACAGAGCCACCAGCGCAATCATGTCTTCAAGGTTATCTGGCTGTAGGCGACGTACTAAGTCTTTCATACCACGAGATTCCAACTGGAAAACAGCGGTGGTTCGAGCAGACTTCAACAACTTAAAAGACGCAGGGTCATCTAAAGGAATGCGGCTAATATCAATGGGAGGCTCATTGTTTTTAGCGCGTTGTTTGTTAACCGTTTTTAACGCCCAATCAATAATGGTAAGGGTACGCAAGCCCAAAAAGTCGAACTTCACCAGGCCGGCTTCTTCAACGTTGTCTTTATCAAACTGTGTTACTAAGCTGCTGCCATCGGCTTCACAAGCGGTGGCCGAAAAGTCGGTGAGTTTAGTAGGTGCAATTACAACCCCACCCGCGTGTCGACCAGTCTGACGAGCAATCCCCTCAAGCTTGGTCGCCATATTCCAAATTTCTTCGGCTTCTTTATCTTCGTTCAAAAACTCTTGCAGCTGAGGCTCAACTTCTAAAGCATCTTTAAGCGTCATGCCGGGCGTCCCCGGAATCATTTTAGAAAGTCGGTCTGCTAAGCCGAACGGTTTGCCTTGAACACGGGCAACGTCACGCACTACTGCACGCGCCGCCATGGTACCGAAGGTAACAATTTGCGAGACCGCTTCACGGCCATAGTTGTCAGCCACGTATTCAATAACGCGACCACGGTTATCCATACAGAAGTCGATATCGAAGTCGGGCATCGATACACGTTCAGGGTTTAAGAAACGTTCGAACAGTAGGTCGTATTGCAGTGGGTCTAAGTCTGTAATTTTAAGTGCATAAGCCACTAATGAGCCCGCCCCCGAACCACGACCAGGACCAACCGGTATATCGTGGTCTTTTGCCCATTGAATAAAGTCCATCACGATAAGGAAATAACCGGGGAACCCCATCTGAATAATAATATCCAGCTCAAAATTTAAACGGTCATCGTAGGGCTTACGTTTTTCAGCGTAATCGGGCGCGTCTTTATCTAAAATAACGTCTAAACGATCTTCTAACCCCACACGAGAAATTTCACGGAAGAAAGCAGCTTCATCCATGCCTTTAGGAGTTGGGTAGTCTGGTAGGTAATACGTACCTAGTTCCATTTCTACCGTACAGCGTTTAGCAATTTCAACGGTGTTTTGAATGGCAGAAGGAATGTCTTTAAACAACTCTTGCATTTCTTCTGCACTGCGGAAATATTGTTGGTCGGTATATTCGCGTGGGCGACGCGGATCGTCTAAGACAAACCCTTGACCAATAGCAACACGAGTTTCATGCGCTTCATAATCGCTGGCGTAGTCTTCGTTTTCGGTTTCGATACTGGCTTCTAAAAAGCGAACATTATTAGTTGCCACTAACGGGGTATTAAATTTTTCTGCCAGTAATAGGCTGGCTGCCACAACCACTTCATCGCTTTGGTGGCCTGTACGTTGCACTTCTAAATAAAAGCGCTCGGGGAAGTGTGTTAAATATTCTTCTAAAACGGATTCCGCTTGTTCTGGCTTGCCGTTCAAAATACGCTGACCAATATCACCGTCTTTTGCTCCAGACAGCAGAATCAAACCGTCGCTTTTCTCAAACAACCATTCTTTTTTTACAAGGGGTCTACCATGATGCTGGTTTTCGGAGTACGCCTGAGAAATAATTTCTCGCAACGCCTTATACCCTACTTCGTTTTGGCAAAGCGCTGTCATTCTAAAGGGTGCGTAAATGTCTTCAGGGTTTTCTATCCATAAATCAACCCCCAAAATTGGTTTAATCCCAGCGTTCAAACAGGCGTTATAAAACTTCACATAGGCGTACATGTTGGACTGATCGGTCAAGGCCAATGCCGGCATTCCAAACTCTGCAGTACGCTTAATTAAATCTTTAATTCGAATCGTACTGTCATACAAGGAATATTCCGAATGTATACGTAAATGAATGAAACCCGCTGGCATAGCTGTACCCCTAAAAATCTGAGCGCACATTGTAGCCTATATTAAGTATTTGTTTACCACCTATGATTCACGCCCTGGCGCCTAACAACCCTTTTAATAACAACATATAGTGATACAATCGAAAACAGACACAACATATGGCTATTTTATTTCAAAAGAAAATTTGAACGGAGGCTTCATGAATTCTCACAAAGACGGCGCCGCACTGGCTTTCAACACCGACAACAGCATTCCATTACAACCTGCTTCTTTAGATATTTGGCAAACCAAATACCAACTTAAAAACAAAGCCGGCGAAGCCGTCGATAAAACCATCGACGACTCTTACCGACGCGTAGCTAAAGCCTTAGCCAATGTTGAATCTAAAGAGAAACGCCAACAGGTATACAAAGATTTTTTATGGGCACTCGAGCAAGGCTCTATCCCTGCAGGTCGTATTATTTCTAACGCAGGCGCACATGAGCACAAGCCAGCAACGTCGACCATCAACTGTACCGTGTCTGACACCATCTACGACTCAATGGACGACATCTTAGGAAAAACCCATGAAGCGGGACTTACCTTAAAAGCAGGCTGTGGTATTGGTTACGAATTTTCGACCTTACGCCCTCGTGGCGCCTACGTGGCTGGGGCTGGGGCAACTACTTCTGGTCCGCTGTCGTTTATGGATATCTTCGACAAGATGTGCTTTACCGTTTCATCTGCAGGTGGTCGTCGAGGGGCACAAATGGCAACCTTCGATGTAAACCACCCAGACGTACTCGAGTTTATTCGTGCCAAACGTGAAGACGGTCGTTTACGCCAGTTCAACCTATCGTTATTAATTACCGACGAGTTTATTAACGCGGTTGTTAACGATGATTTATGGCCGCTGTCTTTCCCTGTCACAGTGAAAGAGATTCAAGAAGAAGGCTTAGATTTAACCAATACAGAACAGTTTTTATACCGCGACTTCCCAGTCACTGACGGCTACATTACCGACGATTTAGGTCGAGTTGCTTGTCGTATTTATAAAAAAGTACACGCCAAAGACATTTGGGAAGCCATCATGAGCTCAACCTATGACTTTGCCGAGCCAGGCTTTATCTTGATAGATAAAGTAAACGAAATGAACAACAACTGGTTCTGTGAAAACATTCGCGCCACCAACCCTTGCGTCACAGCAGATACTTGGGTACAAACAGCTTCTGGCCCACGTCAGGTGCAAGACTTATTAGGCCAGCCGTTTATGGCTCGCGTTGATGGTGTTGACCATGCCAGTGGTGCAGAAGGCTTTTTTCGCACAGCAACCAAACCCGTACTGCGCTTACAAACCAAAGAAGGTCATGCTTTACGACTAACAGCAGACCACCGTGTACGTAAAGTGGTTGAGCAAACTCGTTGGCGTACAGAAACCCAGTGGTGTGAAGCCGCCGAGCTACAAGCAGGCGATAAAGTATTACTAAACAACCACCGTAAAGCAGCCAGCTGGCCCGGTACGCACAGCCATGAAGAAGGCTATTTACTTGGTTTATTAGTGGGTGACGGTACCCTCAAAGACGACTGCGCCGTGCTTTCTGTTTGGTCTCAACAGGCCGTGGCCAATGGCAACGAATTAGCAGCCAATGCTTTAATGGCGGAAGCCTTGCGTTGCGCACAAACACTGCCGCACCGTGCCGACTTCCGTGGTTGGAGCGAGGTGCAAGGGCGTGGCGAGTTTCGTTTAAAATCGGCGGCACTGCGTGACCTAGCAACCGCTTTCGGCATGCAGCCGGGTAACAAAGCCATTACCCCTGCACTAGAGAAAACATCGAGTGAGTTTTACCGTGGGTTTTTACGTGGTCTGTTTGATGCCGATGGTTCAGTACAAGGCACTCAAAGCAAAGGCGTTAGCGTACGCTTAGCACAGTCTGATTTATCACGACTAGAAGCCGCACAGCGCATGTTATTACGCTTAGGTGTAGCCTCTACCCTTTACACAGAACGTCGCAGTGCGGGGCACGCTTTATTGCCAAATGGTAAAGGCGGCCAGCAACTTTACCCCACTCAAGCTCAGCATGAATTAGTGATTGCTAACGATAACTTAGCGCAGTTTGCAGAGCTAATTGGCTTTTCTGACGCTGTTAAGACAGAGCGCTTACAAACACTAATCTCAAGTTATAACCGCCAACAAAACCGTGAGCGCTTCACTGCCACAGTTATGTCGGTTACAGCCGACGGTTTTGAAGATGTGTATGACGTTCAAATTCCAGGTATCAACACTTTTGACGGAAACGGTTTGCATGCCCACAACTGCGGCGAACAGCCATTGCCACCGCATGGCAGCTGTTTGCTGGGGTCGGTTAACCTAACCCGCTTTGTTGAGAACCCATTTACGTCAGAAGCACGCTTTAACTTTGAAAAGTACCGTAAAGTGGTGCGTATCTTTACTCGTATGCTCGATAACGTCGTTGAAATTAACGGCCTACCTTTGCCGCAGCAACGCCATGAAATTACTCATAAGCGTCGTCATGGCATGGGGATTTTAGGCTTAGGCTCAACCCTTACCATGCTACGCATGCCTTACGGCAGTGTTGAGTCTGTGGCCTTTACTGAGCAAGTAAACCAAGAGATGGCCATCACCGGCTGGCAAGAAGCCTTGAAACTGTCGCAAGAGAAAGGCCCTGCCCCCATTATGGAAGAAGAGTTTGAAGTCACCGCTAAGATGCTAGCTAAGCGCCCCGAAATGTCAGAAGACGGCTTTAAAGTTGGCGACAAAGTAAAAGGCAAAGTGCTGTGGGCGAAATACAGTCGCTATATGCAGCAAGTAGCTGAATTAGAACCAGAGCTGGTTGCAGAACTTGCCGAAGTGGGCGCTCGCTTTACGCACCACACCTCTATTGCTCCAACCGGTACTATTTCTCTGTCGTTAGCAAACAACGCCAGTAATGGTATTGAACCCAGCTTTGCGCATCACTATGCCCGCAACATTATTCGCGAAGGCAAAAAGACCAAAGAGAAAGTCGATGTATTTTCGTATGAGTTACTGGCGTATCGCGAGCTTATTAACAGCAACGCCATGCCCTTTAGCCAAGACCCATCCGAGCAACTGCCCGACTACTTTATTGTGGCCGATGCCGTCACGCCCGAACAACACGTAGATATTCAGGCAGCCGCACAAAAGTGGGTGGATTCGTCTATTTCTAAAACCGCTAACGTTCCTACCGACTTCCCATATGAAGACTTTAAGGACATTTACCTCTACGCCCACAAACAAGGGCTAAAAGGATGTACGACCTTCCGCTTCAACCCAGAAGCTTTCCAAGGCGTACTGGTGAAAGAAGAAGACTTAGCCAACACCACTTATGAATTCACCTTAGAAGATGGCAGCAAAGTAAGCTTCAAAGGTAATGAAAACATTGAATACGACGGTGAAATTCACTCCGCCGCAAACTTATTTGATGCCTTAAAAGAAGGCACCTACGGTAAATATTAAGGGAAAAATAATGGCTACTAAAATTACCCAACGCATTACCGGTTTTGCGATTAAAAACGCTGACGACAACCAACAGGTTGAACAAGCACCTAAACCGATAGAAATGAACGAAAACATCGCTCGTCCAGATTTTTTACTTGGCTCTACTTATAAAATTAAGCCACCAATTTCTGAACACGCGCTGTACATTACCATTAACGACATCATCCTTAACGAAGGCACCGACCACGAAGTGCGTCGCCCATACGAGATTTTCATTAACTCTAAGGCGATGGAACACTTTCAATGGGTAATCGCTCTTACGCGCGTTATCTCGGCTGTTTTCCGCAAAGGTGGTGATCTTAGTTTCTTAATAGAAGAACTGCGTAGCGTGTACGACCCTAACGGCGGATACTACAAAAAAGGGGGCGTATTTATGCCTTCTTTAGTGGCCGAGATAGGCGCGATTATCGAACGACATATGACGGTCATTGGGCTAATTAAGCCCGAAGGCCTGAGCCCAGAGCAGCAACAGCTTATCGACGAAAAGAAAGCACAAATTGCCGCCCATACAGGGGAAACGGTCGATACTTCTACCGCCATTAATGACAGCTTTCCAGACAGCGCCAGCATGTGTAAAAAATGTCATACTAAGGCGGCTATTGTTATGGACGGTTGCCTTACCTGCTTAAACTGTGGCGACAGCAAATGTGGCTAAACCTTGTTTAACCGCTCGCTCAACTTATTGATTTTTAGGCACTTTTATTGCTCTAAATCAGTTTCTATTGGACGAATTTGTACGAAAAGTGTTGAGCTACCCCCCAAGGGGTAGCTATAATCTTGGTCAGGGTGTCGTCACAATTATGTGGTTAGGACAGGTAAGCGTTGGTCGGGCCGCCACGCGGAGCACCTAATATATGACGCAACAGGAATCGCGCCAGCCATTACCACGCGCGCAAGTTATTACAAACCAAGCTTTATCTTCTTTCTACCGCTTTATTCATATTCAAGCGAGCAGTGGCATCGTCCTACTACTGACGGCTATTGCCGCTATGGTTTGGGCAAACTCTTCTTTTTCATCTAGCTATCATGACCTTTGGCATAGCACCCTTGGCTTTAATATAGCTGGCTTTGAAGTTTCACAGAGCTTACATTTCTGGATTAACGACGGCCTAATGACCTTCTTCTTTTTAGTGGTTGGTATGGAAGTTCGTTATGAAATTCACAATGGATCGCTTAGCACTATTCGTGATGCAGTCTTACCTATCTCTGCTGCGATTGGTGGTGTTGCTTTACCCGCACTTATTTATCTCTCGTTTAACCTAGAAGCAAGCAGACAAGCTGGTTGGGCAATCCCTACTGCTACTGACATCGCCTTTGCGGTGGGTTTATTGGCTTTACTGGGCAGCGGTATTTCACACAATATTCGCGTATTTTTACTCGCCTTAGCCATTATCGACGACATTGTTGCAGTACTTATTATTGCGCTCTTTTACTCAAGCGGCCTTGAGCTTTCAGGCTTTTACCTTATTGCTGCAGGTATCTTAATGGTACTGGCATTACACCGCATGGGTATTAACTCCGCTTGGGGCTATGTTATTCCGGGCTTTATTGTGTGGTTTGGTGTTCTTAAAACCGGCGCCCACCCAACACTAGCCGGTGTTATTCTTGGTTTACTCACCCCTGTCACTCGTGCACGTAGCTACCTAACACCGCTGGAAAAAATACAACGCTATAACCAAGAACTGGTCGAAAAACGCTTAAAAGAAGACACCCCACACGACCTAATGGGCCCAATCGAAAAATTACGTCGCGCCCAACGTGACATAGTACCGCCTGCTATTCGGATGCAAGCCGTCCTTCACCCTTGGGTTGCGTTTCTGGTCATGCCTATTTTTGCCTTAGCTAACGCAGGTATTAGCCTAGACGGTATCGACCTTACTCAAGGTGGCTCGCTCTGGGTAACCGCTGGTGTTGCTATTGCACTCGTAGTAGGTAAGCCTGCGGGTATTATTGGTGCAAGTTGGCTAGCGGTTAAACTCGGCATGACACGGCTACCGGCCGGTGTTACCTGGGGCGGCATTACCCTTGTTAGCTTGTTCGCAGGTATTGGCTTTACCATGTCGATCTTTATCTCAATGCTCGCCTTTAGCGACATCAACCTATTAAACGCCGCTAAACTGGGCGTGCTCTGCGGCTCTGTCGTAGCGGGTATCTTAGGTATGCTTTGGGGCGTGGTATGGATACGCAGAAACAAAGCAAAAGAAGCTGCGCAAGCCTCTGCCTAAGCACTCTGATTGTTCTATGTTACGACCGCAGGAAAACAGCCGTTTTTCCTGCGGTGCGCTTGAAATGACAAAAACTGGTACAATGCTCATCTTTACCCGTGTTACTTAGGTTACTTATGAGCAAAAAGCGCGACATTCCTGTTTTTGATCACCCCATTATTGAAACGCACTTTCACTTAGACTACCTAAAAGAGGGCAGTGCTGAGGAGATTTTAGCGGCTGCTCGAGCCGTTGGTGTAGAGCGCTTTATGACCATTAGCGTTGAACCAAACAACATGCCTAATGCGTTAGCCTTAGCCGAACAGTTTGACGACGTATACGCCACCCTAGGTGTACATCCGCACGAAGCAACCTTGTTTGAAGACAGCACCGTCCAATTTATGCGCGAAAACTGTGGTAATAAGAAAGTCGTCGCCGTTGGGGAAATTGGTCTAGACTATTTTTATGAGCATAGCCCTCGTGAACCGCAGCGTAACGCTTTCTGCAAACAGCTAGAAATCGCCATCGAACAACAGCTTCCCGTGGTGATTCACACCCGTGAAGCCGACGAAGACTGCATGGCTATTTTAAAAGAATACGCACCTCAAATGCCTAAAAAAGGTGTCATCCATAGTTTCACCTCTGGCTTAGAATTAGCAGAGCTAGCGGTAGACTTAGGCTTCTGCCTAGGCATTAATGGTATTGTTACCTTTAATAAAGCCGATAACGTACGTGAAGTAGTGGCTGCAACGCCATTAGAAAGCCTACTATTAGAAACCGATGCGCCTTTCTTAACGCCAGCGCCATACCGTGGCCGCGAGAACGCACCAAAATATTTACCCTTTATTGCTGAAAAGATTGCTACAGTTAAAGAGATAGATATTAACCAAGTACTAACCCAAACCTATCAAAATTCCTTAAGAGTGTTTTTTAATTAAAACTGTAACTATGAAAAAACGCCCCACAAAACGCGATATTCGTAACCAACTAGAACAAGAGATTGAAGACTTCCTAAAGCAAGGCGGTGAAGTAAAAGCGATGCCGCACGGTGCTTCTGGCCTAGTGGATGGCCGCTATGGTCAGGCTCTTACGTTTGAAGGTGGCAAAGAACAACGCACCCCTGTGGATCATGCGCTTAAATCTATTGATCAGCGCAAAGAACAAAATCGTGCTAGGTCATCAGCACGTCCAGCAACACCGAAGAAACCCCGTAAAAAAATTATCTACGATGACTTCGGCGAGCCGGTGCGTGTTGTTTGGGAAGAGTAATTAACAATAATTACTCAACCGGATTAGTACACTCTGAGCGAGCCGGCTCAAACTTACAACGAACCTTACGCTGCAACGTTAGCATGCTACCGTCGTAGTAATCGCGGTCGCGTAGTTTAATACGTGCATCTTGCATAACGCTTTGGTAGTCGGCTTTATCTTCGTCTGGAATTTCAATCCAAACACTTTCAGGCACATCACCCGTTTGTTTAGCGACCATTTCTTCAATTTCTTGGAAACGGCTATAGAAATCTTCACGAATTAACTGAGCCACTTCTTGTGGAAACTTATCTTTGCGCCCCACAAGCTGCAAGGTAATTTGCGTGAAGGGATAGTTCACAATACCGCCGTTATCACCTATACCTTTGTATAACTCCATTACGTGATAGCCCACTAATGGTGAAGGCAACACATCAACCACGCGGTTATTAAACTTACTACCGGCGTTTACAATACTGGTAGGCACTGGGCTAGCCCCAAAACCTAAGACCATTTCTGTTTGTACAGAATCATAATCCATAACGGCAACACGCTTACCCGCCGCTTTAGAAATAGAGCTAATAGAGCGGTCGTTTACAAAGAAGTAAACAGCTCCCATAGGTGCCATTCCCATAACAACATAGTTACCTTCTTCCATTTTGTCGGCGTTTTGTGGGCTTGCCAAAACGCGCATCAGTAGGTTCATGTGTTCAGACGTAGGAATCGCTCCGACAGCATCCACTGTACCGGCAAATTTGTTAAATGTACGAGCACGAATACCGGTAAATAAAGCAGCATCACACTGCCCTGCTTGTAAGTCTTCACTTAACACACCTTCGTTAGTGTAAGCAGACATTTCTACGTTTAAACCAAACTCCATTAGGCGAGCTTGTTGGTCTTTTGCCGAAGCAAAAATAGGGCCCGAACGTCCGACCACGTCCCAAACACAAATCTTATGGGGTTTTTCTTGGTTGTTACTTAGTAATTCTGGGTACAGCTGTTTAATGGCTTCGACACGTTCAGCACGCGGTAATTTTGCGTTCATCGCTTTAGCTTTTAGGCTAGCGGTATCGGTAGCACTGGCAGACGCGGTTTGAATATTAAAACTGGCAGCTAAAACAAAAGCCGCACTAACAACAGTAGTGAGTATTCTCATGGTTAACCTTATTTATTTTTATTGGTCTTAGAACAAACAGAGTATTACAGACTTTCACTATATAATCATTAATCGAATGATGCCATTACTGGTATACTTACGGTTTTTCTAACTCTGCACTTGGATATTTATATGCAAGAATTTACTACTCCAGATTTTTTACAAGACGCAAAACAGCTTTTATCGGCTTCTGGCTTCGCCACCAATGGTGTTTGGTATCACGGTACATCTTCTGGTTTGGTTGAATCTATCCAAGAAGTCGGCCTAGTGGGTACTGGCGACTTAGAGGGCATGAAAAAATATTTAGAAACCATGGGTACTATTGGCCATGAAGCCAGTAAGCACCGTGATCCTCTGTTTCTGACCCAAAGTAAAGAATTAGCGTACTTCTGGGCAAACCGTACTGCGCATAACCGCAACCTATATTTCCAAAAAGGCGAAACACCGGTTGTGTTTGAACTCAATATGCCAGAAGAACTAGAGTCTAAAGTAACCACAGACGCAGGCGGTGCCGCCTTAGTATTAGAGCCAGGTAACCTCTACATTCTTTGGTTAGAAGACTTATATAAGAAAAATGGCTTAGAGCTAACCAAGCCTGATCCATTCAGCTGTGACCGTATGGATTACCAAAATCTATTGGGCTTAGCTTATTTAGATGCGCCTGTTCCTGCTGAGTATGTGAAGCTTCTTAGCGAGTAAGTTTTTAGTTTTTTCGATAGTTTTCATTATCAACAGAGACGACCTACAACTTTTAGGGTTCTATTCGTCGCCCTAAAGGGACGACCTACAACTTGCGGGGTTCTATT
>CALJVD010000049.1 GCA_937974825.1 uncultured Oceanospirillaceae bacterium | reverse complement strand
TAGGCCACTCCTTGGGCGCCATTATTGGTACCACCTTTGTGGCGGTGAACAACGATCCAGACGTTCAAGCGTTTAACGGTAACTTACCTAAAATCCAAGGCGCTATTTTAGGTAACGGCGGCGGCGGTGTGGTTAAGTTGTTAGAAAACTCACCGTCTATTGGTGGTGCTAAAATTCTACCTGGTCTTCAAGCTGCAGCTGGCTTAGAGCAAGGTTCTGCAGATATCGAAAAATTCTTCGGTGTGATGCAAGCCATGGTGGATTCAGCCGACCCAATTAACTTTGTATCTGCACCGCACATGCAAACACTTCCTATTCTTAGCTACGAAGCCGTTGGTGGTGTGGGTAACGCTAAGCCAGACTTAGTGGTGCCTAATAATGCATTAAACGCAACCGTTGCGACTGCTAAATCTTACCTGGCGGGTACCGACCCACTGGTTAAATTGCTAGGTATTACTACTCAGTATGACCAGTCAACGGCCAGTGCTCTACAGCAAGATTCTGATGGTATACGTGCCAATGTGCGTGTGGGTACGGGCGATCACAGTACGTTCTCAAATGCAAATCCACAAGATACCTTTGCAGAGATATACGGCCAAATTGGTAGCTTTATTTTGAGTGCAGGTAAAGCCGTTAATGTTGATAACACAGGCGTACTAGAGCCAGCGGAGTAATCCGCTGCCTCACGGCTAAAGGATATTGGAGATAATAATGAAAAAAATATTCGAGATAACAAAAATGAAAAAACTGTCTTTAGCAGTTGCTGCCGCTGGTATGTTTGGAATGTCAGGTGCGAATGCAGTCGAATTTAACTTCGGTGAGTTACGCGCACAAATTGATAATAACATCAGCTATGGCGTATCAATGCGTACCGAAAAGCCCGATGCAGGCCAAGTGATGCCACAAAATGGTGCGCAGTTTGGCATTAACGGTGAAGGTGCTTCCTATAACTACGACGATGGCACCTTGAACTACAAACGTGGTGACGTGTATTCAAACGTTCTTAAGTGGAGTGGTGACTTAGAAATAGGTTACAAAAACTTCGGTGCCTTTACCCGTGCACGTGCTTGGTATGACCAAGTAATCATGGATGAAACCCCACGCTTTAAAGAATATAACGATGCCACTAAATCCTATGCAGGTAAGGGCGCTGAAATTCTAGACGCCTTTGTTTGGGGTGATTTTGATGTGGCAGGCGCACCTGTAAACGTGCGTGTCGGTCGTCAGGTATTAAGCTGGGGTGAAAGCACCTTTATCCAAGGCGGTGTGGGCAGTATTAACCCAGTGGACGCTTCGGCGTTCCGTCGCCCTGGTGCAGAAATTAAAGAAGGCTTATTACCGGTCAATATGGCTTACACCTCTATTGGTTTAACCGCTAACACTACGTTAGAAGCCTTCTATCAGTTGCAGTGGGAAAAAACCCGTACCGACCCATGTGGCACATTCTTCTCTACCATCGACTTCGTAGCCGATGGTTGTGGCCCTGTGTTGCTAACTTATACCGAAGCTGAAAATGAAGGCCAATTCCCAAATACAACCATTGTGGAACGTTTTGAAGACGGCGAACCTAAAGATGATGGCCAGTTCGGGGTAGCTTTACGTACTTATACCGATTTTTTTGGTGGTATGGAGCTAGGTTTCTACTACACCAATTTACATAGCCGTATGCCTTACATTAACGGTAAGCTGTTAGATAACCCTTATAGTCCTGCAGTGTTGGGTAATCACCGTATGGAGTATCAAATTGCTTACCCAGAAGATATCCAAACGATGGGTATCAGTATGGCAACCAGCTTGCCTAATGGCGCGTCACTATCCGCTGAAATTAGCTACCGTCCTGACTTGCCATTGCAGTGGAACGCCTTTGAGTTGATTTTCGCAGGTGTGCCTTACGATGCTCCAGACCATTCACGTTTCTTTCAACAACGTATTAAAGAGTTTGGTTTAACTCCTGCTGACTTTAAGACTGGAACGCTTAATCAAGCTAAGGTTGATTCTTTAGTTGGCGAAGTGATTGACGGCTTCGATAAGTTTGATGTGTGGCAAGCACAAACCACCTACATTCAATTCTTTGACCGTGTGTTTGGGGCAGACCAGTTAGCCGTTGTAGCAGAAGCGG
>CALJVD010000048.1 GCA_937974825.1 uncultured Oceanospirillaceae bacterium | reverse complement strand
TGCCCAAGCTAGCTGCGAAAAACCGATAACCAGGCCGAATAAAAATTTAATATGAATGTTCATAACGCTCTCCTTGCACTGTTTTAATAGGTGAGCGATAAATTTACGAGCACAACAGAAAGAGCGCTATCAGCAGCAAGGTTGAATTTTATTATTACCGTTCATACCTTATGCCTAGACCAGTGATATAAACACTGGAGGGCTTTCAGTTTTTACGCGGCAACATCCACGCTTTAAAGCATCACAAAGAAACCAAGTTAGCATCATACGTTTTCCTTCTCAGGCCAGTGTCCGCTATACTCTGCGCTAAATTTTTATAACACTTTAGAAAGGATACGCTCTTGGATTCTATTGGTTTACGCATTGCTGAAGAATTAAACATTCGCCCTCAACAAGTTGCTGCAACAGTAGCGTTATTAGATGAAGGGGCCACGGTGCCGTTTATCTCTCGTTACCGTAAAGAGGTGACCGGTTCGTTAGATGACAGCCAGCTACGTACCTTAGAAGAGCGTTTGCGTTATTTGCGTGAAATGGAAGACCGCCGTGCCACTATTCTTAAAAGCATTGCCGAGCAAGACAAGCTTACCCCCGAGCTGCAGCGTGACATTGAAAGCGCTGATACTAAAACCCGTTTAGAAGACCTGTACTTACCTTACAAGCCTAAGCGTCGAACTAAGGGCCAAATTGCTATTGAGGCGGGTTTAGAGCCACTAGCAAACAAGCTATTCGATAACCCCAGCCTTCATCCTGAAGAAGAAGCCAACAACTTTGTTGATGCTGAAAAAGGCATTGCCGACACCAAAGCAGCCTTAGATGGCGCTAAGTATATTTTGATGGAGCGTTTCTCGGAAGACGCTAACTTGTTAGCCAAGTTACGTAACTTCATGCAGCGTGAAGCCAGTGTGTCTGTACGTGTAGTAGCAGGCCAAGAAGAAGCCGGCAGTAAGTTTGCCGACTACTTTGAACACGATGAACTGTTAAGCAAAGTACCAAGCCACCGTGCTTTGGCTATTTTACGTGGTCGTAACGAAGGCTTTTTAACGTTCTCTTTAGCCACGACTGACCCAGAAGACAAATTAGCCAGCAGCCCTTGTGAAGCTATCATTGCCGATCATTTCAATATCAAAGACCAAGGCCGTGCGGCAGATAAATGGTTGAACGAAGTGGTGAAGTGGACTTGGCGCATTAAGTTGTTAACGCACTTAGAAACCGAGCTTATAGGTGAGCTGCGTGAACGTGCCGAAACCGATGCCATTAAAGTATTCGCCGACAACCTAAAAGACTTGCTGTTAGCCGCACCGGCAGGCAGTAAAACCACCATCGGCCTCGACCCAGGCCTGCGTACCGGCGTAAAAGTAGCGGTAGTGGATGGTACCGGTAAAGTGTTAGACCACAGCACCATTTACCCAACGCCGCCGCAAAACCGCTTCGCTGAATCGGAAGCCATATTAATGGCCTTGATTGAAAAGCATAAGGTCGAGTTAATTGCCATTGGTAACGGTACCGGTAGTCGTGAAACCGATAAATTCGTTGGCGATATGCTGAAGAAATTCAACGCCAAGCAAGTACAAAAAATAGTGGTAAACGAAGCCGGCGCTTCTATTTATTCAGCCTCTGAATTGGCTTCTAAAGAGTTCCCAGACCTAGACGTCACCATTCGTGGTGCGGTGTCTATTGCGCACCGCTTACAAGACCCATTAGCAGCACTGGTTAAAATTGAACCTAAATCCATTGGTGTGGGCCAATACCAGCACGACGTTAACCAAAACCAATTAGCACGCTCTTTGGATGCGGTAGTGGAAGACTGTGTGAACTCCGTGGGCGTAGACCTAAACACCGCTTCCGCACCCTTGTTAACCCATGTGTCGGGCTTAAATGCTACGTTAGCGTCTAACATTATTGCTTTCCGTGATACCAACGGTGCTTTTACTAGCCGTAAAGACTTACTCAAGGTACCTCGTTTGGGTGAAAAAACTTTTGAACAAGCCGCTGGTTTCTTACGCATTATGAATGCTAAAAACCCACTCGATGCTTCGGCGGTTCACCCAGAGTCTTACCCTGTGGTAGAAAAAATCGCTAAGCAGTACGAGCGTGATATTAAAAGCCTTATTGGCGACAGCGCATTGCTTACAGCCGTGAACGCCGAAGAGTTTGCCGATGAAAAAACCGGTGTTATTACCGTGAAAGACATTCTTAACGAATTACAAAAGCCCGGTCGTGACCCGCGCCCTGAGTTTACCTTTGCAGAGTTCAAAGAAGGCGTTAACGACATTAAAGATTTAAAACCAAACATGGTGTTAGAAGGCGTTATTACTAACGTTGCTGCCTTTGGTGCCTTTGTGGATGTGGGTGTTCACCAAGACGGTTTAGTGCATATTTCAGCGCTTTCAGACAGTTTTGTAAAAGACCCGCGTGACGTGGTTAAAGCCGGTGACATTGTCAAAGTGAAGGTAATGGAAGTGGATGTGCCACGCAAACGTATTGGGCTTTCTATGCGCTTAAGCGATGACGCTGAGCAAAAGGCCAACGAACGCACGCCTGGGGAAAGACCGCAACGCAAAGCAAACCAAAGCCAACAACGTCACTTTGGCAACAAGCAAAGCGCTCAACCGCAAGGGGCAATGGCGGGTGCCTTAGCTGCTGCATTTGCGAAAGCAAAGAAGTAATTAACTAGGCGTTAAGCAATACTACGAGCAGTCACTTATTGTTTCGCTTTCACAGCGGAACAGTGAGTGCCTACCTTTATCCGTTTCATAACGCTGCCATTCCCTCTATAATCTTATTATTTCCAGCTTTATACCGAGATTGCTTTGGCTAATTATCAGAACGCTCTGTCTTTATTTTCTAATCCCGCTAACCTAGCCTTGCTTAATCAGCTTAACCGAGGCATTGAAAAAGAGGGGTTACGTTGTTCTCCTAAAGGCATAATCAGCCAGCGAGTTCACCCTGAAGCCCTAGGCTCTACGCTGACTCACCCTTATATCACTACCGATTACTCCGAAGCCTTACTAGAGTTTATTACACCTGTGTACCAAAGTGCTCATGAAGCATTGGCGCACCTAGATATCGCCCATCGTTTTACTTATAAGCGTATTGATGACGAGCTCATCTGGCCAAACTCTATGCCGTGCATAGTACAGGGTGAAATGAGCGTACCTATCGCTCAATACGGTACGTCTAATGTAGGCAAACTTAAAAATGTTTACCGCCAGGGGTTATGGCACCGCTATGGTCGCATCATGCAATGCATTGCCGGTATTCACTATAACTTTTCTATCCCTGAAGCATTATGGGTAGAGCTGCAAAAACATGAAGGCAACGATGAGCCTTTCAAAGATTATACCTCTAAGCGCTACTTCGATTTAATTCGCAACTTCCGCCGCCATTCATGGTTGTTGTTGTATTTATTTGGTGCGTCTCCTGCTGTATGCAGTACTTTCTTAGAGGGTCGCAAGCACAACCTAGATACTTTACATAAACACACCCTTTATGCGCCTTATGCCACCTCATTGCGCATGAGTGATTTAGGCTATCAAAACAACGCTCAGTCCGAGCTAAAGGTATGTCACAATACTTTATCAAGCTATATAGAAACTCTATCTAAAGCGATCAAGCAGCCAGTAGCACGCTACGAAGACATTGGCGTTCAAGGTGAAGATGGTGTCTACAAGCAACTCAACACTAACCTGTTACAAATTGAAAATGAGTACTACAGTGATATTCGCCCTAAACGCGTAAGCAAAGGCGATGAAAAACCACTGCAATCACTAGAAAAATACGGCGTTGAGTATATCGAAGTACGTAATACCGACCTCAACCCCTTTATGCCGCTAGGGATTGATGTACCGCAAATGGCGTTTTTTGATCTATTTTTAACTTGGTGTCTGCTGTCTGAAAGCGCTGAAATCACCAATAAAGAATACCAACAAATCAAAGACAACCAATCGAAAACAGTGTTTGAAGGTCGCCGCCCAGGTTTAATGCTAGCCAAAGGTGATGAATCTATCAGCCTGCAACAATGGGGCCTAGATGTCTTAAATGAAATGAAAGAGCTGGCAGTGCTCATGGATAAAGCCAGCAATACTACTTTCCATACAGACGCTTTGAATCAGCAGAAGCTGAAGCTTGCCGACAGTAGCTTAACGCCCTCAGCGCAGGTATTGCGTCAATTAGAAGACACTGGCATGGAATACGGTAAATTCACTTTGTTGCAGGCCATGCAGCATAAGAAAACACTGAGCGAGCCCTTGGGTGCCGATATCACTAAAAAATGGGAAGAGCTTGCACAGCAGTCACTTGATGAACAGCGCCATATTGAAGAAAGCGATACTCTAAGCTTTGCTGAGTATTTAGCCGAATATTCAAAGCGTTAGTTTCACGTGAAACAATGAACTAACCGATTGACTTGTTTTCTATAAAAAATAATAGCTCTTGTTAGCGTTACACTGCAGCAAGCAGGGGTGCTCATAAAAAGAATTGGAGTGATTTATGCTCAACAACCTATCATTACGGTATGGCTACGCTGCAGGATTCCTTTCTTGCGTTGGCTTAATGGCAGCAGCTTATTACTTTGAATATGCGCTCTTTTTAGATCCTTGCCCTTTATGCATGGTTCAACGTTTAGCGACTGTTTTAACCGGTGTCGGTTTTTTACTTGCATTCATTTTACACCCTAAAGCCGGACAACAGCCTAATTGGCCTCTAAGAATCGCTTTATTATTTACCTTGGCAGCGGCTATTTTTGGCTGGTGGGCAGCTGATCATCACGTCTGGATGCAAGGTTTGCCACCCGAAGATGTACCAGAATGTGGCCCAAGTTTTGAACACATGATGAAAACGCTACCTCTCAATGAGCTTCTAACGATCATGCTGCAAGGCGATGGTAACTGCGCTGAAGTGAGTTGGAATTTCTGGGGCCTGAGCATGCCCGAATGGCTAAGACTTTGGTTTATTGGTTTTACCGCCGCCACTGTCTTTGCGCTATTTAAAACCCGTCCAGTTAAAAAGTAAGTCGTTCAGGCTCTGTTAGCGCAGAGCCTTTTCCAAGTTCAGCTGTCGCTCTTGCAGCTGCCTTTCAACATCCTTCGCCCGATCGATTAATTCTGGCACCTGTAGCGGGTTAGTAGTCATAGGAACTCCCACTGCCGGCTGTGGCGTAAACTCGCTGCTTTCTTTGATTTCTGCTGCCGAAACATTTATTTTTGGAATAATATTGGCTGTCGTGTCGACAAGCACTCGAGTTGCCTCTATACCCTCAGGTACGGTGTCAGACATATGCCAATGTCCTTGATCATCCTGCCACTTGTAATAGACTTGCTCTGCGCTTTTGCGTAGCTGATGCTGAGTACTCACTTTTTTAGTAAACGAGAATACTCTTTGTAGATTCTCTGTATACAAGGTGGCTGTAATTATTCCACCTAACAACATTAGAATTAGTGCTATCCTTAACATAGAAGAACTCCCTAAAAAACTAATTAAAAAACAATCCAGTACAAGGGTATAAATTAATATACTTCCTATGGCAATAAATAATACTACCGGTGCAAGCAGCTCAACTACTTCAGACACCCCCTCATCAGGGGAGCGCTCACGCGTTGTCCAAACACAGGCACCTGTTCGTATCATGATTGCTAACTCTAAAGGTGGCTGTGGAAAAACGACTCTTGCGACAAACCTTGCCAGCTTCTTGTCTAAAAGTGGTCAGCAAACCGCCATTATTGATTACGACCCTCAGTACTCCTCCATCGATTGGCTGAAAGAGCGTGACGAGCAACACCCAAACATTCACGGTGTGTCAGTCGCACAACGAACTAATCCTACAGCCATGACTCGAAGCTGGAGCTTACGCGTCCCTGCAGGTACATCACGTGTTATCTTAGATACACCAGCAGGGTTAGCGGGCAATGAACTGTCTGATCTCGTCCAGCATGCCGATATTATACTTATTCCAGTAATCCCATCTTCCATCGATATTCGTGCGGTGACGTACTTTATTAAAGACATCTTGCTGTCATACTCATATCGGATGAAACCCAAGCCCATTGCTGTGGTTGCTAACCGAGTACGAAAAAACACTATTATTTACGGTAAATTAGAACGATTTTTAGCCACTCTTAGCATTCCTTTTATTGCCGCATTACGAGACACCCAATACTACGTACATGCCAGCGAACAAGGACTCGGCCTTGCTGATCTTGCTAACGTTCCTCGTAAAGATAAAAAAGAATGGGAAAAGCTCATTCGTTGGATTGATGAGCAAACAATGAAAAAAGAAGGTAAGTTATAAACTGCTCAGCGTTTGAGTAAATAGCACATAGAACTCTTGAGCATTGGCAAGACCTGGCTGTACATAAATAAAGTCTTTATCTAAAAACGCATCAGAGCTTACCGTTACACTATTAGCTTGAGCATCAAACAGTAGCTGTACGCCTTGTTTTTCAGCGCTTAGCTCGGCGGTTAATAGCTGAGTACGCAAGGGCTCTTCGTCTTTGGCAAGAATCATACGCAATGCTCGTAAGGGCACAATCATTTGTTCACGCCACTCGATATAATCTTGCAGCGCATCCTTGTCGGGCCAAGCGCATTGTTGCTGTTGTAGCCAGGCATCCATTAACAGTAGCAGCACATCGATGCCATGCTCATTTTGAGCACCCAGACACAATTCTTTAACACCATCTTTGGCATATAGGTTAAGCATAAATTGCCATAAGGCATTATTTTGATTGCTGCTTGTCATAACAATACATTTGGTACAAAGGGTTCAGTATATTAGAATCACTGATCGAACACCAAGCCTCCTGACTTAAGAGCCTAAGCCTCAAGCCAACCCTATGATAGAACTCAATAAGATTTCCTTACAGCGCGGCATTAACACGCTATTAAAAGATGCCAGTATTCGTATTAACGACGGTCAAAAAATTGCCATTATTGGCCCTAACGGGGCTGGTAAGTCTTCTCTATTTGCATTACTAACCGGCGAATTAGGCTTGGACGCTGGCGAACTCAATATGCCGCCTAAGTGGCGTATTTCACATATGCGCCAAGAGGTGGATGCAAGTAATCGCACAGCCTTAGATTACACTATGGATGGCGATTCTATTTTCAGAGATCTTGAGCAAAAAATTGCGAATGCCGCCAATGATAACGATCTAGCTCACTGGCTAAGTGAAATGGATAATCACCAAGGCTATAACGTACCCGTTAAAGCTCAGCAGCTACTTCACGGCTTAGGCTTTTCGCAAGATGAGCTCAACAAGCCAGTCAATAGCTTCTCTGGGGGCTGGCGCATTCGATTGAATCTAGCCAACGCTTTAATGATGCCATCAGACCTGTTACTGCTCGACGAACCCACTAACCACTTAGATTTAGAAGCCACGCTTTGGTTAGAACAATGGTTAAAAGGGTATCAGGGAACGTTGATCTTTATCTCTCACGACCGTGATTTTATTGACTCTGTTGCCAGTCATATTGTGCACTTTCACCAACAACAGCTGACTCTTTACCCTGGTAACTACAGTGCTTATGAACGTATTCGTGCTGAAAAACTGGCCCAACAACAAAGCCAATACGAAAAACAACAAGAGCGTGTTGCAGAGATTGAAAAGTTTGTGGCTCGCTTTCGTGCCAAAGCCACAAAAGCAAAGCAGGCTCAAAGCCGTTTGAAAGAACTTCAACGCATGGAGCTCATTGCTCCCGCGCACGTGGATTCTCCCTTCCAGTTTGAATTTCCGTGCCACGATAAAATGTCGGCTCCATTACTGGCCATCGAAAATGCCGATCTAGGCTACGGTGACACCGTTATCTTACCCAACGTAAAACTTTCGATAGTGCCTGGCCACCGCATTGGATTACTCGGTCCTAATGGTGCGGGGAAATCTACTTTATTAAAAACACTCTGCAATGAAATTCCGATGCTCTCCGGTGAGCGTAACGATGGCGAGCACTTACGCATTGGTTACTTTGCACAGCACCAGCTGGAAGCCCTAGACACCGAGGCATCAGGCTTATTATTACTGCAACGACTACGTCCAGAGGCTTCCGAACAAGAGATTCGTAACTTTTTAGGCGGGTTTGGCTTTCATGGTGACAAGGCTCTAGAAGTTATTGCACCTTTCTCTGGTGGCGAAAAAGCACGAATGGCTTTAGCCTGTGTTGCTTGGCTAACACCTAATCTATTGATTATGGACGAGCCCACTAACCACTTAGATATCGAAATGCGTGCCGCGTTAACTATGGCACTGCAGTATTTTCCAGGTGCTATTGTTGTGGTGAGTCACGATCGTCACTTATTAAAATCTACCGTGGATGAATATTGGCTGGTTGACCAAGGCAAAGTCACCACCTTTGATGGCGACCTAGACGACTATCACGCCTACATTCAACAGCGACCGCAAGAACAAGAGACACCAGCCGCTGCTACACCTAGCAAGCCAACCATCGACCGCAAAGAACAAAAGCGTCTTGAAGCCGAAAAACGTCAGCGCTTAGCACCTCTGCGCAAAAAGCAGCAAGCTGCGGAAAAACAGATGGAAAAACTGCAAACTCAACTGGATGCTATTGAAGAAACAATGGCAGACACTAGCCTGTATGAAGCCAGCAGAAAAGATGAACTACAAACACTCTTACACAATCAGGCTCAATTAAAGTCTGAATTAGAAAACGTTGAGATGGAGTGGATGGAACTCACGGAAGCATTAGAAACAGCAGATGATTAATAAGCATCCCATGCTATGCTTAATCAACTAAACACACCTTAGGAGGCACCATGTCACATAAAGTTTTAGTCATTGGCAGCGGAGGCATTGGCAGCCTTTATGGTGCTTTGCTTCATAAAGCTGGTTGGCAAGTCGACATGGTTGCTCGCTCTGACTACCAAGTAATTAAAGAGCATGGTGTTACCATTGATAGTCATTTAGGTGACCTATCATTTAAACCTTCAAACGTATATTCAAATACGGCTGACGCAGGGACTGCCGATTGGCTATTGATCGCTATTAAAATGCTTTCAACCACTAATCTACCAAAGTTATTAGCGCCTGTTGTGGGGCCTAATACCAAGATTTGCCTTATAGCGAACGGCTTAGATATTGAAATCCCACTCGCTGAAGCGTTTCCAACCAATACACTCATTAGCTGTGTTGCTTTTGTTGGCTCAACTCGTACTAAAGAAGGCCATATTCAACATAGCTCCTATGGAAATATGATTATTGGCGACTACCTGCAAAATGGCGGACAAGAATGCCAGTTTTTTGCCGACACACTTAATACCACCGGTATTAAAGTTAAAGTTTGCCAAGATATAAACATAGAGCGCTGGAAGAAAAGTATTTGGAATGCCAGCTTCAACCCACTATCGGTAGTCACCAACGGTGCAGACACAGGGAAAATGCTCTCAACACCAGAGTCTGTTCAGCTTATTCGAAATATTATGGCAGAGGTAATAGCCACAGGTCGTGCAGAAGGATACGAACTCTACGATGAGCTAATTGATGCCAACATCGCCACGACTGAAAATATGCCTCCCTACCTAACCAGCATGGCAATAGACTATTTGCGTGGAAACCACATCGAGCTGGAAGCTTTAGTTGGCAGTGTAGTGGGTTATGCTAAACAGCATAATGTAGAAACCCCTCACTTAAACACCTTATATCAAGTACTTAAGCTACGTTACTAACGTTACCTTGCACCCCACACTGCGCCTACCCCTACTCAAACAGTGTTACCGAACTGTGAACTTAGGTAACACTTTCACTCTGATGAAATTGCATAAAATCAACCCATCCTCGTAACTCATTGATTTTAAAGGGTTTTCAAAAGTTGGCACGCTATCTGCATTATATAAGACAAGAGTGACAAATAATAAAAATAAAAAGTGACTCAGGCCAAACAACAAAAATAAAAAGAGGCCGAACACCAAGCGAATAATAAAAATAACAAACGCTGGTAAGAAGAATTTTTTGTTATGAGTGCGCAGCTTTAGCTGTGAACAACAATAATAATAAGAACGGCATAAGCCTGTTTACTAATAACAACAAGTTCATTAGCAAGACCCCAAAGCCGCACAATGTGCGGCTTTAGTTTTTTATAGGCTATTAAAATTTGTAGCCTAATCCCACCATGTACACGACCGGTTTAATATCCACATCCACAACAGCATGCGCCGCGCCGCCTGCTACATCCACCGTTGCTTCGGTATCAATGTCGATATAACGAATTTGACCGTTTAGCATTATGTTTTCAGTCAGCATGTAGTCTGCACCAATTTGCGCTGCCCAACCCCAAGAGTTTTTAACTTTTAGATTTGTTAGTGGAAAGTCTGCTGCGTTATCACCGGCTTTAGCACCAGAGGTCACTTTTTCATCAAAAAACCAAGTGTAGTTCACACCCACACCTACATAAGGCTGAAATACCGAGCTCGATTCAAGTGGGTAGTACACTGCACTTAGGGTAGGTGGTAAATGCTTTACTTTACCTAGCGAACCATCAACTGCACCTGTCCCATTAATGGCAACATCGTGTTCAAAAGGTGTTGCTGCTAACAACTCTACAGCCACCTTGTCGGTCAGCATATAAGCAAAGTTTAAGCCTAATTGAGTGTTGTTATTGAGAGTTGCTTCACCGCCTAGGTTCGTTCCTGCTGGTACAGCTGGAACACTACTACGATCAACTACTACCCCCGATGTGCTTTCACTGGTTGTTACTGTAACAACCCCAGCGCGTACTAATATATCGCCGGCTTCGTGCGCCATTACACTAGGGGCTGCAACTGATAACGCTAAAATAGTCGATGCTAATAATTGAGTTCGCATAATTTACTCCGTAATAATTACCCCTTCTGGGGAGAACACGGGCATTCTTTACCGAAGTAACTTAGCTCTATTTGATATGTATCAGTTTTTTATTCTAAAACTGTGCCTAATGATACAAACAATAGACGCAGCTCAATTAAATGCTTTTTTATCTTCCGCTACTCATTAATTACAACCACTAAACATGACGACTTTTTTCTTCTGAAAACTCAAAAGGCGTTATAAGAACAACTCTACTTATAACCTTATGCAAAAGATATATTAGAGTTTTTTTAGAATTCCAGTATGTTTCACCCTAGAAAATTTAGATTTGAGGATTTTGAGCATGGCAAAAGATAAGGCTCCCGAGTACTTTACCGAGTGGACCGATGAAATGATTGAGCGTTTTTTAGAACCACGCTCAAGCGCAGGTAAGCGTAACGATAAAGATTTTGATGTAGCGGTTTACGCGTATCAATTTATGTTACCTGACACTTACGCCCGTTTTTTAACCTTATTCAAACAAAAAGGCGCAGATATTAACGCTAAAAACTCAAACGGGCAGACCATTCTGCAATACATTGCTACCCATGGTCGTTCTGCCGATTACGTAAAGGCTCTACAATCAGCCGGTGCCGAGTAAGCATTTACTACACCCCAAACGCCTCTAAAATAGGGCATAAGCCTTGTCGGGTATGACAACATTGCTCAGATAACTTGGCCAGAGAGTTACGTGCCTGCTGAAGCTCTGCAATTTTTATATCCAACGCTTTAATTCGTGCCAGTGCCATTTCATTGGCTCTGGCACGGTCATGACTTGCATCCAAACTTAACAGCTCTTTAATTTCGTCGAGCGTAAATCCGGCAGTTTGTGCCTTACGTATAAACTTTAAACGGCGTAAATCTTCCTCACCGTAGCGGCGCACACCTTGGCTACTTTCTGGCACAGCCAATAATTCTTTGCGCTGGTAAAAGCGAATGGTTTCAACGCCCACACCACCTGCCTCAGCAAATTTTCCTATAGTAAACACAACACTTGACTCCGTACTTAGGTACAGGGTCTATCATGATAGTTATTAGGAATAATTTCTAGTGAAATATAATTAGGAGTTACTTATGGCTAGTAACCAAACTGTCAAAATAAATTTACCCATCAGCGGTATGAGTTGCGCCTCGTGCGTGAATAAAGTCGACAAAAAACTCAATGCAATCGATGGTGTACAAGCTAACGTCAACCTAGCGGCTGAAAAAGCCGATATTAATGCACCGGCTTCTTTTTCTAGTACTGCGCTGCAACAAGCCCTAGATGAGTTGGGCTATACCTCTCATTACGACCAGTTTGAAATCGATATTATTGGCATGAGTTGCGCCTCCTGTGTTGGCAAAGTAGAAAAAGCCTTAATCGCCTTACCTGGTGTTATTGAAGCCACAGTGAACCTCGCTAATGAAAAAGCTTATGTAAAAGCCTTTGCTGGCAACATCGATATACCGCAGCTGCTGCAAGCGGTTAAAGACAGTGGTTTTGATGCGCAGCCAGTATCGGAAGATCATGACGATAAAACCGAACAAAAAGAGCATGAAATCCAGCTGCTTAAGCGTGACTTATGGATTGCAGCCATTCTTACGCTGCCAGTGTTTATCTTAGGCATGGGTGAACATATGGGCTTAGGCACATGGATTGCTACCCATCTTGGTGATTTTTACAACGGCCTTATTCAGTTTGCTTTCACCACAGCCATTATAGTTGGCCCAGGTTGGCGATTCTTTAAAGTTGGTATACCTGCCATTGCCCGACGCGCACCAGAAATGAACTCTTTGGTAGCCCTTGGTAGTGGTGCTGCTTGGCTATTTTCAACGGTGGTTACCTTTGGCGACAATATAGTGCCCGAAGAGTCTCGTCATTATTACTTTGAAGCGGCGGCCGTCATTATTACCTTAATTCTCTTTGGTCGCTTATTAGAAGCGCGAGCAAAAGGCAGAACGGGTGAGGCCGTACAACGCTTATTAAGCCTGCAAGAAAAGACCGCACGAAAGCTGGTCGGAGATAAAACCGAAGAAGTGGATATTAACAGCCTTACCGTTGGCGATTTAATTATTATTCGTCCAGGCGAACGTATCTCTCTAGACGGTATCATTACTCAAGGCGAATCCTTAGTCGATGAATCTATGCTGACTGGTGAACCTCTAGCGGTAAGCAAAGGCGTCAATGACCTGGTCACCGGTGGCACGTTAAACAGTACCGGGGCACTCACCGTTAAAATCACTCATGTGGGTAAAGATACTCGTTTAGCACAAATTATTAACATGGTAGAGCAAGCCCAGGCGGCTAAACTGCCTATTCAGTCGTTGCTCGATAGAGTCACTAATGTGTTTGTGCCTATTGTTATGCTAATGGCTGCGCTGACCTTTGCCGTCTGGTTATTCTTTGGACCTGAACCAGCACTGACAATGGCACTCGTCAATGCTGTTGCCGTTCTTATTATTGCTTGCCCTTGCGCCATGGGGTTGGCTACTCCCACCTCTATTATGGTCGGTACGGGGCGAGCAGCCGACATGGGGGTTCTGTTCCATAAAGGCGATGCTTTACAAACCTTGAACCAATGTAAAATGGTGGCCTTTGATAAAACCGGTACTCTCACTGAAGGCAAGCCCACCCTTACCGATATCATCACACTGGCACAGTACAGCGAAGATCAAGTATTAAGCTGGGCTGCAAGTGTTGAACAAGGTTCTGAACACTCGCTGGCACAAGCAATTTTAGGGGCGGCTGCTGAACGTAATCTTGGTCTACAGTCGGTTGAACATTTTACTGCCACGGCTGGTAAAGGCGTACAGGCACAATTAGATGGGAAGCAAATTGCGCTAGGTGGTGACGTACTTTTAAGCTCCCTAGGCATTGATAATGCCGAGCTCAACAAACAAGCTCAGGCATTGGCTAATGACGGCAAAACCCGTTTATTTATGCTAGTCGACAACCAACCAGTTGCTCTTTTGGCTATTACCGATCCAATTCGCGACAGCGCCAAGCAAACCATTAGCGCGTTACACGCTGCTGGTTTAAAAACCGCGATGATTTCTGGTGACAACCAACAAACAGCAGAAGCCATCGCCCGCCAGCTTGGTATTGATGAAGTGTATGGGGGTGTATTACCGGAAGGTAAGGTCGAGAAAATCAAAGAAATGCGTGCGCGTTTTGGTGAAGTGGCTTTTGTTGGAGATGGTATTAACGATGCGCCAGCTCTAGCAGAGGCGGATGCGGGCATAGCCGTTGGCTCCGGTACAGACGTTGCCATAGAAGCTGCCGATGTAGTTCTGATGAACACTAACTTAACCTCGGTCAGCAATGCTTTCCGTATTAGCTCAGCAACACTACGTAATATTCGTCAGAACTTGTTCTGGGCGTTCGCCTATAACATTCTGTTGATTCCAGTAGCGGCTGGGGTTCTCTATCCGGCTTGGGGAATTCTGTTGTCCCCTATGTTAGCGTCGGGAGCTATGGCTATGTCGAGTGTATTTGTTGTGACGAACGCACTAAGACTTAAGCGGTTTAAAGCGGCCTAACCAGCCGCTTCTAAATTTAATACGTTTTATTAAGCTCTGTTTAAAACTAAACAGAGCGAAACATTAAGTCCCACACACCATGCCCTTTACGCTCGCCGCGTAATTCAAATTTAGTTAGTGGGCGACTTTCTGGACGTGGTACACAGTTGCCTTTACCAGCAACGTTTTCATAACCTTCGGCCACATCCATCACTTCTAGCATATGCTCCATATAGGGCTCCCAGTCGGTCGCCATATGGAAGATACCGCCTTTCTTTAACACTCGACGAATAGTTTGTGCAAACTCAGGCTGAACGATTCGACGCTTGTTATGCTTCTTTTTATGCCAAGGGTCTGGAAAGAATAGCTGAACACAATCTAGGCTTTCATCGGGCAGCAGTTTTAATACTTCAATAGCATCGTCTTTGTAAGTACGCAGATTGGTTAGACCCATTTCTTCAGCTAAGTGTAAGAGCGACCCCACACCAGGCAGGTGGACCTCAACCCCGATAAAGTCTTTTTCAGGTGCAGCCTTAGCCATAGCCGCCAAGCTTTGTCCCATGCCATAACCAATTTCAAGCACGACAGGAGCATTGCGCCCAAATTCTTCAGCAATATTGAGAGGGCCTTGGTCTAACTCTAAACCCATTTTTGGCCATTGTCGCTCTAATGCACCTTCTTGACCTTTGGTTAAGCGCCCTGCACGAATAACAAAGCTTTTAATGCCACGACGAAACGTCTTTTTTTCTTCTGGCGTGTCTGTTTGTGGAGATTGTTCTTCTGTCACAGGAAACCTATTTAGTTTGTTTAACTTTTTGACCTGCCACTATCAAAAGTGCCCAGCCAATTAACCAACTGCTACCGCCAATAGGGGTAATAGCGCCGAATATACGAATGTCTGTTAACGCCATAGTGTATAAGCTACCGCAAAAGAACAGAGCGCCTATCACCATAAACCACGCACTTAAGCTAAGCCATTTTTGTGGTTGTTGCAGCTGCCATACTCCTAGCACCAACAGCGCAACCGCATGCACTAATTGATACTGTACGGCTGTTGCCCACCAGCCTAGCTGCTGAGCGGTTAATACGCCTTTCAAGGCATGGGCACCAAAGGCGCCGTACGCCACACCAGACAAACCAAGTATGGCGGCAAATTGAATCATACTTTTGGCTTGCATAAGGAATCTCGCAGCAATGAAAGGTAGGCGATTATATCTGTTTTATCCGCTTTTGGCTGCTATCATAGCGGCATCAGTTTAAGCATTGGACACTAACGTGAAATACGTCGACTTACGTGACTTTATTAAACAATTAGAAAAACAGGGTGAGTTAAAACGCATTAGCCACCCTGTTGACCCTCATTTAGAAATGACCGAAATCGCCGACCGTGTCTTACGTGCGGGCGGCCCAGCATTACTATTTGAGAACCCTGTCGGTTATAACATGCCGGTACTGGCCAACTTATTTGGTACCGCTAAGCGTGTGGCTATGGGCATGGGTGAAGAGTCTGTTACAGCACTGCGCGGTGTTGGTGAGTTACTGGCGTTCCTAAAAGAACCAGAGCCACCCTCAGGCATGAAAGACGCTTGGCAAAAACTGCCTATCTTCAAAAAGGTACTCACTATGGGGCCGAAAGAAGTTAAAAAAGCTCCATGCCAAGACATCATCATTGAAGGCGACAATGTCGACTTAAGTACCATTCCTGTCATGCAATGCTGGCCGGGCGATGCTGCTCCACTTATTACTTGGCCACTAGTGATTACCAAAGGGCCGCATAAAGACCGCCATAACTTAGGCATATACCGTATGCAGGTCATTGCTAAGAATAAAGTGATTATGCGCTGGTTAAGCCACCGTGGTGGGGCTTTAGACTTCAAAGAATGGCAAGACAAGTATCCGGGCGAACCTTTCCCTGTGTCTGTCGCGTTAGGTGCCGACCCAGCCACCATTTTAGGGGCAGTGACGCCTGTACCCGACACCTTAAGCGAATACGCCTTTGCTGGCTTATTACGCGACAGCAAAACCGAACTGGTAAAGAGTATTGGTAATAACCTAATGGTGCCGGCTTCGGCTGAGATTGTACTGGAAGGCTTTATTTACCCCGACGAAATGGCCGATGAAGGCCCTTATGGTGACCACACCGGTTACTACAATGAAGTCGACAGTTTTCCTGTGTTTACCATTGAACGTATCACACACCGCAAAGACCCTATTTACCACAGCACTTATACAGGTCGTCCACCGGATGAGCCTGCCATATTAGGGGTGGCATTAAACGAAGTCTTTGTGCCTATTTTACAAAAGCAGTTTCCAGAAATTGTCGATTTTTACTTACCGCCTGAAGGCTGTTCATACCGTATGGCTATTGTGAGCATGAAGAAACAATACGCTGGTCATGCCAAGCGCGTAATGATGGGTATTTGGTCGTTTTTACGTCAGTTTATGTACACAAAATTCGTGATTGTGGTCGATGACGATGTTGATGTACGCAGCTGGGAAGATGTGATTTGGGCCATTACTACTCGTATGGACCCAACGCGTGATACCACTCTGATAGACAATACGCCTATCGACTACCTCGATTTTGCTTCGCCTGTATCAGGACTAGGGTCAAAAATGGGGATGGATGCCACCAATAAATGGCCGGGTGAAACCGATCGTGAGTGGGGCACGCCCATTGTCAAAGACCCAGAAGTCACCGCACGTATCGATGCTATTTGGAATGACTTAGGCATAGACGAAGAGTAGTTGCGTCCATCTCTGCACAGTATTACAACCGCATCCTGCACATCATGGCAGGATGCATTTTGATTAACTTGGAAACACAACTAACTCATCGCCTTCTTGCCAAGGGCTGTATTTCACCATTGTTTTTTTGAACAACGGATGCTCTAGCCAGTCTTTTAGCCATCGCTGTAAGTGTGGGTAGGGCAGGCTATAAAATACGTCACGGTCAACGTGGGCAAACTGGCGTACAAATGGCATGATGCCTATATCGGCCATGCTGATGTTACTTCCCAACAAGTACTTGTTGTTTGTCAGTAACGCTTCTAGCACCTGTAAAAACGCTTCGCCTTTTTGTCGGTATTCTAGCTCTGTCATTTCTGGATAGCGGTCGGCGTATTTATAGCGGTCGAGCCATTGTTTGAATTCGTTATCGTTTTGATCAATTAAGGCATTGGCTTTCTTAGGCTTAACGCTTAATAAGCCTTGTGGGTCGTTTTGCTTAAGCGCCCATTCTAAAATTTCTCGGCTTTCTTCAATCACAACAGAGTTAGCGTCGTCTTTAGCTAACAGTTCGAGCACAGGCACGGTTCCTTTTGGACTAATGGCCAACATTTGCTCGGGTTTGTTTCTAAGTACTATCTCGCGCAATTCCACCTGTAACTCAGCAAATACTAATCCTAATCGTGCACGCATGGCATAAGGACAGCGGCGAAAAGAGTACAAGCGGGGTAACACAGCAGACATAATCATTTCCTAACTCAATAAACCCACCGGTTAACGAGGTGGATCAATCTTATTACCAATGGATGTATTAACACGATACCAACCTGCGACAGAGTATCTATCTCGATGTGCGGGTAGCACTTCATGAGGAAATTCTTCACTCAGAAAAACCACCAAAGTGCCGTAAAGAGGCATAACTTTTAAACCTTCTTTGTCTTGTTCATCTTGATACAAAACCAGTTCGCCACCATCGTTGTTGCCCCAACCCGGGTTAAGATAGGTAACAACCGATAATATACGGTTCGTGTCACCCCTAAAGGCATCGTAGTGTCTTTTATAGTACGCACCTGGTGGGTAATGAGCAAAGTGGCTCTCAAATGAGAACAGCCCTAAAAACAAGCGTTGGTTTAAATAGCGCTGTAACTTAGCCGTCCACTCATTCCACTTTTGACCTGCCTCAGACTCACCTGTAATCCATAAGATTTCATCGGTTCTGACAAACTCTGTTTTCAAATAATCTTCACCACGCCCAATGCCAGCATCAACGTATGTACGATCATTCTCAAACTGTTGGTAGGCGTATAAAGAACTGGCGATATTGTCTGGCAATGCGCCTGGACGAACGCTATAACCTTGTTTTATTAAATCATCTGCAATCAATGCAAAGAGGGTTTCATCGTGGTTGTTGCCGTCATTTGTGTTAAGGGATTTTACTAATGCGACCAATGTATTTATGACCTATATAAGATTAAACAAAGCAATGAATTGAATAACACTTCGCCAACCTGCAGGCTCTTGTTAATTCCTTAAAGAATAAGCTATTTAGAGTATTAAAGCGCCTCTTTAGTTCGCTGCGGAATGTACTCTTAGCACCACAACTAGGCAATAAATTTCATCTATTTTTAGAACACTGATTTAAAAAAACGATTATCGACTATGCTGTAAAAATAGGTTTTGATATTAGTTAGATAGATAAGGTTTTATCTATCCTAAAAAAATCATGATTTACGACAGTTTAAGGAATTCACCATGGAACTACTTGAAGTAAAACACAAACAAGCATTAAGCCGCGAAGAAGCCGCTAAACTTTTACATCAAATTGCCGATGCAATGGCAAAACAGAATAGCCTGCACTTTTCTCGTGATGGCCTAAAATTCGCCGTTAATATCGCCGACCAGGTTGATATGGAAATTGAGCTAGAAGTTGAAGACGACGGCAGCAGCTTAGAAATTGAAATTAAGTGGTAAGTTGTTCTGTATAAAGCCAGGCCACTTTATCAATGATTGAGTACGGATTTCACAAATAGTGATTTACGCTTTCCGTACTCTTCTTGATCGGTAATGCCTTGCGCTAATATCGCTCGCTTAGTATTTTCGTAAGCGCGGCGGGCTTCAATGTTAGACAGCATGCACTCTTTGTAATACAGCTGTTTTTTATGCTCTGATGATCCATGTTCAATAATATGAATGTGCACAAGATATTTCTTATTGTCGAAAATCACTAAACCGTCTTTTCTGGGGCGTTCTGGTGGGAAGGGTGCTTTACTTACTTGGTCTTGAAACCCTAACGACTTAACTCGTTCTATCGCTCCTTCTAAATTGCCAGCCTGATACAACACCGATAAATCAATAATACCTTTGCCACCCACTTTAGCCGAAGTAGAACCTATATGAATGACCTCTAGATCTGTGGTTTGAATCGTTTTAATTAACTGTTCAGCAACCCGCAAATAAGTATTAGTCCAAGGTTTAAATTCTGCAGGGATGCGTTCGTACGTCAATATATCCATTATACAGTCACTACTTACCTTTATTGCCAAGGCTCTGCTATAACGGCTTACATAACCGCTTTTTCGCCCTTGTTAATTAATCTTACTTCAAGCGGAATATCTCCTTTTATTTCAATTATTTCAAGCCATTACCCAATAATCTCTCTAGACTATAGAATATAGCTATTTACTTAATACCACTTATGCTAACAATTACCTTTCAGCCCAGTGGCACTGTTATTCAATGCAGAGCCGATCAAACCATTACCGATGCCGCCGAAGAGCAGGGGGTAGATATTTACGTGGGCTGCGAAAATGGCGTTTGCATGATTTGCCAAAGCGAACGAATTAGTGGATCGTTCCATTTTAGAAACACACTTGGCCAGCAAATACTTGATCAAGAAGATAAGGTATTATGCTGCGTTGCTAACCCTTTAACCGATTCTGAGCTTTATATGTCTTCTGTCCAAACTCCAGATTTTATAGAACCATTAACATACGCCTGCCAAGTCTCGCGCATGGAGTTAATTGGGGATGACATGTGGCGAGTAGACTTACTACTCCCTGCGGGTAAAACAGCAAAGTTTTGGCCCGGGCAATACCTCTTGCTCCATATCACCCATACCGATGGCAAAGTAGAGCAAATACCCTATTCAATTGCTTGCGCACCCAGTGATTTAACCGGTGAAGATCCTCGTCGTATCGAGCTGCATATTGCCAGTGACACCGAACGTTCAGAGTGCATCGTATGCTCTCTGAAAGATTCTCCTATTGTTAAAGTGACCATGCCGCAAGGGGAGTGCTTTTTAAACAAGCGTATTCTTTCATCCTATAAAGATCAGCCTTTAATCCTGGTGGCCGCTGGCAGTGGATTTACACAAATTAAGAGTTTTGTAGAAGCTACGTTAGCCATTCACCCTGAGCAAGAAATTCATATTTACTGGTCAAATAAAACCGCTGCTGGATTTTATATTAATTCATTGCCTGAGCACTGGGCTAAGAGCTATACCAATATTCATTACCATCCGATTATTGAGCAGCCTGATGCTAATTGGGCAGGGCGTAAAGGGATGATTTACCAAGTTATTAGTGAAGATTTTGCCGATCTAACCAATACTCAAGTGTTTGCTTGTGGCTCACCTAATATGGTTTACGGCACCTTAGACCAACTCGCTAAGCAAGGTTTGTCTGACAAAAACATGCATTCAGATGTGTTTAGCTACGCACCTAGAAATAAATAACAAGAGGTTATTATGAAACGTACATTGTTGGCATTCAGCCTTCCTTTTCTTATAACGGCCTGTGCTACTCAATCGGTCGTTACTAAAACAGATCTACAACATCATCATTGGAACTTAGTTAGCATTGATGGCGTAAAGATTGACCCCGACTTAAATTCCGATTTAGAAATTGGTGAGCACTTTACTATTAATGGTCAAGCCGGTTGTAATCGTTATTTTGGTGAAGCTGAATTAGAAAACGGTGTGCTGAAAGCAACTCAACTAGGTAACACTATGATGGCGTGTACTGAAAGCACCCAAAAAGTAGAAACGCCTGTGCTTAAGACCTTAATCCAAGGGGCGAAAGTTATTAACAAAGGGAAAAAGCTCACCCTACAAGGCGAAGAGCATACCTTAGTGTATGAACTAGCCGATTGGATGTAACAAAAAAACGCCTCGAATGAGGCGTTTTTTGTTTAGCTTAAGGCTAATTGGAAGTGTTCACAGGCACGGGCTTCATTACCCTCTGATAATCTTAACAGAGCCATTTCTTGATGAAGTTCTGGTAAGTTACGTAATTTAATACCGGCTTCAAAGTACTCTGCCGCTTTGTCGGGCTTTCCGGCCTTAACAGCTAATCGACCTAACGCTAACAGTAATACTGGATCATTGGTTCGTTCGTTAAGCTGTTTTTCAGCAAAAAGTAATTGTCGACCTGGGTCTTCCCCTTTAGCTAATCCATATAAACGTATTAAGTCATCATGCCATACGTACTTAAACGCACTGCGAAGCTCTTGTTCTAACAATGCTTGATCTATTTTAAATAATAGCTCAGCGTACTTTTTGGTTACCACAAGACTATAACGTATTTTACGGTTAAGGCCATGGTATTGTTTCTTAACCGCATCCACAGACATATCAGCAGCCTTTTCTAACAGGTGCAAAGTGACTGTTTCTTCTAGTTGCTGCAGTCGTTCTTCAGATAACCCGGCATAACGACTAGCTTCGGGCAGTAAGTCATGCAGCGTCTGCCAATCTTCTAAATCTTCATAGGTTTGCACGAGTAGCTTGAGCACTAGCGCATGCTTAGGATGCTTTTTGTGTAGGTTAAGTAGAATGGCAAGCGCTTGCTCTTGCTGGTTACTGTCGTACAGTATTTGTGCCTGCATAACACCCACCACCAATTCGGCACCACGAGTGCTATTTTCTGCGGCTTTTAACCATTCTTGCGCTTCGTCCACTTTGCCCTGTTCAGAGGCGGACTTTGCCGCCGCTAAGTAATTAATTAACGGTGTATCTGAATGCTCTGCATGTTGGCTAAGTACTTTTTCTGCTCGCTTCCATTGGCCTTGTGCCATATGTAAAAGCCCACGTAAGGTTTTTTTACGAGAACGTTTAATGCGTCGCTCTTCGCGCCATTCATTAAAACGCCAGTCATTACCAAGTAACAACAAGCTAACACGCCAAACTGAATATAATGCGATGATAATAACAACGGTAGCAAGCAGCCATAGCCCCACACTGGTTTCAAGGCTGTACTTGTCCCAGCTAAGCAATACGTAACCGCTATCGATGCCCATTGAAGTACCTGCAATAACACCTATCACTAGGGTTATTAGCAGAAGAAAGAACCATCTTTTCATTAAACTTCCTCCGCGTCTGCAGAGTTAACACTTCCGCGTTGTTGTTGCTCTAACAGCGATTGAAGCTTTAATAAAGAACCACTGATGTCTGGGCGCTTAGGTGCGACCGGCCATCCTTTTAATTCTTGTACGCTTTCAAGCGCAGCTTCCGTATTGGTGTTCTTTACGATTAAGTAGCTTTTCATCCACTGCTCAACGCGTTCTAAACTGTGTTTATACAGACCTTCTTCTTCGCGTAATAACGCCGCCTGAGCTTGCTCTAGCATCAGATACATATTTTGCTCTAAGTAGTACTGCTGATCCGGAGTTAGAGGTTGTGGTGCACTGCTTTCGTGAACGCGAATACGTACTAAGCTGGTAAGCGTTTCACTGAACTTGTTCCATACTTCGACATACCAAGCTTGTTGCTTAGTTTCTTGTACATCGGTTGTTTCTGATTGCGCGTCGCTATCTGTTTCTTTGGAGAATTCTTTGGGTACCCAGGGCAGTTGTGGCAGTTCTTTTTGTAATGCTTGTAAACGCAAAATAGCACCCTGAACATCAAGGGCAGGGGCTTTACGCAATGCAATCATTTCTTCTGCAATTAAGGCACGAACTGGGTTCATGCGTGGATTTTGCGCTTCAACCAACACATTGTCTGCGGCTTGTAGCATGCTTAAAGCACTGCTCCAGTCTTTTTCTAGTTGTAAGCGTTGATTGGCAATTCGCAATAAGTATTCAGCTTCGGCCAACAACCAGTCTTGGCGACCCGCTGTAGGAATTTTGGCAATGGCTTCACTGTTTTGTGCCAGTTGTTTTTGTAACTCTTGTTGGTGTTGCTGTAGCTCTGCGATCAGTTTTTTCTGACTGTTTATTTGCTGAGATGATTCCAACTGGGTTCTGGACTGGCTGTGATTTAAGTGTGCCAACTCATCCACCAGAATATTGTGGTGCTGCCAGCCATACCAACCGGCAATAGCAAGCAACCCTGCTAATAGAATAATTAGCAAGAAGTTAAACCAGCCAAGCGCTGTCGTTGATCGTTTATTAGGGGCTTGGTTAGCAGCGGCGTCTTGTTGCTCCTGAGGCTGTGTAACGGCCTGGGCGTCTGTTGTTTCCACCGGGGTTTGCTCGCTCACGTGTTTATCCTTTCTTAGAAAAAATAATAATTGTTATTGTGTATTGGCTTTTAGGGCAGCCAACATATCATCATCACGGGCACTGGCTGCTGCCACCACCTGCGTAAAACCATGTTCTTTAGCGATTCTAGCGCTTCGTTCTGTAGGCACTATTAACAAACGAATACGCTGCGCTATGTCTTCTACCTGCTGACAAACAATTTCAATTTGCTGGGTACTGCTTAGCATCAGTACGGGTTTGTCGGCCAATGCCTGTTGCCACTGTTGTGGGCTGTGCACTATGTCTTGTCTTTCGTATAGCTCGGCGTAGTCAACCTGAGCGCCCTGTGCTCGTAAGGTATTAGCTAAGGTTTCGCGTCCACCAACACCTCGCCATAACAGTACTTTTTTACCTGTTATTCTATCGGCATGCAAACACTCTAAGGTTAGCATGCCTTCAGTATCAAAGCTGTTTTCTGGACAGTGTACGGTTAAACCTGCTTTTTCAAGGACTTCAGCCGTACTTGGGCCAACTGCTATCCAGTCTATACCGATAGGGTATTGAGGCCAGTAATCATCTAGCCAACGCAACCCATGTTCGGCGGCGTTCATGCTAACCACTACAATGACCGCGTATTGGTCGGTGTTTTGTACGGTCGTTCGTAATACGGCTGACCGAGTATTATCTTCAACCGGCACTATTTTCATTAATGGTAAATGATGTGTGCGATAACCCCCTTGGCCTAAAGCAGACAAAATGTAGTCTTCTTGGCCAGTTGGACGGGTAACTATAACGCTCGGCAAGCTCATTACTTAACTTCGTATCCGTACACTTCGCTTAAAATAGCACCTGCACCTTGAGCTAATAAATGCTCTGCACCTTCAATGCCCATTTTCTCAGCGTCTGCTGAAGCTCCACTTTGCTCGGTGCGCAAAATAGTTTTTCCATCTACACTGCCTACTAGAGCACGCATTGAAAGCTTATCACCTTCTAGCTCAGCATAGGCTGCGATAGGTACCTGACAACCACCTTGTAAACGACGGTTTAACGCACGCTCTGCAATAACACAAGCGGCTGTTTTTTCATCGTGTAAGGGCTTTAGTAATTCGTGAACCGCGCTATCCCCTGTACGCCATTCGATACCTAAAGCACCTTGGCCACCTGCGGGCAGTGATAGCTCTGCAGGAATATAACTGGCAATTCGCTCTTCCATTTCCATTCGCTCTAAACCGGCTGCGGCTAAAATAATAGCGTCATATTCACCGGCATCCATTTTGCCTAAACGTGTTTGTACGTTACCGCGCAAGCTTTTGATAATGAGATCGGGGCGTAATTGCTGAACCTGACACTGGCGACGTAAGCTTGATGTGCCGACTACTGCGCCTTCTGGCATTTCTTCTAGTGTTTTGTATTTGTTCGATACGAATGCATCCAAGGGGTTACCGCGTGAGCAAATAACGCCTAACTCTAATCCTTCCGGAAACTCCATGGG
>CALJVD010000047.1 GCA_937974825.1 uncultured Oceanospirillaceae bacterium | reverse complement strand
ACTCTTACTCAGGCATTTTTAATTCTTGAGGAGATACGATAACACCGTTGTTGTCGGCGTAGATGTAATGGCCTGGAATAAAGGTTACACCACCAAATTTAACAGGGATGTTTACATCACCAATGTCACGTTTTTCTGTTTTTAGAGGCACAGTAGCAATCGCTTGTACGCCTAGGTCTGTTTCCATAATTTGGTCAACGTCGCGGATGCAGCCGTAGATAACCAAACCTGCCCAACCATTTTTAGAAGCCTTTTCAGCAAGCATGTCGCCTAATAATGCGTGACGCATAGAGCCGCCACCATCAACAACCATAACTTTGCCTTCACCTGGCGTGCCCACTAACTCTTTTACTTTAGAGTTATCTTCAAAGCACTTAACAGTAACAATTTCACCGCCAAAAGAAGTACGACCACCAAAGTTGCTAAACATAGGCTCTACAACCTGTACTAGCTCTGGATACTCGTCACATAAATCAGGAGTGATAAATTCAGTCATAATGATTCCTTAATATTTTAGAGATTGAGCAGCAAATCGTTTAATGTCTGCCACGTTAAAAATTTGTACACCCGCTTGGGTGCCTTGCACAAAAGCTTGCAGCATGGCTTTCGCCACTGTTTTTCCTGGTAACGCTTGAGTATTTCCCCAAAGCGACAGGTGCATAAACTTACCTGCAAACTCTTCTAAAAATCGCTTTTCTGGGCGCTCACCCATTAAAAGTGAAGGCTGCCAAATGTGGATGGTTTCAAAGTCTAACGCTGTTAAGCTCTTTTCCATCTGCCCTTTTACGCGGTTATAAAAGAAAACAGACTTAGGATTCGCACCTATAGCACTAACGACGGACGCTATTTTAGCGCCAGCATGCAAAGCAAACTCTGCAGATTTAATTACTAAATCATGGTCTACTTTCATCAAACCCGCCTTACCCGACTTTGCTTGAGTTGTACCTAATGCACAAAAGAAAGCATCAAGCTCAGGCGTTTGTGTCCAAAGCTTATCGTAACTAGTGAGTGTTAAGTTAGGATGAGACGACAACGTTGAATTCTCATGTCGCCAACGCTCAAGATCGCGCAATGGTAGTAACACTTGTACGTTTTGATTTAAGAGTCCACTCAGTAAGGAGTGCCCTATTAATCCACTGCCGCCTACTAACAATATACGTTTAGTCATTGTTGTTTATTTAACCACTCACCTATTTTAGGCCACACTTCTTTTGCAGCCGCTTTGCTAACCACCATATCAACATGCCCAAAGTTACGTGAATAACCTTGTTGAGTGCCCAATAGTAAGCATTCTTTACTACCGCCATAGCTATTTGCAAACTTAAGGCAGGCTTTCGCTGGATCAGATTTATCGTCTGCACCAGCAATGGCTAACAATGGAATGCTGTTAACTACATTCCAAGCCGGCATCAAAGGCAACTCTTGACTGGCCAGCTCCCACCGGCCAAACCATGTATTTTGTTCAACAAATTCTTTAATAACACCAGCCGGTTCGTTTTCGGGGCCTATGTTTAGTTTACGACCATCCAATTCACCCTTTATGGATGCCTTTAATCTTACCGCCGTGGCAACCAAAGGCGCCCAGAGGTACTTAGGTCGACTAACAGTTTGTGTACCGAGCAACACCATACCGCGGCTATTGTCATCGGTTAGAAGACTCGCAGCCACTGCACTGGCAATCATTACACCACCTAAAGAGTGCCCGATCCAAAAGGGCTTTTGGCCTGACTTCTCTTGTACAAACTCATTAACCGCAGGCACATCATGCAACACATAACGCTCAACCGTGTTATTAAAGTAGTCTTTATTGCGTGGCGTTATTCCATGGCCTCGATGTTCCATCAACCAAACATCGTAACCTTGGTCTAACAAATAACGCGCCAAGCCAATGCCCTTGCGCGTTATCCAAAAACCACGGTTCGAAAAACTACCGTGAACCATAACAACAGGCCCGCGGGTAGCGGGCTTGTCGTGCAGCATAAGGTGAGCAACGCCCACCTCTACGCTTTTATCCGGGTCACGGTTATGCTTTACAAAATAAATATCTTCACTTAGCTCCCCCAAGTCTTCCGCATACATCAAGCTAACAGGGAAGAGAGAACTACTGCTTTTCATTACTGTTCTTTATCTGCTAAGAAAAACCAAGTATCCAACACAGAGTCTGGGTTGAGTGAAACACTATCAATGCCTTTATCCATTAGCCATTTAGCGAAGTCTGGGTGGTCTGAAGGACCTTGCCCACAAATACCAATGTATTTGTTCGCTTTCTTACAAGCATTAATAGCGTTTTCAAGTAAGGCTAAGATAGCTGGGTTACGCTCATCAAACAGGTGCGCAATAATGCCTGAGTCACGGTCTAGCCCCAGTGTTAACTGAGTTAAATCGTTTGATCCTACCGAGAAACCATCAAAGTGCTCTAAGAACTGGTCGGCAAGAATAGCGTTAGCAGGAAGCTCACACATCATAATTAAACGCAGATCGTTTTCACCGCGTTTTAGGCCGTTTTCAGCCAACAGATTAACCACTTGCTCAGCTTCACCCACGGTGCGAACAAAAGGCACCATGATTTCTACGTTAGTAAAGCCCATTTCATTACGAACGCGCTTCATCGCTCGGCACTCTAGCTCAAAGCAATCACGGAAATTCTTAGAAATATAACGAGACGCGCCACGGAAGCCCAACATTGGGTTTTCTTCTTCTGGTTCATACAAACGGCCACCAATTAGGTTGGCATACTCGTTAGATTTAAAGTCAGAAAGACGAACAATTACCGGTTTAGGCCAGAACGCAGCCGCTAAGGTAGAGATACCTTCAACCAGTTTATCAACATAAAAGTCGACTGGGCTCGCATAGCCGGCAATACGACGCTTAACCGTAGGCTTCACTTCTTCTGGCAAGCTATCGAAGTTAAGTAGTGCTTTAGGGTGCACACCAATCATGCGGTTAATAATAAACTCTAAACGAGCCAAACCAACACCAGCGTTTGGCAAGCTTTGGAAATCAAACGCGCGGTCTGGGTTACCCACGTTCATCATAATTTTGAATGATAAATCGGGCATTTTATCAACGCTGTTGGTACGAATATCAAAATCCAGAGCGCCTTCGTAAACGAAACCGGTATCCCCTTCTGCACAAGATACTGTTACCTCATCGCCATCTTTTAGAAGCTCTGTTGCATCTTCACAACCAACCACTGCAGGTACGCCTAATTCACGAGCAATAATGGCTGCGTGACAAGTACGGCCACCACGGTTAGTTACAATGGCCGCAGCGCGTTTCATTACAGGCTCCCAATCTGGGTCTGTCATGTCTGCAACCAGCACGTCGCCTTCTTTTACTAATTCCATTTGGTCAATGTCTTTAATCACGCGCACGGTACCTTTACCAATACGGTGGCCAATAGAACGACCTTCCACCAACACTTTGCCGGTTTCTTTTAGTAGGTAGCGTTCCATAACGTTTTTGTTGGTGCGGCTACGTACGGTTTCAGGACGAGCTTGTACAATATACAGCTTGCCATCATCACCATCTTTCGCCCACTCGATATCCATAGGGCGCTTGTAGTGCTCTTCAATAATAAGCGCTTGTTTTGCTAGTTCTTCTACTTCGGCATCGTTAATAGAGAACTGTTGGCGTAATTCACGATCAACGCGCTGAGTTTCAACCGAACGACCCACTGTGCTGTCTTTTGAATAAACCATTTTAATGGCTTTAGCACCTAAATTACGGCGTAAAATAGCAGGACGCCCTTCTTTTAAGTTGGTTTTATGTACGTAAAACTCATCTGGGTTAACAGCCCCCTGAACAACGGTTTCACCCAAACCAAAAGAAGAAGTAATAAAGACAACTTGATCAAACCCAGACTCGGTATCAAGAGTAAACATTACACCACTGGAAGCCGTTTCAGAGCGCACCATGCGTTGAATACCAGCAGATAAGGCGACTTTATGGTGGTCAAACCCTTGGTGTTCACGGTAGGCAATTGCACGGTCGTTAAATAAAGACGCAAACACATCACGAATTGCGTGCAATACGTTTTCTATACCAACAATATTTAAGTGAGTTTCTTGCTGACCGGCAAAAGAGGCATCGGGTAAGTCTTCTGCGGTAGCAGACGAACGCACAGCAACTGCAATTCCAACATTACCATCTTGTAATGTTTCGAACGCTGCACGCACGCTTTTTTCTAATTCGGGAGGCAGTGGGGCTTCTAAAATCCACTTACGAATACGCGCACCGGCTTCAGCAAGGGCACGCACATCACTAACATCTAACTTATCTAGTTCTTTTTGGATGCGTGTATCTAAGTCTTCATAACGTAAAAATTCACGATACGCATCTGCAGTTGTGGCAAAGCCATTAGGGACAGAAACACCTGCATTGGCTAAATTACTGATCATCTCGCCCAGTGAAGAGTTTTTACCTCCAACACGCTCAACGTCACCCATGCCTACTTGGTCAAACCAGAGTACATATTCAGTCAATGCCTTTCTCCTGTAAATCCATATATAATTTTGGAAGTTCGCTACAAATAAAAATATTACTTACACTTAGCAAACTCTGTAGCATACACACTAAGCTCCTTAATACTAAGTCTTAGAGGCGAAAATTTCCATATGAAGCGCACAGCATTTTTTATTTCTGACGGTACGGGTATTACAGCAGAAACCTTAGGCAATAGTTTGTTAGCTCAATTCGATAGCATTGAGTTTGAGCGTATCACCCTGCCCTATATAGACTCCATTGAAAAAGCACTGATTGCGGTTGACCAAATTAACGCGGTATATGAGCGCACTGGCGAAATTCCAATTATTTTCGACACTATTGTCGATAAAGATATTCGCCAAGTTATCGATGACTCTAAATCCTTAAATATTGATATTTTCTCTGCCTTCCTAGCGCCTCTAGAAAAAGAACTTAATGTTGAATCTTCTTATAGTGTTGGTAAACCGGCCGATGTTGCCACAAGCCCTCTTTATTTAGCTCGTATCGATGCAGTTAACTTCGCGCTAGATAACGATGACGGTGGTCGCATTCGCCATTACAACGAGGCCGATATTATTTTAGTCGGTGTATCACGAAGCGGTAAAACCCCCACCTGTTTATACCTTGCTATGCAGTTTGGTATCAAAGCGGCGAACTACCCACTCACAGAAGAAGACATTGAAGAAAATAAGCTACCCAAAATCTTGGCGCCTTATAAGAACAAACTGTATGGATTAACGATTGATCCTGAACGTCTTTCAGCTATACGTCATGAACGCCGTGCTAACAGCCGTTACGCCTCTCTAAAACAGTGTTATCACGAAGTTGATGAGGTAGAAATGCTGTATCAGCGCGAGCAAATCCGCTATATCAGCACCACCGACCGCTCTATCGAAGAAATCTCTACTCGCATCATGGCAGACACTGGCCTACAGCGTCGTCTGCAAGGCTAAAGCGCCTCTCCTCTAGCCAACTTAATTAGAGCTGTATCATTTAAATCTGCGTCAAGTTGGCGCAGATTAGCCATTTCAGCTATAATCCCATGCTTTATCGCTATAAGCCCCTCTAATTATTCGTTAGTACACTAAATAGTAAGAGGCGGATTCTTTTTAACTTTTAGGAGTATTTAGGAGTATTTTTTCATGGTTACGGTAGCCACAAGCACCGATGCGCCAAGCTTAGATACAGACCCACTGTCATTTAAGATTGCCCTGCCTTTCACTTAGCTATCTCTTTAAATATTAAGATTCTAGGTGCCACCATTCCTTAATGGTGAACTTCATTTTTTATTATTTAGACAAGAGACAAAGTGATGGATTTAGAGTTATATCAATTTTCTACCACGACCGTTTTGTTAATGCTCGCCGCATTCTACGGTGGTACTTATCTACTAACCCTATTAATACGCAAGAAAAAAGAAAGCACCGACGCTTTCATGGTAGCAAATGAGCGTATTGGTATTGGTTTAGCCTCTTCCAGTATGACTGCCACTTGGATTTGGGCAGCTTCTTTCTACGCCGCGGCAACCTCTGGTTACACCTACGGTGTCTCCGGCCCTCTACACTACGGGCTATGGGGCGCATTGATGATTTTATTTATTTACCCATTTGGTCAGCGCTTTAGAAAACTTGCTCCTAAAGCACACACCTTAGGTGAGCTAATCCATGCGCGTCATGGTTCATCGAGCCAGCTAATTTTGGCTATCTCAAACGTGCTAGGAAGTACCATTAGTTTAATGGTTAACTTTACTGCAGCAGGTGCTTTAGTATCTGTTCTCTCACCTCTTTCGTTCCAAACAGGTGTCTTGATTGCAGGCTTTGGTGTCCTTGCTTACACCTTTTGGTCAGGTTTTAGAGCGGCCGTATTTACCGACTTTGTACAACTCGTTGCGTTAATGGCCATCGCCGTTGTAATTATCCCAGCCGTACTGTTTGCAATGGGTGGTCCTTCCGCTTTTGTAACAGGTTTAGAAGGCTTAACACTTGAGCAACAAAGCTTCTTCTCTAAAACCGCATTCCTAGAGCAAGGGGCGCCGTTCTTCTTTGCTGTATTGGCCTACGCTATTGGTAACCAAACTATTTCTCAGCGTTTATTCGCGGTTGATAAAGAACACATTAAATCAACCTTTATTACCGCAACCTTAGGTTACGGTGCCATTGTTATTGGCTTAGGGATGATTGGTTTACTTGCTTTAAGCGCAGGCATTCAGCCTATGGATGGCGACACAAACAACTTAATTCCACAGGTTGTTTCAACTTATTTGTCACCCATTATGATTGCCCTATTCTTTATTCTGGTCATTGGCTCTCTGTCTTCAACCGCAGACTCAGACCTATGTGCGCTATCAGCCATTATTATGGCCGACGTTTACGGTAAGAATATTGCTAAAGACAACCCCGATCCTAAGCGCATGCTGCTTATTGGTCGTGTCACCATGATAGTAGCTACCATGGTCGGTATTATCTTTGCGAGCTTCGCACTAGACATCTTAGTCATGCTGGTCTTCGTAGGTGCTTTATGGGGCGCCATTGTATTCCCTGTTATTGCTAGTGTGTTCTGGGACAAAGTTACTAACGCAGCGTTCACTTGGTCAGTCGTTATCGCCATGATCATGTTCTGCTTAGTGCGCTTCGAACTTATTCCTCTAACAGGCGCTATTGCTTATTTCTTTGAGTTTATTAGCTCTATTGGTGCTGCAGTGGTTATCGGCTTAATGGCATTCGCATTCTTAGGCATACGTCTAGGTGTCATCTTCGCTATTGTGGCTGGAGTTGCCTCTATGTACTACACAGCCGACTTCCTGCGTGATTACACCGTACTCATGGCGTCATTAACTGCCTTTGGTGTCAGTACCATCGTTTGTACTGTGATGAGTTTAATGAGTAAAGCACCACGCTTTGATTTCCGCACTATTAGTGAAGAAGTTCAAAGTTACGACAACCAGTAATTTTGAACTTTATATAAGGAGTTAGTTATGGATATGAAAGTAGCCTTTTATACATTTTATATTTTGATGTGGCCCGCCCTAACACTGGGTGTGCTTTTCTACATCTGTCGCGCAGTATGGCGCGACGTTAAAGAAGCTAAGAAAAACAACAAGGGCTTAGTCTAAAGCCCTAACACTTTTAGCTTTATTCCCTCTCGTATATTGAGCAGAAACCTAGGAGCTTGCTCCTAGGGTTGGTATCGTTTTTTCTGCATTTTGAAATAATTAGGAGTTTAAATTGAAAACCAAAAAAATAGCTATTTTAGGTGCTGGTCCAAGTGGTTTGGCTCAGTTACGTGCTTTCGAGGCGGCTCGTAAAGCAGGCGCAACTGACTTACCTGAAATAGTATGCTTCGAAAAACAAAATGATATTGGTGGTATGTGGAACTACACATGGCGTACTGGTTTGGATAAAAACGGTGAACCTGTTCACGGCAGCATGTACCGCTACCTCTGGTCTAATGGGCCTAAAGAGTGTTTAGAGTTTGCTGACTATTCGTTTGAAGAACACTTTGGTCAACCTATTCCGTCTTACCCACCACGTGAAGTGTTAAAAGACTACATTATGGGTCGCATAGACCAACAAGACATTCGTAAGTACATCCGTTTTGAGTGTCCTGTTCGCTGGGTAACCTACGACGATGAAACTGAAATGTTTACCGTTACTGTTATGAACCACAAAACCGGCGAGCAAGAAACAGACGAATACGACTACGTAGTGGTTGCAACGGGTCACTTCTCAACCCCTAACATGCCTTACATTGAAGGTCTTGAAGCTTTCCCAGGTCGTGTTATTCACGCCCACGACTTCCGTGATGCTTTAGAATTTAAAAACCAAGATTTACTGCTAGTAGGCGGCAGTTATTCAGCCGAAGATATTGGTACCCAGTGTTATAAGTACGGTGCTAAATCCATTACCATTAGCTACCGTAGCCAGCCTTTAGGTTACGATTGGCCAGAGCGTATCGAAGAAAAACCACTGGTACAGCGCCTTGAAGGCAATGTCGCCCACTTTGCAGACGGTACTAGCAAACGCTTTGATGGCATCATTATGTGTACGGGATACCTGTTCCACTTCCCGTTCTTACCAGATGAACTACGTTTGCAAACGCATAACTGCTTATACCCAGCCAACCTATATAAAGGTGTATTCTGGCAGCCAAACCCTAAGCTTATTTACTTAGGTATGCAGGACCAATACTTCACCTTTAACATGTTTGATGCCCAAGCGTGGTACGCACGCGATGTTATCTTAGGAAAAATCCAGCTACCGTCTTTAGAAGAGCGTCAAAAAGATGAAGAGGCTTGGTTAAAAGAATACTCGACGGTTGAAACAGTCGACGAAGAAATCGACTTCCAAGCAGCTTATATTCGCGACCTAAACAACTCTACCGACTACCCTGAGTTTAAGGTTGAAGAACAAGGTGAAATCTTTAAGCAATGGCAAAGAGATAAGAAAGTAGACATTATGGGCTTTAGAGAAAAGGCTTATCGTTCTACTCTAACCAACACACTGGCACCAGAACTGCCACAACCTTGGTTAGAAATTCTTGATGACTCATTAGAGCACTTTTTGAATATTTCTTTTGCAAACAACAAGAAGAAAGGAATTGCTAGCTAAACTGGCTGCTCTTCTACTAAAAATGCCGCCTAATTAGGCGGCATTTTTTATTCTATCGTACGCTTAATTTTGTACTTCGTTTTTTATCTCGTTCATTACTTTTGCAATCGTTCTTGGGCGAGTAAACACCAAACTATGATCAGCACCGGCAACCACCTCATAACACCAACATTCACTCTGCTGCGCTAGTTGTTGATGACGCCGATGCATTGAACTCCAACTTAACTCACCAACAAAACTGGCTCCCTGCCAAGGTGAACGCCAGTTAACATAATACTTATGGTCAGACTCTAATTTTTCTGTAATTGCCAACAGAGTTTGGGCAAAACCTATAGGGTTTGCTTGTAAGCGTTTAATAATAAGCTGTTCGTTTTTTATATCATCTTTACGCTTAGGTGAAACACTGTTTAAAAACAGAACATAAGCGTCGGAGTTATTCGGATTAGCCAGAATCATCTGGGCGACTTCAGCATAGCCAGCAGCTTTATTCAGTAAATCTTCTTTGGTGTCTGAAATAAGCATGGCAGGCTCTAACAAGAAACACAGATTATTAAATGCGGTGCCTCTAAGCCAAGATTCAACCAGCATTCCGCCAAACGAATAGCCGGCAACATCAAAGTCATAAGTTGGCCAAGCTACTGTATCAATCAATTCATCCAGCTGGGTGTGGTAATCTGTTAACTTAGGTTGTTCATTAGAATGGAAACGACTTTTTCCCATACCGGCAATATCAGGAACTAAAATAACATCCCAAGCATTCAGATAATGGGTAACAAAAGACCAAGTGAGCTCACCGCCTATCCCTGCCCCATGCACCAACAATAAGCGTTTAGGGTTGGTAGGCAAGTTATCTTTTTGGAAGACAAATGCATCTTGCACAGAGCATTCTGTTTGAAACTTAAGGCGTGTTTTTCTCATACGACATCTTAAAGTATTAGGGCAGCCACTGAACTTCTAAGTTCGCTTTATTTTCTACGCCTAAAGGAAAGTAAACAATAACAGCATGTACATCTTCATCAGCCACACTGATTAAAGTTTCATGCATTGCTACCGTACGCCAGGTTTCTGGGAAGTATTGTGGCTCTAGCTCATGAATATAATACAAAGGCTGATAATCTTTGTTTAAAGCGATCAAGGCTAAGGGCTGATCGGTATCACGCAAACGTAACCGTAACAATGGCTCTTTGTCAGTATTTTCTAAGTTAAAGTTAGGCAAGTTAAAGAACCAAGCCGGCTTACCACCATCTTGAGTATAAAAACTATTGCTAAACTGAGGCTTAGTAAACACCCGTGGTTTAGTCTTAGTTAAGTTATCTTTAAAGTTTGCTTTATAGTTTTGACAACAACCTGAGTTAGTCACCGTTTGATTAACACGCAAAGGTGATACTAACGTATGGTCTGTTACCTGCTGCTCGAAAGTATCTTCCGAGGAAGTAACAACCACTTCGGTACTGGGTACGGCAGAGTTTCTAATACGGCCTTGCTCATCTACCCAAGTATAAAACTGTGGGTTATCTTTTCGTTCTTGAGCGGCTTTTTTCTCAAACTCTTCTTCGGTCAGGTATTCCTCTGCATTTTCAACTGGTGATACTTTCGCAGGCGTATTATGCACACGACCAAACTCATCTACCCAAGTATAAAAACCCGACTTTTCTTGCGGCTCTTTGCTGCCAGGCTGTTGGTTGGATATGGTTTGACTGTCTTTAAAGTTTTTAGAAGTTTTGGAAGGGATAGGCGTATTATGCACACGCCCAAATTCATCGACCCAAGTGTAATAATCCCCATCTGCTAGCACCAAAGGCGAAAGCAGAAGAGCAATAACAACAATTAGAACTTGGTACGGAATGTGAAGCCCAAGGCACCAATGGTTAGTTTGGTGCTTACATCTAAGCCTGGGTAAGGGCTGGTTACTGAACATGTTAAACAATTTCGGTTAATCGCATCACTGGAATTTGGAAACTCATAGTTATTCGAATCAGACTGATGATCAGCCCAGATATCTTCTTTAGATTGCATAAAGCTTAATGAGAAGTCTATCACGGTATCTAAATCCCACTGATAGCCTACACCCACACTGTACATGGTTGCAAAACCTAGTGGTGCTTGAACACTGCGTGCATCCTTCGGAATTGAAGTTTCACGCGGCTCATAACCTAAACGTAATTGCGTACGAGAGTTTAGATCATAGGCCAAACCAAAGCCCCAGCTCCACACACTTTCATAGTTCATGGGCATGCTTAAGCTCGTATCGGTAATAATTTCTGGCGAAGTGGTTTTTGCTGCACTCAAAAAGTTTACATGACGGTCAAATTCAAAGGTTAATGAATCCCACTGGTCAAAGTCTGTCCAACCGGCATCTACGTTTAACTGTAAGCGATCTAAAAGACGGAATTTAGTACCAATCTGTAAATGCTGAGGGTAAGTAAGCTCCGTTGAGATATTACCTGCTTCTTGCTTTTGACCCGTGGGTAACGAGAACATGGTACTGGCAATCGCACCCACAATAGAAGCTCGGAAGTGCGCAAAGAAACTAGAAAAGTCGTCAGAGTAGTTTAGCTCATAAGTCCCTTTTAAATGGGCATTTGCAGCACTTTGGTAACCCACGCCCAGAGCAAACCAGTCGGTTGGCTCCCACAACAAGCCTAAGTTAAACGAAGGTGATAATGACTCTTCAGTCATAATAGTCAGCTCACCCACTTCTTCGTATGGACCAATACGACCACCACAAAGTGTAACAATAGGCGCTAGAGGGTCATTACCCGTTGCATT
>CALJVD010000046.1 GCA_937974825.1 uncultured Oceanospirillaceae bacterium | reverse complement strand
AATTCAATTAAGGTAAAACCTTTTTGCATTTGCATTTTCATAATGTATTTCTCCACTCTCGAGAGTATTGTTTTTAGTTTTGGCCTATAGACCGCCCCTAGTCTTAGGGATTCGATTAAAGTCTGCCAAGCTTGTTTAAAAGCTGCAAGTGTTATTACAGGGCTTTATAGAGAAAGCTAAGCAGTTGTCGCAAAATGTGGCGTATTGTGTATTTTTGTTTATCGAAAAATGACAATTTTGGTCACTTTTCGTTCAATACTTTTAACCACAACCTGCTTAAAACAAAAAAATCCGGAGGGGTTTTACTGCCACTCCGGATCTTTTTTCGCCTAACGTCTTATAGACTTAAGACTTTTTCACCTCTGGCAATGCCAGAAACACCGCTGCGAACTGTTTCCAGTATGCAGCTGGTGCCTATAGCATCGATAAAGGCTTGTAGCTTATCGCTGGTACCGGCTAATTGAATGGTGTAAACGCTTGGGGTTACATCCACAATTTGGCCACGGAAAATATCCGTTGTCCGTTTGATTTCTTCACGCAGTGCGCCGGTCGCTTTTACTTTTACTAGCATAAGCTCACGCTCTACGTGTGCACCTTCGGTAAGGTCGATTAATTTAACCACTTCAATCAGCTTATTAAGCTGCTTGGTTACTTGCTCGATCTTACGCTCATCACCGTTGGTGGTCATGGTTAAACGAGACAGAGTAGCGTCTTCTGTGGGTGCTACAGTTAGGGTTTCAATGTTGTACCCGCGCTGTGCAAACAAACCGACCACTCTTGATAACGCACCTGGTTCGTTTTCCATCAAAATAGAAATAATGTGTCTCATCTTAGGTACGCTCCGTCTTACTTAGCCACATATCACGCATTGCACCTTGTGGTACTTGCATTGGGTATACGTGTTCTTCTGGGTCAACTTTAACGTCTAGGAATACTAGGCGGTCTTTGTATTTGTTAAAGGTGTCGTCTAACGCTTGCGCTAGGTCTTCACGTTTTTCTACACGAATACCAATATGACCGTAAGATTCTACTAGCTTGATAAAGTCGGGCAGCGAGTCTAAGTAGGATGACGAGTGACGACCATCGTAGTTGATGTCTTGCCACTGACGTACCATGCCTAAGTAACCGTTGTTTAAGCACAAGATTTTAACCGGAATTTTGTACTGTAAGCAGGTAGACAGCTCTTGAATATTCATTTGAATAGAGCCTTCACCGGTTACACAAATAACGGTTTCTTCTGGCAAGTTCATTTTAACGCCCATGGCCGCTGGTAAGCCAAAGCCCATGGTGCCTAAACCACCCGAGTTGATCCAACGGTTAGGTTTATCAAACTTATAGTACTGCGCCGCAAACATCTGGTGCTGACCAACGTCGGAGGTAACGTAGGCTTCGCCTTTTGTTGCTTCGCAAACTCTTTCAACCACTTCTTGCGGCTTCATTAAACCTTTAGGATCGGTTTCGTAACGCATGCCGTGACGTTCACGCCATTCGTTTATTTGAACCCACCAAGCGTCAATGGCTTCGGCTTCTGGATCAACCTTACCTTCGTCTAGCAGTGACAGCATTTCGTCTAATACGCTACGCACTGGACCAACGATAGGTACATCTACCTGAATGGTTTTAGAAATTGACGATGGGTCAATGTCTACATGAATGATTTTTGCATCTGGGCAGAACTTATCAATTGCGTTGGTTACGCGGTCATCAAAGCGCACGCCAATGCCTAAAATAACGTCGGCATGGTGCATTGCCATGTTGGCTTCATAAGAACCATGCATACCCAACATGCCTAAGCTGCGTTCTCCTGTGCCTGGGTAGGCGCCTAGCCCCATTAAAGACATAGTGCATGGGAAGTTTAAGCGGTCTACTAAGGTACGTAGTACGTCTGAACTGCCATCTAAAATAACACCGCCACCCGCGAATACAACTGGACGCTTAGCGCCTACTAATAACTCAACCGCTTTTTTGATCTGACCTGTATGGCCGCGAAGCGGTGGCGAGTAGGAACGTAACTTCACTTTTTTCGGGAAGTTATATTCGTAACGCTCATTAGGCATGGTCATATCTTTAGGAACGTCTACTACAACAGGACCAGGACGACCGGTAGTCGCAATGTAAAACGCCTTGGCAATTACTTCTGGAATTTCTTCAGGAGTAGTAATACTAAAGCTGTGTTTAACAATAGGACGCGAGACACCTAACATGTCGGTTTCTTGGAAGGCATCTTCGCCCACCAGTGTACTAGGTACCTGACCCGTAATAATGATCATTGGGATTGAGTCAGTATGTGCCGTGGCAATACCTGTAATTGTGTTGGTTGCACCTGGGCCAGAAGTAACCATGACCACACCAGGCTTACCTGTTGCACGAGCATAGCCGTCTGCCATGTGAGCAGCCGCTTGTTCGTGACGAACTAAAATATGCTTTACATCGTCTTGCTTATATAGGGCATCATAAACGTGCAGCAACGAGCCGCCCGGATAACCGTAAATATATTCAACGCCTGATTCATGCAATGCACGAACCAACATTTCTCCGCCGGAAAGTAATTCCACCGTACTATCCTCTTTAATTTGGGCTTCGTTTTAGTTCGTAATTTGCCCATGCAAAATCACGCCAAAGCCGTTCTGTGAATACAATAATTTTCAGGCCTCATATTAGCATAAATGAGCCTGTTAAAGGATGATTAACTTGTGGTTTCTCATCAGAACTTGTGCCTGATCGAGGCGGCAAGAAACAGCAGCGAGGCAGAGGGTGAAGCACAACTGCTGTTAGATTGCATTTATTCTAACATTGTGCGCTTTTTTGTCCACCGACCCGTCAAGAAAACAACGCTTATTACCTTATATTTATTGACAACGGTGCTTTTTTTATTAACGCTAGGAAATCTTTCGCTGAATACTGTAATGGAATTGTCTATGCCTGTGTTTTTAAGTTTGCTTACTGCCTTGTTTTTATTCACTAGCCAAAGCAGCGTAGCCGATCCTATTTATCGTTGGACTGACACCAACGGCCAAGTGCATTTTGGCAGTCACCCTCCCGCACAAGACAAACCTGCCGAAGAAGTAAAACTTAGAGTTCAGCAACCTAGCTCTTCTAGTGCCACGTCAACCAATACAGAAACCTCCGCCACCAGCAGTAATGCTACAGCAGAAAGCGAGCCCGCAACTGAAGAGCCTAAAGTAGACCCGGTTGTGGCAGAGCGTAATTGCCGCATTGCTCTCGATCAAAAACAAACTTTGTCTGAGAATTTTAACCGTCGTTACAAACAACCTGACGGCACTGTTCGACCATTAGATGACGCTGAACGTGCTGCCAGAATTAAGCAGATGGATGAAGCTATTAAGCAGTATTGTAAGTAAATGCAACATAAGCCGCGATTTACATTTGATTTGCGTGACTTTGTAGGTCGTCCCTTTAGGGCGACAAATGCATTCCACTAATGGGCGCCTCACACCATGTCGGGCTAAAGCCGCGACCTACATTTAAGCACCACCTTCATGTCGGGCTAAAGCCGCGACCTACATTTAAGCA
>CALJVD010000045.1 GCA_937974825.1 uncultured Oceanospirillaceae bacterium | reverse complement strand
CGCTATTATCCGTAACATTATTAGGATTACTTGTTACTGGTTGCAGCCCAAGCTCGAATTCAAACAGCAACAAGCCTGCAGTGGTTAATAAAATTAATGGCTATGTTGGTGCCAGTAATATTGTTAAGGCGACCGTGTTTGCATCGCCCATTGATGTTCAAGGCCAGCCAAGTTTTGGTGAGGACGAGCAAGGTAACCCTATCGGTGGTCAAGGTATTTCAAACACCAGAGCCTATTACGAGCTTGAATTGAACGAGCAAGAAAGTGCGAGGCCCGTTATTTTTATTGCTAACGCCCAGCCTAAAGAGCGAACTACCCAGCGCTGTGAACTTGTTGATGGATGTAAAAATGGCACATCTGGCACAGCTTACGCTGATGGTTATCCGTTATTAGGAAATGACGCCCCTGAAGCTGAACGTTTTAGATTGAATGCAGCAGTAGGCAGTGTAGGCAATAACAGCCGAGTAAATATTAATTGGATCACGCACTTAGCCGCCGATATGGCGTACACCACATACATTGATGAAGACGGCAATTTAACCAACCCTCCTAGTTTTGAGAATGACTTTACAGACAGACCTACCGTACCAGTCGAAGGTATGTTTACCCCTTACACCATTGAACGCGGCAATATTTGGATAAAAAAACAGTTCCGGCTTGGCGATATTATTTCAGTTCGCCCCATAGCGCCTTCAGCTTTGAATGAATCCAGTGAGCTTACAGACGGTTTGCGCAAACAAGGTATTCGCTACGGTGCGCTATTAGCAGCCGGTCAACAGCTTGCTAAAGATAAAGGTATTACTGATGTAGCTTGGGTATCTTCTGTTGTTAACCAGCAACGTGATTTACATGGACAACTATACCTTAACGCTAGCGACACTGAGTTTTCAATGTGTCAGCTTTATGGTGCTGCCGAGTCTGTACTCGCTTCTAATTTAGAACGGCAAATGACACTTTCCGCGGCAGTGCGGGTTGCAGCGCAAGAGCAACAAGTTAAATTTAAAGAAGAAAAAGAATTTGCTTGTTCTGTGGCCACATACACTCCAACAGAGGTTGAAGTTGATATCTCTGAAATAGAAGGTTGGGTCGATAGCTTTAAACAAGCCAAGGATTTTATTGATGATCTTAATAAACGTATTTTAAATATGCGTTGTGATGCCTTACATGCTGATGGTTCTGCTAATCTAGAAGGTTTTTTTGATTGTGGTTATGTAGCTGAAACCAAACAATACTATGACGATTTAGAGCAATTTTATCATGACAATAAACCAGAGTTAGTAGGTGCACTGCATGAAATTCGTGATGATATTGTAGATTTTATTGCATGTTTAAACGATACAGCTAATACAACTAATATAAGCTGTACAGCGACAACGTATGTCAAAGGCGACTTAACTTACACTTTAGTTCCGGTTGAAAGTACTAAAGAAAAGGTTGATGGCGTTGATAAATACTATGCTTTTGATTTTAGAATTAGTGGCACTAAAGCCATTGGTGCTAATTCAAATGATGAAAATATTCTGATTACCTTTAACAAGACTGAAAAAGAAGAGGGTGACAGAAAAGACACTGATTACAACTTTATTAGGGTTGTTTACCAAGGTGATGCTGTTCCTTATAAAATACCAGCGATACTTGCTTTTGCAGATGCAAATGATAACCCGCCAACAGATGGTGTGGAGCCACTCGGCTTTAACATAAACCTTGTAAGTATCTCTATTGAAAACAAAGATTTTGAAGCTACTTACCCTAAGCTAAAAGATTTCAACTTATATTTCACGGCTAAGTTATTTGGTGTTAAGCCTTTAGAGAGCCAAAAAGCAATGCATTACAACCTAACAGAGGTGGCTGTTGGGCTTAATATACAGGGTGACCTGTTAGGGAAAATAGTAGAAAAAGGTGAGGATGTAGAGCTAAAAGACACCGCGGAAATGACTTTTAGTGTTTTATTCAGTGACGCTGCTAACTTTTATGCAAAATCACTCTGGCCCGATAGGGACGACTACTTTACTGCCGAATCTGGAGTGACTGCAGCTGAAAAGGATAACTTTGGTAATCAGCTATTTAAATACTTACTAATGGAAGACCAAGAAGTATTAATTTCTGCTTCAACCAGTGAAAGCGGAGAGCTTATTAACCCGATACGCCAGAAGGCTGATTATTTAGAGTTTGAAGTAAAGGGCTTGGGTGTTAACCGTTTTGAAAAGTACAAGCAAGATGAACAATACATGCTGCGCAAATGTTTGATCAGCGCAACAATAGACGATGAACCTGGAAAGAAAGACAAAAACAAGCAATGTATTCAAGCGCAAGCTGTGGCTGATGATTTTAGTTTGGTAGAAGACTTAATAACCAGTGACCAGAAGTACTTTCAGTACTTTGCAGTTCCAGGTTACGGTTTGTATACGCCAAAGATAGAAAAAGAAAAGGTTACATGGGGTGTGGTAAGTGAATGGGACGGCGAGCTAGTAGCTGAATTTCAGCAGGGCGTCGAAAAAGCCGATCTACGTATAGCTCAAGAGTTTGTTGATAACACAGGCAGTGCAGCTAAGCGTAAGCCTGCGGCTATTTTAAAAGTGAAGGGTAATAAAAAGACGGATACCAGCTGGGAAATAGCCGTTTCGATGGGCTACGACTACAAGTACCTGGTGAGTGTGTTGCCTTCTGGTGATGAGAACACACAAAGCTTTTATTTTTCATATTTCGTTAATGAAATTACAGATGAAAAAGATAAAACAAAGTTTTCTATTAGTGAGCTCGGTAGCTTAAGTGTGATGCGTGATGGCACAAAGTTCTTTGGTGCTGAGGGTGAGGGTAAAAGTGCCAACGCCACCATAGCTAGTCGTGTTGATTACGAAATTGATGAAACATCAGCTGAAGTCTGTGGTTATACCAACGCCGATAACAAGGGCGCTAAGCTTGATACCTGTAAAGCCATTGCTTACTTAACCGTACGTGGCAAATTGGTCGGTACTCTCCGAAAAGAAAAAGGGTTGTACGTAATGCGTTACAGCGACGGTACTTTTTCAATACTAGGGATTTAACATTAAACGCGTAATTTTTCTGCTTGTTCTAAGCAGCAGCACTTTTGCTCTTCAGCCCAATGAATTTTCACAGTCTTCACATGCTTATGTGGAGACTTTAATTCATGCCTCTACCACACCCGTAGCAATTAATGAGTTTATCAATGACTGGCAAGGCTCGTTAAAAAAAGGCGACTATGCCTATGCGGATGGCCGTTTACGTACCGGTGTAGTATTAAATGGTTGGGAGGTGGCAGTAGAAAAACGCTGGCATTATGACCTTAAGTTTTCACCCGACACTGCAAAACTTTATTATAATATCGAACACAAACGCCCTGAAGACCAAGAGTATCAGCTCAGTTTAAACGCTAAAATCTTGCATGCAGAAGGTGTTAGCTTTGCTAAAAAATTCAACTTTCAGCAGTTTTCTTTCAAGCCAACTATTACTTTTTATCGCTCGGATTTTTATCAATTTGGACAGCTCAGTGGGCGTGCGTCTGGTGATATTGCCAATAAGGAAAATATTGCAGTAGAAGTTGATCTAGAAAACTATCACTTTAGTGAAGACAAGCTTTTAGAGGACCCACGTCTTGGTGGTCAAGGGCAGGGCGTCAGTGTTGGGTTTTCCGCTGAGTATCAAAATGATTTATGGAAGGTTACCGCTATTAGCGATGATTTTTATAACCGTTGGCAATTCCAAGACACTGTATATTTAAACGGCAAAGTTTGTGTTTATTTAGCAGGTGGCTCTGGAGGTTGTTCCGGTAGTGGTGGTAATGACGGTGTTGAAACCTACCAAGACCGCCTTTCTTCAAGTTGGACTACCGAAGTCACCTACAAACCCTACGCTCTTAGCGTCAATACTTTTATCCATGGCCGTTATCAGCGTCTTGGCGTACAGAAGGACTGGTTTACACAAGCTGGTATGCTCGGAGCTTCTGTCTACAGCACCAGGCAGTTGGGTCTGCATTGGCAAAGCCAGTGGCATAGACTGGCCGTTATTTTTGACCAGCCCGAACTTAAAAAAGTACGCCATGCTCAAGTCGACTTGGCCATCACCGTTCCTTGGTAAAACGCTTCGCTAAAAGCGCCTTGGTAAAACTAATAAATACGGTATTATGCCTACTTAAATATTGAGGCTTGTATGTATTTAGAGCATTTTGGCTTATTGCGCTTACCCTTTACCATTGCCCCAGATCCAGACTTGCTGTTTCCTTCCAAAAATCATCAGGAAGCGCTGGCTCATTTACACTATGCCTTAACCGGTCATGGTGGTTTAGTGTGCTTAACCGGTGAGGTAGGCACAGGTAAAACTACTCTTTGTCGTGCTTTTTTAGCGGACCTGCCTAAGGGCGTACGCAGCGCTTATATATTTAACCCTCAATTAAGCCCAGTTGAGTTGCTACAAGCCATTGCCGAAGAGTTTGGAATAGCCACCAATAATTCTCAGAGCCAGCGCGAGCTCTATAACGTATTGAATCAGACCTTATTAAAAGGCTACGCCAAGGGCGAACGCTTTATTTGTGTGATTGATGAAGCACAAACAATGCCTGCGCCCTTGTTAGAGCAGGTAAGGCTGC
>CALJVD010000044.1 GCA_937974825.1 uncultured Oceanospirillaceae bacterium | reverse complement strand
AATTAGCAACGCTTGGCAGTATTAATACCGATACCTTCTTAGGCGTGTTAGCACAGGCTTCAGGCATTAATGGATTGTTGGCTGCTCAATACTCCAGCAGTAAACATGCCCGATGAATGGAGCCTTGAATGGCTGGCCGACATGACCCTAACTCACTGGCAACCGCTTTATTTTGGCTCACTGGTCGCAGCTATCGGCTGCGCCATTATTGGTTACTTCGGCATGAACTTGTATTACCGTCGCAGCGTTTTGCACAAATGGAATAATCGCAAAGGCTCACTTGCCAACAGCGGGCTTTCAAAACAAGCAGCCAAGTAACAGGTTTTCTTGTTCATGCTGTGTTTCTTTGCCATAGCTGTTTGGGTAGAATTGCAGCTTTAATGCACTTCTGTTTTATCTTACTTCAGATATGGACAGCCACTCATTTATAAGGATGTACGCATGAATTTCGTGTTTCCCGCTACCGCCCTTGCTCTGACCCTCTCTTTATTTTCTATAACTGGACACGCCGCCCCTCGTACAACAGTGGATATTGACGGCAATGGCTTAATTGAAATTAATGACCTTGCCGACCTAAACGAAATTCGTAAAAACCTTGAGGGCAAAGCCCTGTATGGCTCAAGCCAAGGTTGCCCCGCTGACGGGTGTGTTGGTTTTGAACTAAAAGCCGACTTAGATTTTGATACCAACGGCGATGGCAAAATCGATGCCAATGATGAGTATTGGAATAACGGAGAAGGCTGGGAGCCTATTGGTAGTTCATCATCAAATGCCTTTAAAGCAGTATTTGAAGGCAACGGCCATGTTATCCGTAATCTTAATATCAACCGTGCATTTTATGTTGGCTTATTCGGCTATGCGGACAACGCTACCATTCGACGCGTCGGTTTGACTGGAACACTAACGCAAATAACTGGGCAGAGTTATGTGGGCGGGATATTGGGGTACGGAACGGCCACTCACTTACAGGGTGTATTTGCTAGTGGTATCTTGCTTAGTTCTTCCACTTCAAGCACCCGTATGGGCGGTGTGGCAGGGTATCTCACGTCAAACAGTACAATCGAAGACAGTTTTAGTACGGCAAGTGTGACTGCAAAATATACATGGGTTGGTGGTTTAGTTGGTAATTTGTATAACTCAACTGTTAATCGTGCGTTTTCTACAGGTAGAGTTTATAGCGATGAGACTTCATATGTAGGCGGTTTAATCGGCTATGAATCTTCAAGCACTGTAACGCAAAGTTACTGGGCGACCGATAGTAGTGGACAGAGTCGTAGTAATGGCACCTCCAACTCAAACCCTAGCTACTTTGGAATCACGCTTGCTGAGCTTGGTTGTGCAAGTGCGTCCAACAATACGAGCTGTGTATCAGGCAAAACCTTATTTGAAAACTGGCCAACCGGTGCAGCGGCTAATGACGGCATCGCTTGGGTATTTGATGGCAACGGATTACCAGCACTAAGTTTAAATGGTAAGCAATACCGAGACCGCGATGGCGATGGTTATTTAGACCAAGATGATCAATGGCCAGATGATTACGCTGCCGCTGTTGATGCTGATGGCGACGGCCACCCAGATCGTTGGACGCTAGGGTGCGATGATGAATGCGTTACTAATAGTGGTTTAACCTTGGATATGTTCCCCGAAACGGCTGCCGCATGGCAAGACGATGACTTGGACGGTTTTCCTGACGACTGGGCAGCAGGTTGTGATGTAAGTTGTCAGAAGGCTTCTGGACTTATCTTAGATACACATTTAAATGATCAGCATAACGGAAATCCGCCTGCTGGCATCGTTATTGTCGATGCCGACCATAACGGTCTTATTGAAATTGAAACCCTAGAACAGCTTGATGCCATTCGCTATAACCTCGAAGGCACGGGATTAAAGCTAAGTGCCAATGACGAGAACAACAGCGAAGGCTGTCCACCACGCTTGGTCAATGGTCAGATGCAACGCCTCTGTAAAGGCTATGAGCTTAAAGCCGACTTGGATTTTGATACCAATGGTGATGGCGAAATAGATGTCAAAGATGGCGACTATTGGAATGGCGGAGAAGGCTGGTTGCCTATCGGTAGTTCATCAAATGCCTTTAAAGCAGTATTTGAAGGCAATGGTCATGTCATCCGTAATCTTTATATCCGTCGTCCAAATGCATACGGTGTTGGCTTATTTGGTTATACGAACAACGCCACCATTCGGCGCGTCGGTTTGACTGGGACGCTAACAAAAATAAAAGGGCAGAGTTATGTGGGTGGGGTGTTAGGGTACGGAGAGGCTACCCAATTACAGGGCGTGTTTGCCAGTGGTGCAGTGTCGAGCTCTTACAACACCAACAATACCTATATGGGTGGCGTGGCGGGATATTTAACGTCAAACAGTACAATCGAAGACAGTTTTAGCACAGTAAGTGTCACCGCAAAGTCTAGCTATGCTGGTGGCTTGGTTGGCTATCTCAGTAACAGTGCCGTTAATCGCACGTTTTCTACAGGTAGAGTCTATAGCGATTTAGGTTCAAATATAGGCGGTCTGATTGGCTATGCA
>CALJVD010000043.1 GCA_937974825.1 uncultured Oceanospirillaceae bacterium | reverse complement strand
CGGTTTTACCAACACCGGCACCACCGAAGAGACCTACTTTACCACCCTTAGCAAAGGGGCAGACTAAGTCGATCACTTTAATACCTGTTTCGAGAAGCTCGTTACCACCGGCTTGTTCGGCGTAGCTTGGCGCTTTACGGTGAATAGGCATACGCTCTTCTTCACCGATTGGGCCTGCTTCATCAATGGGGCGACCTAATACGTCCATAATACGGCCTAGGGTTTTGGTACCCACTGGCACTTCGATTGGACCATTTGTGCTCGTTACGCTTAAGCCACGCTTCAACCCTTCGGTGGAACCCATGGCAATGGTGCGCACGATGCCGTCGCCGAGCTGCTGTTGTACTTCAAGAACGGTTTCTGTGCCGTCCACATTCAGAGCGTCATAAATGTTGGGTACGTTATCGCGGTTAAATTCCACGTCAATAACCGCACCGATAATCTGAACTATACGACCGCTACTCATGCTTGCATCCTCTTGGCTTGTTTGCCACCACGGTTAAACCGCTGCGGCACCACTGACAATTTCGGAAATTTCCTGGGTAATCGCCGCTTGACGGGCTTTGTTATACAGGAGTTCCAGATCTCGGATAATATCACCAGCGTTATCAGTGGCGGCCTTCATGGCAACCATACGAGCAGCTTGCTCACAGGCGATGTTTTCAACCACGCCCTGATACACTTGGCTCTCAATAAATCTCACCAACAAACCGTCCACCAGTTCTTTTGCAGAAGGTTCGTAGATGTAGTCCCAGCTTTGGTCTGGGTTGGTTTTAAATTCAGAGTCTTCACCCTTCGGAAGGGGAAGCAGCTGATTAATGCTCGGGCTCTGTGTCATGGTATTTACAAATTCGTTATATACCAAAAACACACGATCCACTTTGGCTGCTACAAAGTCGTCCGTCATGGTGCGAATCACACCCACAAGATCACTCACTCGGGGCGTATCACCAAGACCAGTTACCGTGGAGATCACTTCACCGCCCACGCTCTTAAAGAATTGCTGGGCTTTGCTTCCCACCACGCCATATTGAACATCCACGCCCTTGTCCGCCCAGGCTTTGGCATCCTGAATCAAACGACGGAACAAGTTAACGTTTAAACCACCGCATAAACCACGATCTGAAGAAATAACAATGTAAGCCACTTTCTTTGGCTCACGCTCTTCAAGGTAGGGGTGCTGATATTCTAAGCTGGCATCGGCTAAATGGGCGATCACTTCACGGATACGCGTGGCGTATGGCTTGGAAGCAGCCATACGCTCCTGCGCGCGACGCATTTTACTGGCAGCAACCATCTCCATGGCGCGAGTAATTTTACTCGTGCTCTGGACACTAGCGATTTTGGTTCTTACCTCTTTCGCGCCTGCCATAATGTTATCCCTTTAACGTCGATTACCAGGTCTGGGTGGCTTTAAAGCTTTCAAGGGCAGATTTAATGCCTTCTTGAATGTCTTTATCGTAATCACCCTTTTCGTTGATTTTATCCATCAACGCTTTGTGCTCGCTATTCATGTAAGCAAGAAGCGCAGCTTCGAAAGCGCCTACTTTTTCTAGCTCTACATCTTTTAAGTGACCTTCGTTAATGGCGTAAAGCGAGACACCCATTTCTGCTACAGACATGGGGCTATACTGTTTCTGCTTCATTAACTCAGTGGCGCGCTGACCATGCTCTAGCTGAGCACGAGTGCTTTCGTCGAGGTCAGAAGCGAACTGTGCAAACGCAGCAAGTTCACGGTACTGAGCCAACGCAAGACGAATACCACCGCCTAACTTCTTAATGATGTTAGTTTGCGCTGCACCACCCACTCGAGATACAGAGATACCTGCGTTCATCGCGGGACGGATACCGGCGTTAAAGAGGTCGGTTTCAACGAAAATCTGACCATCCGTAATAGAAATTACGT
>CALJVD010000042.1 GCA_937974825.1 uncultured Oceanospirillaceae bacterium | reverse complement strand
TTGCAAGAGACCTAGTGTTACTCACTGACTTTAGAGGTTTCTATGTCAAACAAAACACTCGAACTCATTCAAACGCACCAAGCGGAATGGGTGGACTTTCGCTTCACCGATACTTTAGGTAAAGAGCATCATATTACTTTCCCTGCTGACACACTCGATGCCGATGCTTTTGGTGAAGGTAAGATGTTTGATGGTTCTTCAATTCATGGATGGAAAGGCATTGAAGCCTCTGATATGACGTTGCTACCAGATGACTCGACCGCTGTATTAGACCCATTTGCAGACCAGACGACCGTAATTGTTCGCTGTGATGTGGTTGAACCAAGTACCCTAACCGGTTATGAGCGTGATCCACGTTCAATTGCGCATCGTGCGGAAGAATATTTAAAATCGACCGGTATCGCCGATACCGCTTTCTTTGGTCCAGAACCTGAGTTCTTTGTCTTCGATTCGGTCGAATGGCAGAACGATATGAACAAAGTGAATTTAGAAATTCACAGTGACGAAGGTGCATGGTCGTCGTCTGGTTTAACAGAAGGTAAAAACACTGGTCACCGTCCGCGCGTTAAAGGGGGTTACTTCCCAGTGCCACCCGTTGACTCATTACAAACTGTGCGTGGTGATATGTGCATGGCAATGAAGTCTGTTGGACTTGAAATTGAAGTGCATCACCATGAGGTGGCAAACGCTGGACAATGTGAAATCGGTGTGGCTTTTAACACTTTGGTTAAAAAAGCCGACGAAGTACAGTTATTAAAATACTGCGTACACAACGTGGCGCATGCCCATAATAAAACCGCGACATTTATGCCAAAACCCTTAGTGGGCGATAACGGCTCGGGTATGCATATTCATATGTCGTTAGCGAAAAATGGGGTCAACCTATTTGCTGGTGATAGCTATGCGGGCTTATCGCAAATGTCCCTCTATTACATTGGAGGCATTATTAAGCACGCTAAGGCACTTAATGCTTTAACCAATCCAAGTATTAACTCGTACAAGCGTTTGGTTCCAGGTTTTGAAGCCCCTGTTATGTTGGCTTACTCAGCCCGTAACCGTAGCGCCTCTATTCGTGTGCCTTACGTAGCAAGCCCGAAAGCGAAACGTATTGAATGTCGTTTCCCCGACCCAACCGCTAACCCTTATCTGGCTTTCTCTGCCTTATTGATGGCGGGTATCGATGGGATTATCAATAAGATTGATCCGGGTGATGCGATGGATAAAAACCTTTACGACTTACCTGCGGAAGAAAGTAATAATATTCCACAAGTGGCGCATGGATTAGACGTGGCCTTAGATGCTTTACGTAATGATATGCAGTTCTTGTTAGCGGGCGGTGTGTTCACTAAGGATATGTTGAATGCTTATATCGACTGTAAGATGGAAGAAGTCACGCGTTATCGCCAGTCGGTGCACCCTATTGAATTTGATATGTACTACAGTCTGTGAAAATGGTTTAGCATGGATGCTCTCATGAACAGAATGGAAACGGCCAGTATGCGAGACGCCCTCAATACTGCCAACTCAATGTTGGAACAGTTAAGTACGGCGGTGCTGTTATTAGATGAGCAGCTTCGCGTGCTTTACGCTAATAACGCCGCTGAACAACTGTTGGCGACCAGTCGTAGCCACTTAACGGGGCAATCCATTGCTTTGTTTCATTGGCAGGAAGAAGCCTCGTTAGATGCTGTGCGTAATGCACTGGCCGATAAGCGTCCTTATACCCGCCGAGAAGTTCGCTTATACCTTCCTTATAACGAACAAATCATTACGCTAGATTATACAGCGACCCCTAACAGCGATGGCACAGAGCTACTGCTTGAGTTAATTTCTCAAGACCGTACTTTGCGCAGAAGCCGAGAAGGCAACTTACTAGCGACAAATCAAGCCACGCAAGCATTGGTGCTAGGTATGGCGCATGAAGTTCGTAATCCATTAGGCGGAATTCGTGCTGCGGCGCAGTTGCTTGCCCGCGAGTTAAGCAACCCTAGTTTGCATGAGTACACCGATCTTATTATCAGTGAAGTCGACCGACTCGCGCATCTGGTAGAGCGCATGCTGGGCTCACACCGAATGTTGGATCTTAAACCGATCAATATTCACCAAGTATTAGAGCGCGTGTGTTCTATAGTGCAAGCCGAAATGGCCGAAGAAATCACTATTGAGCGTGACTACGACCCTAGTCTGCCACAGCTGGTGGCCGATTTAGACCAGCTCATTCAGGTGGTGTTAAATATTGCACGCAATGCAGCTCAGGCATTGGTAGAGAACCCAAGCAATACAGAACCTAAAATTATTTTTAGAACACGAGTACTGCGACAGTTTACTATTGATGATACTCGTTACCGTATGGTGTGCTTAGTAGAAATTGAAGATAACGGCCCAGGAATTCAGCAGTCGTTACAAGACATGCTGTTCTTTCCTATGGTTACTGGGCGTGCTGAAGGCACTGGATTAGGGTTACCCATCGCTCAGGCAATTATGCAACAGCATAAAGGGTTAATTGAGTGCTTTAGCAAACCGCAACAAACGATATTTAGAATATATATTCCCTTTCAACCATCGAATCCAAGTTAGGAGAAAACATGAGCGGCAGACTGATCTGGATAGTTGATGACGATAAGTCCATTCGTTGGGTTCTTGAGCGCACATTGCAGCAAGCGGGTTTTAGTACCCGCGTGTTCGTTAATGGGGAAACGGTATTGGCCGCGCTGCGAGAAAAGACACCCACTATCTTGATGACCGATATCCGCATGCCTGGCATGGATGGCTTGCAATTGCTGAGTGAAATACAAGCACACTACCCTGAATTGCCCGTGATTGTGATGACCGCTCATGCTGACTTAGACAGTGCAGTCAAATCGTACCAAGGCGGTGCATTTGAGTATATGCCTAAACCCTTCGATTTAGACGAGGTGGTAGAGCTAGTACAGCGTGCCTATGCCCGTAGCCAAGAAAAACCAGCCCTGACTGAAAGCGTAATAGACGAAGGGTTTATTACGGGTGAAGCGCCTGCCATGCAAGAGGTGTTTCGTATTATTGGTAGGCTATCGCAATCCAATATGACGGTGCTTATTCAAGGGGAGTCTGGTACCGGTAAAGAACGAGTAGCGGCAGCGCTGCATAGACATAGCCCACGGGCTGATAAGTCATTTATTGCCTTGAACATGGGCGCTATTCCTAAAGATTTGATTGAATCGGAACTGTTCGGCCACGAGAAAGGCGCCTTTACCGGAGCTGCCAGTCAACGTGCTGGCCGTTTTGAACAAGCCGATGGCGGTACTTTGTTTCTAGATGAAATTGGCGATATGCCCCTAGAAGCACAAACCCGATTATTACGCGTACTATCCGACGGCATGTTTTTTAGAGTCGGTGGGCACACGCCGACTCATGTTGATGTTCGTATCATTGCGGCGACGCACAGAGACCTAGAGGCGCAAGTGCAAAGTGGCGAGTTTAGGGAAGACTTATTTCACCGCCTTAATGTGGTGCGGTTGAATATCCCCAGACTCAGCGAACGCCGGGAAGATATCCCTAAGCTTGCAGCGCATTTTTTACAGCAGGCAGCGCGTGAAATGAATATTGAAACGCGAGAACTTAGCCCAGAAGCTACCGCCTTTTTGGTGAAGCAAGATTGGCCGGGTAACGTGCGTCAGTTAGAAAATGTATGTCGTTGGCTTACCGTTATGTCGTCCAGTCGTGAAATATTACTGAGCGATTTACCGGCCGATATGTTGCACAGCCAAGTGGCGCAAGATAAAGAAGCCAACAATTGGCAGCAGGCGTTACGTTTATGGGCCGACAACGCCTTACAGCAAGGTGCCACTAACTTGTTAAGTGACGTGACACCAGAATATGAGCGAATTTTATTAGAGGCCGCTTTAGAGCATGCTGCCGGTCGACGTGGCGATGCTGCCGCTTTATTGGGTTGGGGCCGTAATACCTTAACGCGAAAACTGAAAGAGCTTGGGCTGCAAGACAGTTAGTGCACGCTCAAGGCGCACTAAGGTAAAACACTAAGCACCTTTATGGTGCATTAATAATGAGTGGGTGTTTTATAATCGCACTCAAATGCACCCTGAAGGCGCATGAATACTCACTTTTAATAATCTGGCACAGCGCTTGCAAGAGCTTTAGGCAATTAATTATTAGAAGTGGAGCGCTGGTATGACGAATTTTCAGTCAGCTAATACCGAATCAAAGGCCAGTCTTGAAGAGATTCAAGCGGCGCATCAATCTGGCATGTACGCCAACGCAGAACATGACGCTTGTGGCGTCGGCTTTGTTGTTCATATAAAAGGCCAAAAAACACATAAAATCGTACAACAAGGGTTAGAGATCTTAAAAAACATTGATCACCGTGGCGCGGTGGGTGCCGACCCATTAATGGGCGACGGTGCCGGCTTGTTAATACAGATTCCTGATGCGTTCTATCGCGCCGAAATGGAAAAACAAGGGGTTACCCTACCTCCACTAGGTGATTATGGCGTGGGCATGGTGTTTCTGCCGAAAGAACCAGCGTCACGACAAGCCTGTGAGCACGAATTAGAACGTGCGGTTAACGCTGAAAAACAAGTAGTGCTTGGTTGGAGAGACGTTCCGGTTAATCGCGACATGCCCATGTCAGACAGCGTTCGCGACAGTGAACCAGTGATGCGTCAGATTTTTATTGGACGTGGTAGCGATATCCTTGTCCCCGATGCGCTTGAACGAAAACTGTATGTGATTCGTAAAATAGCCTCGGCAAACATCAATCGTTTGCAGTTAACCCATGGGCATGAATATTACGTGCCGAGCATGTCTTGTCGTACCATTATTTATAAAGGCCTACTCTTAGCGGATCAGGTTGGGGAGTACTACCTCGACTTACAAGATGAGCGCTTAGTATCGGCGATTGCTTTAGTGCACCAACGCTTCTCAACCAATACCTTTCCTTCTTGGCCGCTGGCTCACCCGTACAGAATGGTGGCGCATAACGGTGAAATTAACACGGTTAAAGGCAACTTTAACTGGATGCGTGCCCGTGAAGGCATGATGCAATCCCCTGTGTTGGGTGAAGACCTGAAAAAACTGTATCCCATCAGCTTAGATGGACAGTCTGATACCGCCACCTTTGATAACACCTTAGAGCTGCTCGTAATGGCTGGCTACCCGTTAGCACAGGCGGCCATGATGATGATTCCAGAAGCCTGGGAAAATCATCGCACCATGGACGCACGTCGTCGCGCGTTTTATGAGTACCATGCTGCCATGCTTGAGCCATGGGATGGTCCTGCGGCAATGGTCTTTACCGATGGTCGTCAAATAGGTGCCACCCTAGACCGTAATGGCCTGCGCCCTGCCCGTTTTGTGATTACCGATGACGATGTGGTTGTGCTGGCTTCAGAAGCGGGTGTACTGCCCATAGACGACAGCCGTATTGTACGCAAATGGCGCTTACAGCCGGGTAAAATGTTCGTTATCGACTTAGAGCTAGGTCGTATGATTGAAGACGAAGAGCTGAAACAGCAGTTTGCTGCGGCCAAACCTTATCGTCAGTGGATTGAAAATATTCGTGTTGGCTTAGATAGCCTAAAAGAAACCGCTGCTGGTGCTAGCCAGACAGAAGGCTTTACAGAGACCTTATTAAAACGCCAACAGGCTTTTGGGTACAGCCAAGAAGATATTAAATTTCAGTTGCTACCCATGGCACTTGATGGCCAAGAAGCCATCAGCTCTATGGGTAATGATGCGCCTTTAGCGGTGTTGTCCAACAAGCATAAGTCTTTATACAGTTATTTTCGTCAGTTGTTTGCACAGGTAACTAACCCGCCTATTGATCCAATTCGTGAAGAAGTGGTGATGTCATTGGTGTCTTTCTTAGGCCCACGCCCGAACCTGCTGGATATCAATGCGGTTAACCCACCCATTCGATTAGAGCTGTCACAACCGATTTTGAATGCCAAACAAATGGCGCGTCTACGTAGTTTAGGCGGCGGTGTGCAAGGCAAGTTACGTACCGGCGAAATAGACATTACCTACCCTGTTGCTTGGGGAAAAGAAGGCTTAGAAGCGCGTATAGCGGTGTTATGTTCAGAAGCAGTAGAGAGCATCCAGTCGGGTTGCAACATTTTAGTCCTTAGCGACCGTCGAGTAGACGCAGACTCTATCGCCATCCCAACCTTGTTGGCTTTATCGGCCATTCACCAGCACTTAGTTCGTAAAGGTTTACGTACCTCAGTGGGCTTAGTCGTCGAAACCGGTAGTGCGCGTGAGGTGCATCACTTTGCAACACTGTCAGGTTATGGTGCTGAAGCCATTTACCCTTACCTTGCGCTAGAAACCTTGGCTGAACTGGCACCTAGCTTAGGTTTAAGTGTCGAAGACGCACAAGCGCACTTTATTAAAGCCATTGGCAAAGGCTTATCAAAAATCATGTCGAAAATGGGCATTAGTACTTATATGTCTTATTGCGGCGCACAGATTTTTGAAGCCGTCGGCTTAGGTGAAGAATTAGTTAATAAATACTTCAACGGCACGGCATCATTGGTTGGTGGCTTGAATATCTTTGATTTAGCGGAAGAAGAGCTGCGTAATCACCAACGAGTGTTTAGCGGTGAGAAAATCCTAGAAGATGACTTAGACGTAGGTGGTGAATACGCTTGGAGAGTACGCGGCGAAGAGCATATGTGGACACCCGATGCCATTGCCAAGCTACAACACAGCTCACGCTCAGGTAAATACGAAACCTTTGAAGAGTACGCTGCTATTATCAACAATCAAACCAAACGTCATATGACGTTGCGTGGCTTGTTTGAATTTAAAACAGCCCCTAACGGTGGTATTGATTTAAGTGAAGTAGAACCTGCACAAGACATAGTAAAACGCTTTGTTACAGGTGCTATGTCCTTAGGCTCAATTTCAACCGAAGCACACGTTAATTTGGCTATTGCCATGAACCGCATTGGCGGTAAAAGTAACACCGGTGAAGGTGGTGAGGATCAGGCTCGTTATCGTAATGAACTGCAAGGCGAGAAAACCAAAGCCGGCACTAAATTAAGCGATGTGATTGGCAGCGACTTTATCGAAGCCGACTATGCGTTAAAAGAAGGCGATAGTTTGCGCTCACGCATCAAGCAAGTAGCCTCAGGGCGTTTTGGTGTAACGACCGAATATCTCGTATCGGCAGACCAAATCCAAATTAAAATGGCGCAAGGTGCAAAACCCGGTGAAGGCGGCCAACTACCCGGTGGCAAAGTGACGCCCTACATTGGTCGACTACGCCATAGTGTGCCGGGTGTGGGCTTGATTTCACCACCACCGCACCATGATATTTACTCGATCGAAGATTTAGCCCAGCTGATTCATGATTTAAAAAATGTGAACGCCAGCGCCGATATCTCTGTAAAACTGGTATCCGAAGTGGGCGTCGGTACCATTGCAGCCGGTGTGGCCAAGGCCAAAGCCGATCATATTGTGATTGCCGGTCATGACGGCGGCACCGGTGCAGCGCCACTAAACTCCCTTAAGCATGCCGGTACACCTTGGGAGCTAGGTCTTGCTGAAACTCAGCAAACCTTAGTGTTGAACCGCTTGCGTGGACGCGTACGTTTGCAAGCCGACGGTCAAATTAAAACCGGACGTGATGTGGTTATAGCAGCACTGTTAGGCGCCGATGAGTTTGGTTTTGCGACTGCACCGCTGGTGGCTTCTGGCTGCATTATGATGCGTAAATGCCACTTAAACACCTGTCCTACCGGTATTGCTACACAAGACCCAGAGCTGCGTAAGCGCTTTGCGGGCAAGCCAGAAGACGTAGTGAATTACTTCTTCTTCGTGGCCGAAGAAGCCCGTCGCATCATGGCGAAACTTGGAATTCGTACGATGGATGAGCTGATTGGCCGTGCCGACTTATTGGATACGCGCCAAGGCATTGAGCATTGGAAAGCTCAGGGCTTAGATTTTAGCCGCATCTTTACTTTGCCGACGGCACCTGCCTCAGTACCGCGTTTGCATACCAGCGAACAAGACCATGAGTTAGACCAAGCCTTAGATCAACAGCTTATTGCTAACGCCGCTCCTGCATTAGAGAAAGGCGAGCGTGTCAGTTTTAACATGCAAGCGAAAAACATTCACCGCTCGGTCGGTGCCATGTTGTCGGGCGCATTAATCAAACGCTTCCCCGATGGCTTAGCCGATGACACTGTGAACGTCGATTTCACCGGAACGGGCGGCCAAAGCTTCGCCGCCTTCTTAGCCAAAGGCATTACCTTTAACCTTGTAGGCGAAGCCAACGACTACACCGGTAAAGGCATGTCGGGCGGTCGCTTAATTGTGCGCCCAAGTAGCAACTTTAAAGGCGCAGTGGCTAATAACATCATTGTGGGTAACACCGTGCTGTATGGTGCAACCTCCGGTGAGGCTTTCTTTGCCGGTGTTGCAGGTGAACGTTTTGCAGTACGTCTATCGGGCGCCTGTACCGTGGTCGAAGGTACCGGTGACCACGGTTGTGAGTACATGACCGGCGGTACAGTGGTGGTTTTAGGTGAAACCGGACGTAACTTTGCCGCAGGCATGAGTGGTGGTGTGGCCTTTGTCTACGATCAAGATGGGCAATTTGCTAGCCGCTGTAATACCGAGCAAGTAACGCTCGACCCTGTGTTAAGCGCACAAGAGCAACTTGCTGCAGGCATAGTGACTCATGGCGACTACACCGATGAAGCCTTGCTGCAAGGATTATTAGAAGATCACGTACGTTTTACCGGCTCAGAGCGTGCACGCACCATTTTGGCGGATTGGAAGAACAGCCGCACTCGCTTTATAAAAGTGTTTCCAAATGAATACCGCCAAGCGCTAGAACAACTGGCAGCTCAGAGCATTGAACCCACCCAGCTGATTACCAGCGCTTAAGAAGGAGAACACCATGGGTAAAATAACAGGCTTTTTAGAGTTTGAGCGTATTGAACCAACCTACGAAGCGGTAGACAGTCGGGTAACACACTACCAAGAGTTCACGCATAAATTAACCACCGCCCAGGCGCAGCAACAAGGCGCACGCTGTATGGACTGTGGGATTCCATTTTGTCATCAAGGGTGCCCGGTCAATAACATCATTCCTGATTTTAATGATCTGGTATTCCGTAACGACTGGGCTAAGGCCAGCCAAGTGCTGCACAGCACCAATAACTTTCCAGAGTTTACCGGACGTGTGTGCCCTGCGCCTTGTGAGGCTGCTTGTACGTTAAACATTAACAGCGATCCGGTGGGCATTAAATCCATTGAGCAAGCCATCGTTGATCGCGCCTTTGACGAAAACTGGTTGCCACCACAACCTGCTACCGTTAAAACCGGTAAAAAGATTGCCATTGTCGGCTCAGGCCCTGCTGGTATGGCGGCGGCTCAGCAATTAGCACGAGTGGGTCATAACGTCACCTTGTTTGAAAAAAATGACGAAATCGGCGGTCTGCTGCAATACGGCATTCCAGATTTTAAGTTAGAAAAATCCATTATTGCCCGTCGTGTCGAACAAATGCGTGCTGAAGGTGTTGAAATGCGCACTAACACACTGATTGGTGACTTCCCTAATGACAGCAAGGTAACCAACTGGGCGACTAATCAGTTGAGTGCCGAATCGGTATTGGCTGACTTTGATGCGGTACTACTGGCGGGCGGTGCAGAGCAATCGCGTGACTTACCTGTACCAGGGCGAGACTTAGACGGCGTGCACTTTGCCATGGAATATTTGCCTCAGCAAAACCGCGCCAATGCCGGTGTTACCGGAGAAGATCAAATCCGAGCCGACGGTAAACGTGTGATTGTCATTGGCGGTGGTGATACCGGTTCCGACTGTGTCGGTACCGCCAATCGTCAGGGCGCAGAGTCCATCGTGCAGTTTCAGGTTAACCCCATGCCGCCCGAGCAAGAAAACAAAGCACTCACTTGGCCTTACTGGCCTCTGAAAATGCGTACTTCGTCCAGCCATGAAGAAGGCTGCGAGCGTGAGTTCTCAATCGCCACCAAAGAGTTTGTCGGTGAAAACGGCAAAGTGATAGGGCTGAAAACCGTGCGCGTGGAAAAACAAGCCAACGGACAATACCTCGAGCTCATTGGCACCGAAAAGTTTTGGCCCGCTGATCTGGTCCTTCTTGCTATTGGCTTTTCCAGTCCAGTGGCAAATACCTTAGACAGTTTTGGAGTGCAGAAAACAGCGCGTGGCTGTGCCGATGCCAGTGAAGAGGAACAAAATGGTTACGCCACCAATGTGCCAAAAGT
>CALJVD010000041.1 GCA_937974825.1 uncultured Oceanospirillaceae bacterium | reverse complement strand
CAATAGTTGCATAGCTTACCTAACAAGTTAAGCCATTATTCATTGTTGCTTCAGCACAAATAGCGGTTGATAGCCGGTTTAAATGCTTGCAAAATACATCGTTTTCTAGGCGGACAATGACTATGGCAACACACATGGATGCACTCAAAGCCCATATCCAGCAACATTATTTAAAACCGCTAGAAATAATTATTGCTGCCTTAATTCTACTTTCTGTGTTCTCCTTTGCCATAGAAACCCTGCCGAACAAAGGCCCTCTTTTACAAAAAATTATTGACTGGGGCGACACTCTGTTTCTGATTGTATTCTCGGCAGAGTACCTATTTAGAATTTGGATAGCCGAAAAGAAGCGATCGTATATTTTTAGTTTTTACGGCGTTATTGATTTAATCTGTGTGCTTCCTTTTTATATAGCAACACTGATGGGCCTAGAAAGCCTAAGGCTACTGCGTTTATTCCGCCTACTGCGTATCTTTAAAATGGTGCGCTACAACAAAGCCATCAACCGTGTTTGGCTATCTATCTACAGCGCCCGCGAAGAACTGTTAGTGTTCCTAGGTGCTAGCTCCATTATGATTATGCTCTCTGCGGTTGGCATTTATCACTTTGAACATCAAGCTCAACCCGAGGTATACCGCTCTTTATTTGACGCACTTTGGTGGGCAGTTATTACTCTAACAACTGTGGGCTACGGCGACACCTACCCTATTACCATTGCCGGACGCTTATTCACCTTTGTCATCCTAATGATTGGATTAGGGTTAATTGCTGTTCCTACGGGTATTATTACGTCTTCTTTAAGCACTATTAAGCAAAAGCTTGAGAGTGAAGACCAAGGTACAGACTAAGCCTAGCAACTTCCTAAACTAGCGAATTATCAACTATATTAGTAAAGCGATCGTTTTAATTTATTTTTAAAACACAACCACTTGCATTTAGGCAGGCACCGGCTATAATTCGCGCTCTTCTTTAGGACTATAGCTCAGTTGGTTAGAGCGCTACCTTGACATGGTAGAGGTCCCCAGTTCGAATCTGGGTAGTCCTACCAAAACACTCTCCTTCTTAAAACCAATTACTTACAACACTTTTTAGCTTCTAAAAAACTTAGGTTTTCGCTGTTTATCCTCTAATGCTCCAAGAGTGCTTAAATCGATTTTAGCACTTACCCCAAAAACCGTTTTTGACCTCTACCTTAAATGCCGAAGTCTTTCTACGAAATTGATTTAAGAGTGATAACCGTCGCACCGCCTCAGTCTTTTAAATTTTCCGAACAATACACTCTTACATGTAACGATTATTAACAATGAAATTTATAATGACTACCTAATCTAGGCTAAATTTTCATAAAGTACGAGCTAACGATGAATCCTATTGGTTTCCGTCATATTAAAGAAATTAACGGCTATATCAGCTTATTCTGGTCTAATGACTGACAAAATTGGTCGTATAAAGCGCTCTACTCCTAACAGACAAACGATCTTAAAATATCAAAATAGGTTAAACTATGTCCAAGAAGCATTGGGAGATTCGGTTTGATTCAAAACAAACACTCGTTTTTAGACAGAGCGTTAAGTACTGCTAAAAAGACATACGATAAAGCTCGAGACCGACATATTTGCATTGGCATCACAGGGCTAAGCCGCAGCGGTAAAACCACCTTAATTACCAGCCTTATTAATCAACTCTGCAGCTATGAAACAGCAAAACTGGCAGGTTTCCCGCCGATTCAAGCAGACCGTTTACTTGGGGTTGCTTTACACCCGCTTGAAGACTTGCCAATGTTTCCCTATCAAGCAGGCTACGACAAAATAACGTCGCCTACGCCCGAGTGGCCGCAGTCTACATCCGAGATAAGCGGTTGTTTAATTGAGTTAAAACTAAAGAAAGAACGCAGTCGTTTTATTGGCAGCAATCATTACAGTCTCTTTATTGAAATTCGTGACTACCCAGGCGAATGGCTGTTAGACCTGCCCATGCGCGAGATGAGCTTTAAACGTTGGTGCGACTTATGCCAAGCTCAATATCTACGCTCTCCAAGGCTCGAGTTATTAGGCAGTTTATTAGACGAATTCAAACAGCTTGATCCGTTTGCACCCGCCGATGAAGCTAAGCTAAGCGCACTAAGCGAACAATACAAAGCGTTTTTAAAACGCTGCAAAAATGACGAAAAAAGCTTAAGTCTGATTCAGCCGGGTCGTTTTTTGATACCGGGTACCCTACCAGATAACGATATTTTAAATTTTGTACCACTGCTTTCTGCCACCGGTCTAAGTGAAGCCGATCTGAACTCGGCTAACCACAACAGTTACTTCAAAGTGTGTGAACGTCGCTACCATCGCTATGTTAAAGAGCTGGTTGATCCTTTTTATCGAGATTTTTTTCAAGACCTAGACCGTCAATTGGTACTTGTTGATGTTATTAGCGCTCTGCATTCGGGCGAAGCTTACCTTGATGATATGCGACAAGCGTTAACCAATATCACGCAAAGCTTTTCATACGGCTCACAAAGCAGGCTGCGTCAACTCTTCACGCCCAAAATAGATCGCTTAGTGTTTGCCGCGACTAAAATCGACCTCGTGTTATCTAAAGAGCATGAAACCGTCAGACAATTGCTGAGTAACATTGTAAGAAGTGCTTACCGGCATGCACGCAGTGATGGCATTAGCCCCATTTGTGAGGCTGTTGCAGCCGTGCGAGCCACTAATGAAGAGGTTGGTTTGAAAGACGCCTTGGTTATTGCAACACCTAGCGGTAAGCGTTTGGGATACATACCACCTCTAATGCCTTCAAAGATACCAGAAGGCGATGAATGGGATGCTTTAAAGAATTGGGAGCTACCCAAACAAACGCCTCCCAAAGGGTTATCAAGCGTGAATAACGATGCCATTCCTCATATAAGACTTGATACCGTATTAAACGAATTAATTGGAGATAAGTGCCCATGAGCAGCAACCATAGAGAAGGCGGCTACACTTTTGAGCTCAATGAGCCTGCTGAGTCTACCGAACTTGATCAACTACTAAGCGATACAAGGGAAAGCAAAACCTTTGCCATTGATGACGATGTGCCAGAAAGCATTCCTCAATCCATCACCTCTAACGAACGCTTACCTAACGTATCCCAGCTGTCATCATTCAAGCTTGAAGCCTTACCAATTAAAGGCCTAAAGGTATTCTTTTATGCCGCCTTAGCATTAGTTGTGGTGATTAGTGCTTTTGAAATCATTCGGGTCTTTAATTATGCCTTAAGCCTTCATGTGGGCGCAGCCTATGCGTTTATTAGTCTACTGGTTATTGTGTCGTTACTTGGCATACAAGTCGTATTTCGTTATTTAAAAGACTCAGAAAACTTAGCAAAACTAGTAGGTATTCAAGAACAAGCCGATAAATTATTAGAGGGCAATGATTTTGGTAAGTCGAAAGGCTTTATCAAAGCGCTGCAAACATTTTATCAAGATAAACCTCAAGAAGAGCTGTTTGATCGTTGTTTAAAAGAAATGCCAGATTACAGCAACGATAAAGAAGTAATTCAGCATATAGATACCACCTTTTTAAAGCCTTTAGATGAGGAAGCCACCCGGCGTATTTCCACCCACTGCATGCAAACCGGTGTTGCCGTTGCTATTAGCCCTTGGGCCTCATTAGATATGCTATTAAGCCTGTGGCGCTCCGTAAAAATGATTGATGAAGTCGCACAGGTGTATGGTGTACGCCCTTCACTACCTAACCGTTTACGCTTATTACGACGAGTATTGCATCAATTACTCTTTGTTGGCGTAACAGAGTTAATGACGGAAAGCCTATTAGCAGAGTTTGGTTTTCAAGGCGTTACAAGCTCACTTAGCGCCCGAGCAGGTCAAGGCATAGGTGCCGGTTTTTACTCAGCTAAAATTGGCATTGCAGCAATGAAGGTTACTCGCCCTATCGCGTTTAACGAAACCAATAAGCCTAAAATGTCGACCGTCGCCAAAGGAATGGTCAGCAAAATTACCGGACTTTTTCGTCCATAAGGCGTTATTATCCCGTTAGTCCTAGATAAGCCATCAATAAACCATTAAATTGCCCCGCTATTCAGTATGGTTACTGGTGGAATGCTAGGTGGTTTCGCTGCGTTAGTTCGTATTGCTATTCGCCAACGTAAAGCATCCGCTAAAAACGCTTAATTCATTATTTAAGCCCACAAAAAAAGCAGCCTAGGCTGCTTTTTTGTTTTCTAAGATCAAGTCTTTTCGTTGTGCTTAATAACTAAGCACTGCGTTTGTTATAGAGATAGCCTAACGCAATCACCGCTATTAGCACCAGCTGGGCACTCACTGTTTGCCAGGTTGGGAACACTCCTAACAACTCAATGTGAGGGATTGGTGCAATAGACACTGCTACTAAACCAGCTTCTTGTAAGGAAGAAACCCCTTTACCGACCAATACTACAGCAATGATGGCAATCAGCGCCGAGCTCAATGAGAAGAAGGTGCCAATGGGTAGTTGTCGACTAGTGCGTAACAGCACCCAAGCAGTCACTGCCAGTAAAGCCACTGCCGACAGCATGCCTGCTATGAACCATAGTCCTAGACCTTCTGTCCAGAGTGCTGCGTAGAATAATATGGTTTCAAATACTTCACGGTAGACCGATACAAAAATCAGTACAAACAGAAACCATGCCGATTTCTTATTTAATGCATTCGACATTTTCGCTTTGATATATTCCTGCCAGCGGTTACCCACGCTCTTTTGGTGCATCCATAAACCCACGCTCAATAGCATAACTGAGGCAAACAAGGCAGAGAAACCTTCGGTCAGTTCACGGCTAGCACCACTGATGTTGATAAAGTAACGAGCAACAAACCAGGTCAGCCCACCAGCCAGCAACGCTAGAATCCATCCCGCATGCACATAACGTGCAGCTTCTGTACGACCGGCTTTTGTTAAAAATGCCATAACCGCTACAATGATTAATAACGCCTCTAGCCCTTCACGTACCAATACTGTAAATGCACCTAGAAAAACAGTAGTCGCATCATAACCAGCACTGCCAAGTTTTTCTTTTGCCGTGAGTAGTAGCGCATCAATTTTTTCAACCTGCGCTTTAGCTTCATCAGCAGCAATCCCCTTGCCTAACCCCGTGCGATACACTCCCATCGCCAATTCAATCTCCACTCGTAAAGCACCTGCTTTAGCATTAAGCGCGGGTTCAACGGGTTCGACACCATCTAAGTATGACGATAGAGCCAACGATTCTGCCGTTTTACTATCCCCGTCTAGGTAGGAATTAAGACTGGCTTTTAAACGACCACGAGCTAAGTCTATACCGGTAAGTGCGGCACCTAACTCTTCAGGGTTTGCACGTAAGAAGCCAATCAACTGTTCTGCTTTTTGTTGTCCTAAAACGGAATCTAATTGATCGACTCGTGCTCTTGAGAGCTCTGTTAGGTTACTGATTTGAGCACGTGCTAGCTCATTGGTATCCCATACATCAGCACCGGCTTGCAGTAAATCGATATACGCTAATGCGCCTGAGAAATAGGCTAAAGACCAACGTTCGTCTTCCGACAAAGAATCTTTATACGCAGCCATAGAAGTGCCTTCTAAACCGTGGGTAATGGTTTGAAATAAAGACAACGGACTGCGCTGGTTGGCGCGTTCAACATCATTAAAGGCAATGGCCGGTGGGTCTAGCTCGGCAGATAACGGGCCGTCAGCTGCGCCATTAACACCATGACAAGAAGCACAGTGCTGCTGATATAACTGTGCGCCTAGTTCTAAATCTGGTGTAACCACTGGTGCCGTTGGAATTGGAAACGCCTGAACAAGTGCATCAGCAAGGTTATGTGACTGCTTACTCACTTCAACAGTACTGACTTTATTTGCCACTAACTGCTGCAAGCCTTGTGCTTGTTGAACCAATTCTGCTTTCACTTCGTGTTCTGGCAAGGTATGAATCAAGTTAGCAATGGTTTCAGAAAACTCTTGCATCTCTTCATATTCAAACGCATCAACTACCTCACCGTCTTCTACTGCTGACGCATAGTCTGTGGCTAAGTAATCCAGCATTTGCCAAGTCTGAGGCACGACGTCTAATGCACCTTGTGCAATAGGTTCATTTGCATTGGCTGGTAAAGACAAGACACTGACCAATATGACGCTGATCAGTAAAGAATATAAGCGGGGTAATTTCATATAAAGGCACCACGTATAAGGGAAAAATAGAGCGATAAAAGATACCACGAATGCAAATAGTAGTCATTATCATGTTATCCAATAATAATGACTCTCTACATACAGAGTAGATATATTAAATTTAGTGAAATAGAGAAGCTTAACGTTTACTTTTACGACGTTGCGCAAAGAAAGAAGACATTAAAGTCGAGCACTCTTCTGCTAACACCCCACCTTCGACTTGAAGCTTATGGTTATAAAAAGACTGCTCAGGCAGCTGCAGCGCACTGACAATCGCACCGGCCTTAGGCTCTGTCGTACCATAAACTAATCGCTTAACTCTGCTGTGCACTAACAAGCCGGTACACATAGTACAGGGCTCGACTGTCACATAGAGACAGCTATCAATTAAACGATAGTTTTCAATGTTTAATGCGGCATTACGAATGGCCACAACTTCAGCATGAGCACTAGGATCTAAACTTTTGATAGGCTGGTTGAATCCTTGTCCAATGACTTTCCCTTCTTGAACCACCACGGCCCCTACTGGCACTTCATTCAACTCATAGGCACGTTGCGCCATTTGTAAGGCTAACTGCATGCCATGAATGTCTGAGGTAACTTCAGTGCCAAACAAGTCATTGGTTGGCATCGGTTAGCCGCCTGCTTTTTTAACAGTAAAGCCGCGTTTGGTCAGCTCAGATAAAAGTAGCTCGCGCTGGTCACCTTGGATTTCAATGACGCCATCTTTTAACGAGCCGCCAACTCCGGTTTTCTTTTTAAGCTCTTTGGCCAAGGTTTTTAGCTCTGAGCCAACTAAAGGAACACCGGTAATTAAAGTCACTACTTTACCGCCGCGTCCTTTGCTTTCACGTGATAAACGAACAATGCCATCGCCTTCTGGCAGTTGCTCTTCATTACAAACACAAGCGTCCACTGGCTGACGACATTCAGGGCAGGTTGTACCAAACTCTGTCGAGTAAACTAAACCACCTTGATTTTTCTTCGCCATAAAACACCTACTCACATTTAAACGATTAAATCTTTATATCGATTAAGCTATTTACTTGCTGGAAAATCCATTAGGGTTTTGGTTCTGCCAACGCCAAGTATCTTCCATCATTTGTTGAAGCCCCAATTTAGCGCTCCAATTTAGCTCTTGTTTTGCTTTTTCTGGATGTGCATAGCACTGAGCGATATCACCGGCACGACGTGGCGATATTTTGTAAGGAACGGGTTGGCCACTGGCTTGCTCAAAGGCTTTAATCATCTGCAATACAGAATAACCTTGTCCGGTACCTAGGTTCCAGGTATGAACCCCTTTCTCTTTGGCCAAGTATTGTAACGCCGCCACGTGCCCTTGTGCTAAGTCTACGACATGGATGTAGTCACGCACCCCTGTGCCATCTTCGGTATTGTAATCATCACCAAATACCGACAGCTCTTTTAACTTACCCACTGCTACCTGAGCAATATAAGGCAATAGATTATTGGGAATGCCGTTAGGGTCTTCACCAATAGTGCCGCTAGCATGCGCACCAACAGGATTAAAGTAACGCAGTATGGCAATTCGCCAGTTTGCATCACTGATTGCTAAGTCACGTAGAATATCTTCGACCATCAACTTAGAACGACCGTATGGATTCGTTGGGCGACCAACAGGACACTGTTCACTGATGGGCATTTGCTCTGGCTCACCATACACAGTAGCGCTAGAGCTAAACACAAACTGATACACACCCGCTTTCGCCATCGCTTGCAATAACACTTGGCTGCCATGCACATTGTTGTCGTAGTATTTTAGAGGCAATTCAACGCTTTCACCGACCGCTTTTAAGCCTGCAAAATGGACAACGGCTGTAATATCGTGTTCTTTGAAAATAAGGTCGAGCAAATCGGCATCACGAATATCACCTTCAATAAAATGAACTGATTTGCCCGTGATTTTTTCAACGCGTTGCAGTGATACTTGGCTAGAATTGCACAGGTTGTCTAAAACAATGGGCTCTAGGTTGGCTTCAATTAGTTCTACTAATGTGTGTGAACCAATGTAGCCTGCACCGCCTGTTACTAATACCTTAGTCATGTTTCACTCTCACTTAGCGATTGTTTTCAACCATGCACTGAAGGCTTTACCCTCTTTTTCATGTCGCATGGAATACTCAACAAAGGCTTGCATATAACCTAGCTTGTTACCGCAGTCATGCGACTTGCCCGTCATATAAAAAGCATTTACAGGTTTTTTCTGCATTAACGTAAAAATACCATCGGTTAACTGAACTTCATCGCCAGCACCCGGTGGGGTGTGCGCTAAAATATCCATGATTTCTGCAGGAAACACATAGCGACCGACAACCGAAAGGTTACTAGGCGCTTCACTGGGTTCGGGTTTTTCTACAATACTGGTCAATGCAGCACTGCTACCCGGTTTTAAATCAGCACCTCCTAAATCAACAATACCGTATTGATCTACGCTTTCAGCGGGTACGGGTTCAACCAAAATCTGGCTAATGCCTGTTTCTTTAAATTCTCGCACCATAGCAGCCAAGTTTTCTTTTTTAAGATCACTTGCCGCATCGTCGATGAGCACGTCTGGTAACACCACAGCAAATGGCTCATCACCAATTAATGGTTTAGCACAAAGCACCGCATGGCCCAACCCTTTGGCCTGACCTTGGCGCACTTGCATAATAGTGACGCCTTTAGGTGTAATAGAGCGAACCTCATCTAACAATTGACGCTTAACACGTTTTTCAAGCGTGCTTTCTAACTCAAACGACGTATCAAAATGGTTTTCGATGGCGTTTTTAGATGAGTGTGTGACTAAAATAATATCTTTAATGCCTGCAGCAGCGCACTCGTTCACAACGTATTGAATTAAAGGCTTATCTGCCAGTGTCATCATCTCTTTAGGAATGGCTTTACTGGCAGGTAACATACGAGTGCCTAAACCGGCTACTGGGATAATTGCTTTCATGTCTTATTCCATTAATCTTAAAGTGTATTTTTGGCAGAGAGCTATGCTTTGTTTAACTCAGCAAGCTCTACGACCAACTCGTTTTGTTGACCCAACAACGTTAATAATATAATTGCTCGATCTTCGCCTTTGTATTCTTTAAACAAGGCTTGATAGTGCCTAAAGGGTCCTTCTTTTAACTCAACTTTTTGCCCTGTTTTAAATTTAGGCAAATCGGCCGCGCCAGACGTACGCATTTTTAAATCTTCAATAATACGACCATCAATATTCACTGGCACATTGCCAAAACAAAGCAGTTTATTCACACCAAAAGTTGAGCGTACCTTAGCCAATAGCGGGCTGTCTTTATCTAATCTAAGAAATAAGTAACCAGGAAATAAGGGGTCACTTTGTAGCGTACGCCGCCCTTGCTTAATGGTTTCTGTTTGCAGCATCGGCATAAATACTTCGCCACCTTGGTGTTCAAGGTTTTCATAAGCGCGTGTTTCCTGCCTAGGCTTTGTAACGACTACATACCACATGCACAAGCTCTATTGGTTGTAAAAAAGATAACTACTTTTTTATAATTCTTGAATAATTTTCGTACAGGCTAATGCCGGATCAGCGGCTTGGGTAATAGGTCGGCCTACCACCATATAATGCACTCCTGCTTCTTTGGCTTGTGCAGGGGTTAACACACGACGCTGATCGCCTTGTTCAGATCCCGTCGGGCGAATACCAGGAGTCACCGTTAAAAATTCTGGCCCGCACAGGTCTCGTATTAAACCTACTTCTTTTGCTGAACAAACAACGCCGTCCAAACCACTGCTTTGAGTTAATTTTGCTAGACGCTCAACGTGCTCTATTGGGCTAATATTTAAGCCGAGTTCGGCTAAGTCGGATTGTTCCATTGAGGTTAAGACGGTAACGCCTATCAACAAAGGCTTATGCTTAGCTTTTTCAATTTCATTACGCGCCGCTTCCATCATACGACGTCCACCACTGGCGTGAACATTCACCATCCACACACCTAACTCTGCGGCCGCAGCACAAGCCTTGGCGCAAGTATTAGGGATATCGTGGAATTTCAAATCAAGAAACACCTCAAAACCAAGGTTGTGTAACGATTCTACAACCTGAGGGCCAGCACTGGTAAAGAGCTCTTTACCTACTTTGACACGACACTGGCTAGGGTTAAGTTGCTTGGCCATGGCCAACGCTTGTTTCTGAGTAGGGTAGTCTAAGGCAACAACAATAGGAGAGCTAACGGACATATGGGATCTGCTATAAATTCAGTTTTGAGCGATTATTTTGCGGTACAAAGGCACTATAACTAGACCAGTGTTTGCAGTTTGGACAACGCCAATGAAACTGTTCTGTTCTAAGTCCGCACTTATTGCACTGGAATTTAGGCTCGTGATGGATCATTTCCTGAAGAATATCATAAAGCGCTTTAAGCTGTAACGAGTCGAGCTGCAATTCATGCTCTACCACCAGTTTAGTCATCAACTCAAAGCCAGCGGTTGAGGGTTGCTCTGACAGCTCTTTTAGAAGGTAGTCTACCGCCATGTACGGGCTTTTTTGTTCACTTAACTTTTCACTGTAAAGCTTTAAGGCCGGTATATAACTGCTCTTTTTCCACTCTTTAGCTAACGTGTCCATTAAGCCTTTTTCATCTTCTACATTTAAGAAGCTTTCATACAAAGGCGTTAATACGCTAAAGATTGCCTTAGGATTAATATCAAGTGCACGTTTGTAGCAGCGAATAGCCTCGTGCGGCTCCTCTTGGCTTAAAGCTAAATTACCTTGCACCACATAAGCACGCGCACATTGACTGTCAATTTTTAATGCCTTACGACAAAACTGATGTGACTCTAAATAATGACGTTGCTCTAATGCACTTTCAGCCAGTTCACACATAGCATGTGACGCACGTTTAGCTAAGCGTGGGTAGCGATGCAACTTATACTCTAAAAAAATATCAATTATTTTCTGCCACTCGCTTTCTTCTTCATAAAGTTCAACAAGGTGTCTGGCATTACGCTCAAAGTTGTCATCCTTTAACGCCAACAAATCAAGAAATAATCGTTCGGCACGATCTAACAAGCCCGCATCCAAATAATCGAGTGCCAGTTCACGTTTCAAGGTACTCAGTACTGATCGAGGAATGTCTTTACGAGCGAAGAGGGTTTGATGAAGATGAATAGCACGATCGGTCTCACCTTTTTTACGCAGCGCTTTCCCAAGCTTAAGCAGCAAGTCTAAGGCGTCGTCGTCGAGTGTTTCGACATTCAGTAAGTGATTGAGAGAAGCCTCACTATTACCTTCTAGAATATACTCAATACTGGGAATAAAGTCGGGCCTTTTTTTAGAACCGGACTGTTGCGAGTACCGGTACCCCATGGCCCATCCCACGGCGACACCGGTTAATAACAACCCATATAACAACACGGTGTCTAACATAATGTCTCTACTGCTTAGGCTTTAGTGGAAAGCTCTTTCTTTAAGCGACGAATAGTCATCTTTTGCTTAGTAAACAAAAGCATATTACTCGCGAAGCCAAGAATAGCTCCAACAATTAACATTAACCCCATCCAGATAGATACTGGTAATTCAATAGGATCTACAAAGAAAAGCTCTAATGCCAATACTTGATTGTTTTTAGCTGCAAATGCCACGGTGTAAATAATTAAGACAACAAAAAAAACAACGCTTAGAACTGTTTTGATTTTTTTCATTATTGGCAATCCGATTAATGTGTTTCAAGACTGTCGTTTACTTGCTCACGTAAGTCTTTACCTGGTTTAAAGTGCGGAACGTACTTTCCCTTCAGCTCGACCGTTTCCCCTGTTTTAGGGTTACGCCCTTGCCTAGGCGCACGATAATGCAATGTAAAACTGCCAAAACCACGTATTTCAATACGCTCACCCGACGCCAAACTTTCTGACATTTGATCTAACAGCGTTTTAACTGCTAGCTCAACGTCTTTAGGCGTTAGCTGTGGTTGTCGGCTAACAATACGTTCAATTAGCTCTGACTTTGTCATAGCAATTTCCTCCTTGTGAAACCACTAATATTTGTAAACAAATCATGCAGTTAGCAATTTGTTTTTGCAAGCAATTTTATAGGGTAGTATAAAACCGTTAAAACATCCTTAATCTATGGCAGTTCGTAGGCTATAAGTTCAATTTTCGTTCTGAATTTACCTCTATTTAGGGCATGCAGCTCTATCAAACTTGCTGTATAATGTGCCTCATTTTATTCAGTGCCGTTCGGCCTTTTACTCATTTTCTGGAGAAATCCATGTCTGACATTAAAAAAGTTGTCCTAGCGTACTCAGGTGGCTTAGACACTTCAGTAATCGTGAAGTGGTTACAAGATAATTACCAATGTGAAGTAGTGACCTTCACTGCAGACTTAGGCCAAGGCGAAGAAGTCGAGCCGGCCCGTGCTAAAGCTCAAGCCATGGGCGTTAAAGAAATTTTCATTGAAGACCTACGTGAAGAATTCGTGCGTGACTTCGTCTTCCCAATGTTCCGTGCTAACACTGTGTATGAAGGCGAATACCTATTAGGTACCTCTATTGCTCGCCCGCTTATTGCTAAGCGCTTAATTGAAATTGCTAACGAAACTGGCGCAGACGCAATTTGTCACGGTGCGACCGGTAAAGGTAACGACCAAGTTCGTTTTGAGCTCGGTGCATACGCACTTAAACCTGGCGTAAAAGTCATTGCTCCTTGGCGTGAGTGGGACTTAACGTCTCGTGAAACCCTAATGGATTACGCAGAAAAAGCCGGTATTCCAATCGACTTCAACAAAGGTGGCAAAAAATCGCCTTACTCAATGGATGCTAACTTACTGCACATTTCATACGAAGGTGGCGTACTAGAAGGCACTTGGGAAGAGCACGAAGAAGATATGTGGCGCTGGTCTGTTAGCCCAGAAAATGCACCAGACACTCCTACTTACATTGAGCTAACCTACGATAAAGGTGACATTGTCGCCATCGATGGTAAAGAAATGAGTCCTGCAACTGTTTTAGAACACTTAAACAAAGTGGCTGGTGAAAACGGTATTGGTCGTTTAGACATCGTTGAAAACCGTTACGTAGGCATGAAGGCTCGTGGCTGTTACGAAACTCCAGGTGGCACCATCATGCTAAAAGCACACCGTGCTATCGAATCAATTACCGTTGACCGTGAAGTAGCCCACTTAAAAGATGAGCTTATGCCACGCTACGCGAGCTTAATCTATAACGGTTACTGGTGGAGCCCAGAGCGTAAGATGATTCAAGCCATGATCGATGCTTCACAAGAAGATGTAAACGGTGTTGTTCGTCTTAAGTTATATAAAGGTAACGTGATTGTTGTTGGTCGTAAGTCTGACAGCACATTAGTAGACACTAAAATCTCTACTTTTGAAGATGACGAAGGCGCATACGATCAAAAAGACGCAGAAGGCTTTATTAAGCTAAACGCTCTACGTCTACGTATTGCAGCAAACAAAGGCCGTAAACTATTGGATTAATCCATAGTCTCGGCTTTTAAAGGCGACTTCGGTCGCCTTTTTTATTTTTCTAACCAACGCCTAATAACTTCAGCAGAGTGTAAAAGTCACATAAACAGCAATCTTTCATTGAAAGCAAGCAAGACTTTATGTTTAACTAGTCGGCTATTTTCGTAGGCCTGTCGCTAATTCACCAGTTAACAGCATGCCAAGAAACGAAAGTCATTCATTGAAAACCAAGAGATATATATGAGTATTAGCCAAAACAAAGTTGTCACCATTCATTACACAGTGACTGATGCAGCTAGCAACGAAGTCATCGATTCTTCAAATGGCGGCCAACCAATGGTGTATTTACACGGCCACCAAAACATCATCCCGGGCTTAGAAAACGCCCTTGAAGGCAAAGCAGTGGGTGATGAACTTAAAGTTGAAGTTGCTGCAGCAGATGCTTACGGCGAATACAGCGAAGACCGCGTGCAACAAGTACCTATCGAAGCATTCGAAGGCGTTGAAAACGTTGAACCTGGTATGGCGTTTACTGCTCAGACCGAACACGGCCCTGTTAGCATTATCGTTACTAACATCGAAAACGGTGTCGCTACCGTTGATGCAAACCACCCTCTTTCAGGTAAAGACTTACACTTCGACGTTAAAGTTGAAGAGGTGCGTGACGCCAGTGTTGAAGAATTAGAACACGGTCATGTTCATGGTGAAGGCGGTCACCAACACTAAGCGTGTTGCGTTAGATGCATAACCCATAATAAAGGCGACCTCGGTCGCCTTTATTGTTTCTGTTTGCTTATAAACCCCTGCTTATACTGGGTACC
>CALJVD010000040.1 GCA_937974825.1 uncultured Oceanospirillaceae bacterium | reverse complement strand
TAACGGCAGATGAAAAGCAGCTTCGTGGTCGTGACAAGCTGGTGGGCGGAGAAACCTTAACCCTAGAAGCAGAGCTTGAGGCAGAAGGTACTTGGGAAGCAGAAGATATTCCGTTAGATATAATTTTCGAAGACGATCATATCTTGGTTATAAATAAGCCCGCAGGCTTAGTCGTTCACCCTGGTGCGGGCAACACCGAAGGCACGCTGTTAAACGCCTTGTTGTTTCATTGCCCAGCGCTTAAAAATATTCCCCGTGCCGGCATTGTGCACCGCCTTGATAAAGACACTTCGGGTGTATTAGTGGTTGCCAAAACTTTGCCTGCACAAAATCACTTAGTCAATCAGTTGCAAGACCGCAGTATGCATCGTGAGTACGAAGCCGTGGTGCAAGGTCAAATGACCGGTGGTGGCGTTATTGAGCAACCCATTGGTCGACACGGTACGCAGCGCACTAAGATGGCAGTGACGCCTATGGGTAAAGAAGCCGTGACTCACTATCGAGTGGTCAGAAAGTTTGCCAGTCATACCCATGTGCGTGTGCAGTTAGAAACCGGTCGTACTCACCAAATTCGTGTGCACATGGCGCACATTAACCATCCGTTAATTGGTGATTCAACCTACGCTGCACGCACTCGCTTAACCAAAGGCATAGGCGCGCAGTTGCGAGAAACGCTGCTCAACTTTACGCGCCAGGCGTTGCATGCTCGTAAGTTAGGGTTAATTCACCCGCATACTGAAGAATGGTTAGAGTGGGAAACCGATTTGCCTGAAGACTTTCTTGAGTTATTGGCCGCCTTGGCCGCAGACGAAGACTATTGACCCTACAAGGTGGATGCAATGACGGATAACCCTTTTCCTAATAATGTAAGCATTCACTTCACAACCAAAGAAGGCGGTGTCTCGTTACCGCCTTTTGCGACCAACAATCTTGGCGTGCATGTAGAAGACAACCCCGAGCATGTGTTACACAACCGTCAGCAGCTGCAAACGCGCTTGTCGGTAAATGCGATTCAATGGTTAAACCAGGTACATGGTAACGAAGTATTGGTAGTGGATGGCGTCACTACTCAAAGCGCCCCTGATGCCGATGCCTCATACACCCAACAAAAGAACTTAGCTTGTGCCGTATTAACCGCTGACTGCTTGCCAGTACTATTTGCCGCAAAAGATGGTAGCCAAGTGGCCGCTGCTCATGCTGGCTGGCGTGGGTTGGATGATGGAGTGTTGTTGAATACGCTTAACACTTTTAAGCAACCATCTGACGTTATTGTTTGCTTTGGGGTGGCTATTAGTCAGCCACACTTTGAAGTGGGGGCAGGAGTGAAAGAGGCCTTTCCCTGGGCAAGTGACGCCTGTTTTAACCAAGGCAACGCA
>CALJVD010000039.1 GCA_937974825.1 uncultured Oceanospirillaceae bacterium | reverse complement strand
CCCCTACCTTGCAGCAGCAGGTTGGATAGCAGCGCTTTGGGGTGACGATATTATTACTTGGTATCTAGGGTAGTGACGCTCGCGTCTTGAAACAAAGGTAGTGACAGGCTAGGTGGTATAGAAGGGTTATGGATGATCTGCAGCTAGAGCAGGAGGCTTTGCAGGAAGCAAGAAAGCGCAAGAAAGATTTTGCCCGCGAAAAGGTTGACTCTATTGCTGGTGAAGATTGCCCCGTTTCTGTATTTATGGCAGGCTCGCCAGGTGCTGGTAAAACTGAAACCGCCCGTAACATGAAAGAGCTGTTTGTGCAGCAGTCTGGGTTAGATTTTATCCATATTAATAATGATGAATACAGAAAAGAGTTTTCTGGCTATATAGGAATTAACTCGCCCTTGTTTCAAAGCGCCGCAACAATCTTTGTTGAGGCGGTTCATGATAGAGCGCTAAAGCGAAGTGTAAGCTTTATAATGGATACAACGCTGTCGAATTATACAAAGGCTAAGAGCAACATAAGTCGATCGTTAGCAAAAAGCCGAGAGGTTTTAATAGTCTTTGTATACCAGTCGCCTAGCCAAGCTTGGGAATTTGTTCAGGCTCGTGAAACGGTTGAAGGGCGGCGAGTACCTGATGCTGTATTTATAGAGCAGTTTTTGAGTGCTCAGGTGACAGTTAGCCGTTTAAAGCAAGAGTTTAAAGACAAGGTTAACCTCATGTTTATAAAAAGGGATAGCCATGTTGGTCAAGAGGCCGTGTACTTTGATGTAAAGGATATTGACGCATTATTGGGCAGGAAGTACACTTCAAGCGAATTAAAAGCTCTTGTTGAGATGGCTAGAGCAGAAGGAGATCATGAATATGGCCCCAAGCAATGAAACAATGAAGCGAACTTTTTCTGACTTTATTCGCAATGCTTCAACTCAAGAAAAAAGACATGTATTTATGCAAGTTATTAAAAATGTTGATATTGAGCAACAACAAGTTTTAGATAAAGCTAAGCAAATATCTCTGCGTAATGCTGCAAGCTTCTCGTAGACGACGCTTTAAATAAGCTCTTAACACTAAGAAGAGCGTTATAAGGGCACCGTAAAACGTGCCTTTTTTTATGTCGGCTATTCTTTAAGGGAAGTAATAAGTAGCCCGTAATACATCAATACTCATCTTCTTGATTAGGAATATCCGCAGGTTCACCTGGAATGCTGTGTCCTTCGCTTGCCCATTCGCCTAAATCAATCAGCTTACAGCGTTCGCTACAAAAAGGTCGAAATGGATTTTTAGACGACCAAACAACCGATTGTTTACAGGTTGGGCATGAAACGATTCTTTCCATTACTTACTCATCTCTAAATAACGTTGGTGTAGTGGCGCTAACTTAGCATAAAGCTCTTCTAGGCTACCGCTGTTGTCGACTATATCATCGGCTTGTTTTAGGCGCTCTTCTCGCGAGATCTGTGCCGCCATAATGTTACGAATTTGTTCTGCTTCGTTGTTATCGCGTGAGCAAGCACGAGCTAATTGAATATCTTCCGGTACGTCTATCACGAGCGTGCGTGTTGTAAAGGCAGATTGCTTGCTTTCAAACAGCAAAGGCGAGGCTAAGATCACGTAAGCAGACTTAGCTTCTTGCAGCTGTTTAATGGTGGCTTCGCGGATGCGTGGATGGGTTTGACTTTCAAGCCAGGTACGCTCTTCGGGTTCTGCGAATACTTTTTTTCGTAACCAAGCGCGGTTCAGGCTTTGGTCTTCTAATAAAGCATCGTTGCCGTAACGATCTAAAATAGCTTGCCAGGCAGGCTGACCGGGTAGCACAACGTCACGTGCGACTTGGTCAGAGTCTACAATGACAATGCCTTGATTGGCGAAGTAGTCGCTGGCGGCGCTTTTACCGCTGCCGATGCCACCGGTTAATCCTAGAATAAACATAGAGAAAGTCAGGTTATTTATATGGGGTTTGTCGTCCTAAAGGAACGACCTACATTTTAGGGTTGCCCTTTGTCGTCCTAAAGGAGCGACCTACACTAAGAGTATTCTATAAAA
>CALJVD010000038.1 GCA_937974825.1 uncultured Oceanospirillaceae bacterium | reverse complement strand
AGGCAAGGCGTATCACCGTGCTTAGGTAATTGCGACACTGCAACAAACGTGCTAGGGCAGTGAACATACATCCAATCCCATTCATCGCCATATTCATCAGTATTCTTGAAAGCTAGGTTATTAGCGTTATCAATCGGCGCGTAACGACCACCAATTAGCTCGCTAGTGCTTTCCCGCTTCGTGATATACCCAACAGTAACACCCGTCTTGCAAACAGCTCTAATCGGGTTGCCCGTGCGTTTAACGTCATCTAACTCACTAATCATCTTGAGTGTAGTCCTTGTACTGCATCTCTAACCCGTTACCGTCCGCATCTTCAAACAACACAGACTTAACAGGTCGCAAACGAAACGTAATAAACGCACCATCGGGCACATAATCCACAGTGTCGTAATACTCGCGCTCGACTTCGACAAGGGGTGACGCTACACCGCCACCGCCCGTGCCGCCTTGCGGGGGAGGCGATACTGCCACCCCCTTACGCCCTGCAATGGCTTTAAGTCTATCCTTACGCTTCATCGCGCCAGTATGCTCTGGCACTGATTCTAGTCGCCTAAAGTTGTCAAGCAAGTTTTTAGTAGTCACTGGATAATCAACTCATCTTCAATAAACTCAACGTAATGGGTAGCAGTGCCATTCGCTATGCTTTCATTTTGCTCATCTTCTGATAACTCGGGAGATGATATTTGCATACGCCTCGGGAACGGGTCTTGAGCCATTGATATTGACCTGTTACCTGAGAACCCGTCCAGCTCTTCATCATACTCAGTATCGCCAGCAATTTGCGTGTATAGCAGATCGCCATCGATAGGCTGCTCTGGCTCATACTTACTATGCAAAACTGGCGGCACTGTCACGCTACTGGTAGCCGAACCAGAACCACGCAGCAAGGCAATGGTCAGTGTAGTGATGCAAGAGCCTGTGTCTATATCCATAACGTCAGTCCTTGAAAAACACTTACCGCTTGCCTTCACACCGTAGTCGTTGACGCTAATGCGGTTAGTTATATCAATACCTTTAGCAAAGCATGAGACAACATCAAACGAAACGCGACTCGCTCTATGCGCCTTGATTATCTCACACTGAGCCTGCATCAGCTTAACCTTTAGCATCAGATCACGCGCTGAATTATCGCTATTGTCCTCTGGCTCGTAATTCTGCTCAACTGCGCGACCGTCAGCCTCAACTGGCACTAATGAACTGCTCCAATCTCGCGCTAGGTCGGTATCATGATCAAAGCTGATACTTGAGCGGTTAATCACACGCTGAGCAGGATTATCCTCAGCAAAACGCGTAGTAACCACTAGGTCGTATTCCTCGGTCATGTACTGAGTCCAGCGCCTTGACGCTAACCACTCTGCACCCAATAGAAGATCAGGGAAGCGATTAATCCAAGGCGCACCTGTACCGCATGGGTCTGGGTCGCTCATCGGTAGCGACACCCAGCGTGCTTGTGTGACTGTTAGTCCAGCTGCCTCAGTCGCCGATAAGACCATATCTTGACTTGGTAGCTCTGTGCTGTTCTTGCGCCACTCACAGAATCCATTCATGCCCTCACTGCCGTTAGTGTAACTGTGCAACCAATAGTAACGATAATCAGCTTGACGTAGGCGCGGGAAACGATAACTAGATGCAATCTCATAGCGGTTAGTTACAGTCTTTGAGCGAGGCAAATCTAAACGCAGTGAATCATGCACAATAGTGCCAGAGTCAAAGCGATACGTCTCAGCGAATACCTCAAGGTCAGTTACGCGCAACTGCCCAGCAACTGAGCAATCAAGCGTTTTCAATGTTGTGGATAACCTTTCCTGCGCATAATCCCAGTGCGACTTACCCTCTAGCTCGCCAAACACATGCTCAGACCACTCGCCGCCAATCAGATTATCAATCTCACTGATCGACATCGACTCAACACGTTCTTGCAGATTATCGGTAGCAGTGACAGTAAGCACACGACTAACAGCATCCCAAACTGGCTCAGCAACAAAACCAGTAAAGCGCAACTG
>CALJVD010000037.1 GCA_937974825.1 uncultured Oceanospirillaceae bacterium | reverse complement strand
GTAACAAAAATTACAGACGGCACCACAAACTCCATCGGGAATATTTTTTGTACAAACTTACGTTGTGTTACCGCTGGCATCGAAAAATAGCCATTCGCATCCGTAATGGCCTCATCGGTTAATTCAGAACGTGAATACGCCTTCGATACAATACGCTTTAGCTTTGCGCCCGCAGCAGGTTCGCCATTCAAGGTGATGGTGCCTGAGATTTCAGACATCAAATACAGCTTCTTTCCAATCGGCATGGATACAGCCTCAGTGGTTGAAAAAGTTAACAATGCTAGAAAACCAAATAACTTTAAATGTTTGTATAACAACATGAATGTCCTTATGAGCTACTTAGAACCCTTGCACACCAAAACACTGTTTAAGCGCAGCCTAATAGAACACCCAAGATGAATGAGTTTTTTAACCCAACCACATAAAAGCGCATGTGCATGTATAAAAAAGATAAATATTTGAACATAATCCTTTACATCTTAGATAAAAAACCGTGATGAAAAACAAAGACCCAAGCTAGCAAAGAGCCAGCCCTCTTATATCTACTACCCTCTTCAACTATTAACTTTAATCACTGAACTCCGTATTCAAGTAGAGAGTATCTATGTCTATTAGGTTCGTTCCTCTCTGATCATGAATAATATGATTAATAATTCTTGAAGAGTCTTCATATGCCCAGTAACGGAAACCAAGATAAGAAATTAACACTCCTGCTAAAACCGCACTTAGAAATACCCACATAGGTATAAACGTTTTAAAATAGCTTTCACGCTTTAAACTTCCCTTCAGTGGGTTTGATAGCAGCTGACTTGTTGGTTCTTTAAATCGACCGATAGTGTCTATTAAGGTGTCTCTAATATACTCCAGCTGCTCTTGCCCGCGTGGCATCATTCTGTATCGGCCTTGAAAACCCAAACTAATACAGACATAGAAAAGCTCTAGCACATCTATATAAGCAGCTGGGTTTTCTAACAGTCTCGTCAAAATAACAAAAGATTTTTCACCACCTGAAGCTTCTTGATGAAAGATGCCTAGCAACGAATGCTGACTCCAGCCACTGCCGCCACCCCAAGGAGTATTCAGTACAGTTTCATCTAGGGCTGTGCATAACAAGTAACGTGCCAATAACATAGACTCATTACTCAATCTATTAACCTGAGTATTTCGTTCAAACAAACGTATTTCTTCAGTAAGCTTTTGGTGTAACCCTGGAACATTTGAGTATTGCATAGTGCTACGAAGCTCATTTAAAAGAGTAAGTAAAACACTTGCAGAACTTACTAACGGATTTAACCCTTGTAAACCGTTTGCATCAAATTCCATCGAACCTGACGTTCCAGTATTACTACCATGCCCAGCCTCTTGGCTTCGCGCAGCGCCTGGGGTTGGAATCATAATTGTTTTATCCATAATTGATTTTCCACATTGCTTCTAAACGAGCACTAAACTCTAACGGCCCATAGTTCCATTATTAGCCCTGGGTAATCTGCTCCAAGGTGCAATGCAATCCCACCCGTCGATTGCATAGATTTCCACAACTCGCCCTGACGCTCTATTTCAAAATATGTCAGACCTGCATGATAAGGTATCTGCCTAGGTGCAACCGGTAAAGGTCGAACGCTCAGCCCTGGAAGCTGTGCAGAGATGAGCTCACGAATAAGCTCTACAGGTGCAATCTTAACTTGGGCTGGAAAGCGTGTTCTTAAAGCCTCTGTTGGCATATCTGCCTTTACAGCTATAAAGAACGATGCAGTTTTAACGAGAGAAGGATCGCTTATTGGCGACACATAGATACCGTACTTACTCTCAACCAAATTCATCTCTATTGCAGACTGTTCAAGCACCATGCTTAAAGAGTGACGAAGAGAAGAGAAGACACTGGCAAAGGTCTGCTGCAAATCCTCATGCTGATAGGGTAACAAAGCCCTTGGTCTTTTATTAGTTTCTGTAAATGTGCTTAGTTCGCCAGCCACTTGAACTAACTCTTCGTAAAGTTTGAGGGGATGAAGCCCTGATAATGTTTTTAAATGCTTTACGATTGGCTCCACTCTATTAACAACCTGAAGCAGCAAATAGTCTGCTATTTCTGCAGAACCTGCCCGGCCAGAATCACTTAACCGATAACTTAACGCATCACCGCGCTGCTTTAATAGCCCAGTAATTTCTTCAAGGTAGGCTTTGAAAATAGAATTCATAGAGCAGTCTAATAGGGGTGGTATAAAGTCTTTATCAAGCTTAACTGGTTTACCAGGCAAACGTTCTAGAATACGAGCAATTCCTATACAAACATACCCGCCTAAATCCTCAGAACTCAGCTTAAAACAAACCGCCAACTTGCCAACTTGAATGCGAGCAGACTGACCAGACGACGAAGCACTATCGCGTGCTTCATAATTCAATACTTGGTATCTAGCCTGTGGTACCTCTTCCTCTTTACGAGCAAACTCTTGACCACTTGGCTGCTTCATAGGTATGCAAAGATACACGACTTCATCACGCGTGTTTTCAGGGATGTTTATTATTGCAGGTGGCTCTTCTAACTCAGGAACTGATATTGGAGTACCATCTGGGAATATACCCGACACCGAGGATAACGAAACCTTACCTAGCGTAAGTGCTTCAACATCCAACACTAAATCTTGAACTCCCCACAGGTAGTGCCCGGCACTTGTTATTCGTGAGTCTACTAAACGCTCAAAAAAACGATCTTGCTGTTGAAAATGCTGCTGCTGAAGAAACATTCCTTCAGACCATATAACTTTATTCTTTAATGACATGCCTATATCCATTAGCAAATTTAAAACTTAATCAGCGACTATAAACTTGGCGGCTGTTGTTACTTTCCTGTGGGTCACTTTTTTTTCTTTCTTTTACTTTTTTACTTTGCACTCGCTCTTCTTTAGAAACAGCCATATTATTTCCATTCAACTCAACAGAATATGAGTTTTTATTATGACTACGAACAGGCAATACAAGTAAAGACTTTGCGCCTTCATACCTAACAAACTCTGCCATTAAACCAATGTATTTAGTTTCGATCGGTAGCGTTAAAGTATCCATACGAACTTCACCAGGAACCAATTCTTTAAGTAGCTGCTTTTCTAGCAAATCACTTTGAAGCCTAGACTCTGCATCACTGTACAAACTTAAAAAATCTTCGCGCTTAAAGAGCTGGTCGTTGCTTAGAGCAAACAAATGAACGACAACCGGAGACGAACGCCCATCCGAATCTGGATTAACCATCTCCCCCACTTCAAAC
>CALJVD010000036.1 GCA_937974825.1 uncultured Oceanospirillaceae bacterium | reverse complement strand
TAGTTAGGTGCTTCTTTGGTAATTTGTACATCGTGTACGTGTGACTCTTGCATACCTGCAGAAGTAATACGTACAAATTCTGGTTTAGTACGCATTTCTTGAATATTAGAACAACCGGTATACCCCATGGAAGCGCGTAAGCCACCCATTAGTTGGTGAACGATATTCAATAAAGGTCCTTTCACAGCGATACGACCTTCAATACCTTCTGGCACAAGTTTGTCGGTACCTGAGGCGTTATCTTGGAAATAACGGTCAGAAGAACCTTGAGTTTGCCCCATCGCACCTAATGAACCCATACCACGGTATGATTTATAAGCACGTCCTTGGAATAGCTCTACTTCACCTGGTGCTTCGTCTGTACCGGCTAGCATAGAACCAACCATCACCACGCTTGCACCTGCTGCGATAGCTTTAGCGATATCACCAGAGAAACGAATACCACCGTCAGCAATCACTGGAACATCATATTTTTCCATGGCTGCAGCAACGTTAGCCACAGCAGAAATTTGCGGTACACCAACACCAGCAACAATACGAGTTGTACAGATTGAGCCTGGACCAATACCTACTTTTACACCGTCGGCGCCGGCTTCAGCTAATGCAATAGCCGCTTCTGCCGTAGCAATATTACCGCCAATCACCTGTACTTGTGGGTAGTTTTCTTTTACCCAACGTACGCGGTCGATAACACCGGTACCATTTGCGTTTGAAGTATGACCATGGGCGGTATCGACCACAATAACATCGACACCAGCTTTAACTAATGCCGCAATACGCTCGTCGGTACCTGCACCTGTACCAACAGCAGCACCTACACGTAGCTGGCCGTCAGCATCTTTACATGCGTTTGGATACGCACGAGCATTATTAATATCTTTTACCGTCATTAAACCGGCTAGTTTTCCGCCTTCGGTAAGAACCAGTACTTTTTCAATACGGTGTTCTTGTAATAAATCTTGCACTTCAGGCAGGCTAGTACCTTCTGGTACTGTCACTAAGTTTTCTTTAGTGGTCATAACAGTCGCAACAGTTGCGTCTGGGTTTTTCTCAAAACGTACGTCACGGCTAGTGACAATACCTACTAATTCACCGTTATCGACCACAGGCATACCAGAGAAGTGATATTGACGAGTCATTTCTGTCAATTCACGAATAGTTGTATCGCTGGTTACCGTAATAGGATCTTTAACCACGCCACTTTCGAATTTTTTAACTTTACGAACTTCAGCGGCCTGTTCTTCAATGGTCATATTCTTATGAATAATACCTAAACCACCTTCTTGCGCCATGGCAATGGCTAAGCGTGCTTCTGTCACAGTGTCCATTGCTGCAGAAACCAAAGGCACATTCAATTCAATGCCACGCGTAATGCGGGTTTTAAGCGACACTTGGTTTGGTAAAACTTCGGAGTAACCGGGGATAAGCAACACATCATCAAAGGTGAGTGCATCCTGAGCAATTCGTAACATAGACAGCCTTCCAGAAAGAGGGATGGGAAAGGCGAGGCATTATACCTAACAAAGCAATTAGGGTAAATAAATAGCTGCTTAAGTTTGGCCTACTTGAAGTGAATTTTTTTCACGGAGTCAAAAGTTTCATTCAAGTACAAACATACTGCTGTAAAGCATTCTAGCCTTGGATATCAGAGTACGGCATTCAGCCTGTTCGAGAAAAGTTAAGCCTTTATTGTTTCCTTTAGGTACAATGCTAGGCTTTCTTTATAGTTAAAACTCACCAATTTACGCTTTAATAAGGGTTTACCATGATAGAACGCTTAACAATAACCCGCCCAGACGACTGGCACCTGCACTTAAGGGATGGAGACGCTCTCCAATACACTGTCCCTGCCACCGCAAAGGTTATGCAACGGGCGATCATCATGCCGAACCTACAGCCACCGGTCATGAATGCAGAGCAAGCGCTAGCCTACCGCAAGCGTATTCTTGCTCAAGCGCCGGCAGGCAGTACTTTCGACCCGCTTATGGTGTTGTATTTAACCGACAACACCACGCCAGAAATGATTTTAGAAGCCAAAGCGGCTGGCAATATCGAAGCCGTTAAGTTGTATCCCGCCGGCGCCACCACTAACTCTAGCTCGGGTGTTACCGACCTAGGTAAGTTAGATGAATTGGCTGCTGCTTTAACAGAAACTCAAATGCCATTGCTGGTACACGGCGAGGTCACGCATGACCATATTGATATCTTCGACCGTGAAAAAGAATTCTTAGATACCATCCTTGCGCCACTCGTCAGTCGTAACCCACAATTAAAAGTGGTGGTTGAGCACATCACCACTAAAGATGCGGCAGATTTCGTTAAAAGCCAAGGCGACAACATTGGTGCGACTATCACAGTTCAGCATTTAGCTTACAATCGCAACCATTTATTAGTCGGCGGTGTACGTCCTCATTTATATTGCTTACCTGTACTTAAGCGCAACATTCATCAGCAAGCCCTGCAAGAGGCAGTGATCAGTGGTAACTCGAAGTTTTTCTTAGGTACCGATAGCGCCCCGCACGCCAAAGGGAATAAAGAAAACGCCTGTGGATGCGCGGGTTGTTTTAGCGCTTACGCAGCAATTGAACTGTACGCAGAAATCTTTGAAGACCTAGGCGCACTGGATAAATTAGAAGCCTTTGCTAGCTTCCATGGCCCTGACTTTTATAATCTGCCACGCAACAATGACAGCATCACTTTAGTGAAATCTGAATGGACGGCTCCTAACGAGATGTCATTCAGCAATGATGTTATTGTTCCTTTAAAAGCTGGTGAAAGCATACGTTGGAAGTTGGAAAACTAGGATGATTTTAGATACAGACGAGCAAAAAGAAAAAACTTTAATGGCCAGCCGCTTTCGTGGCTATTTACCGGTAGTGCTAGACGTTGAGACCGGTGGTTTTGACCCTGATACAGATGCACTGCTTGAGATTGCCATTGTAACGCTACGCATGGATGACGACGGTATTATTCACCCTCACCAACGTTTTAGCGCGAACATTCATCCGTTTGAAGGGGCAAACCTACAGCGTGAAGCCCTAGACTTTACCGGGATTGATCCCTTCGACCCAGATCGTGAAGCAGAACATGAAGTCGATGCGTTAACGGAAATCTTTAAAATAATTCGCCAAGAGCTAAAGCATAACGGTTGTACACGTGCAATTTTAGTGGGCCATAACGCACACTTTGACCACGCCTTTGTTAAAGCAGCGGTTGCCCGAAACAGCCTTCGTCGCGATCCATTTCACCCGTTTTCATCGTTAGATACGGCTACGTTATCGGCTTTTGCTCTAGGGCATACGGTATTAGCTAAGTCATGTCGTTTAGCGGGTATGGATTTTGATAATCGTTCTGCTCACAGTGCAGCTTACGATACAGAAAAAACCGCAGAACTATTCTGCTTATTGATTAACCGTTATAAAGAGTTAGGCGGTTGGCCGCTTGCATTAGACTAACGGTCAAAGGGGCTCACTATAGAGCCCCTTTTTATTTCTACCACCGACTACTATTCAGCCTCTGAGTCATCTGGCTCGATTAATGCTTGCTCTTTGCCGTTATCATCAGCGTTCTTTTTTTCTTTAATCGGCTCTGCAGCCAAAGCTAAGCGCTCGGTTTGAAATTCTAAGTGCGCGGGCTCAACAACAGGCAACGTTTTGTTTACACGCGCCGATAGCTGCTCAAACCCTTCTACTTTGCTGTATAACCCGGCTCGACCGACTAAGCCCGTCACCGTATCGTTATAGTGATTACTCACTGTACCTAATGTACGACCTAAACGAGCCAGACGCTCAGCCACTAAGCACACCTGATTATAGATATCACCTGCTTTATCACTTAGCTCGCGCGCTTCTTTATTACTACGTTCCATCATCCATAAGTTCGATATGGTACGTAAGATAGGAATAAGAGTAGTATGCGACACCAATACAATGCCTTTCTTATAGCCGTAATCGAACAGGTCTTTTTCATGTTTTAGCACTTCAATATAAGCCGGTTCAATCGGCATAAACATCAGCACAAAACTTGGGCTGCGCATGCCGGCAATACTGGTGTAATCTTTACTGGCTAAATCATCAATATGTCGGCGTACCGCCATACTGTGCTCTTTAAGTGCCAATTGATACTGCTCGGGTGTTTCTGCAGATACCGCTCGGTCATAGGCAACTAACGATACTTTACTGTCGATAATAATGTTTTTCTCATCGGGCAGCTTGATTAAGTAGTCAGTCTGCTTGCGATTTCCGCTTTCATCTTTAAAGCTGCTTTGTACATCGTAATGCGTGTCTTTAATCAAGCCACTCATTTCTAGGGTACGCTCTAATTGCGCTTCACCCCAGGCACCACGCTGCTGGGAGTCGCCCTTTAATGCAGAGGTTAGGTTGGTGGCCTCCTCACTCATTTGCAAGCCAACGTCTAATACTTTTTTAATTTCAGCGGCCAGATTAGTGTTTCCTTTTAATGAAGAATCGTGCACTTCATTAATTCGTTTTTGGAACCCATCAATCTGCTCACGGAAAGGTTTAAGCATGGCATCAATGCTGGCTTGACTGGTATGGCTAAAGGTTTTGCCTTTTTCTTCAAATATCTTATTAGCCAGATTCTCAAACTCTTTGCCAAGGCTTTGCTT
>CALJVD010000035.1 GCA_937974825.1 uncultured Oceanospirillaceae bacterium | reverse complement strand
TAATACCAATGCCTAGAAGGTCGTTTTTTTTTACTAAATCATTCTTTAAATCATTTTTTAAATCAAAAAGAAGGCTTCACCTTTTCTTTTTTTGAAAATTTAACCCAAAGAAACAGCAAATTTCCTTGGCATGAAAACCAATAGTATGTGGTTAAAACTTTTAGCTTCCTTATTGAGTACAGTATATTTTGCAATGGAATGGCGCTGAAGAAGTGCAATCTTCATCAGGCATTATTGTATCAACAGGATTGGGATCAACGGGGTGGTTTCAATCTATTCTTGCTGGTGCGATGGCAATTACAGGAGAAGCTTCGCACCCTCTATTACAAGGCTTTAGCTGGAGTGATCGAAAGCTACAATTTAGTGTAAGAGAGCCATTTCCAAGTAGAACAACAGGTGTTGCACTGACTTTTGGCACTATTGAGCCTGACTCACCACTGCAATTAGGATCTTTGATGCCAGAGAATGGCGTAATTTTCTCTGATGGCATCGAAGATGACTATTTACAATTTAATGCAGGTTGTATTGCTCACATTGGTATCGCTGACATACAAGGGCAACTAATTAGCCAAAAAGGGCGTCAGCGAATTTAGATTTATTTAGCGCTCTTTAATACTGTTTCAAGTCCAGAGATCATCACATCAAGGACAAACAAAAATGCAGCATCACCATTATCACTATCCATAATTGCAACGGCTTGGGTTAATAATGGCGGATAGGCAACAGTATCCGTCTCTACTTTTTCACGCTCTTTTTGGCTTTCTTGATGCTCTTGAGTTTCCAGTACGGAGCCTAATGTAAAATGCGCAATAGAGCTTAATGCATACACGGCTTGAGATAGACTAAACCCAGCATCACACAAAAACTGTAGTTGCTGTTCTGATGTCTCAAATTGACTTTCAGAGGGGCGTGTTCCCGCATGAATTTTGCCACCATCACGATACATTAATAAGGCTTGGCGGAAGCTTTTCGCGTTATTTCGCAAAAAGTCCTGCCATGTTTCATTCGGCAATGGCAAAACATGATGATGGTGCTTTTGCAAAATAGTTTCTGCTAATGCATCTAACAAAGCGCGTTTATTTTTTACATGCCAATACAATGTGGGTTGTTCCACACCTATTTTTTGCGCCAGCTTACGCGTTGTTAATCCTTCAATACCAACTTCATTAAGTAAAATCAACGCATTATCAATAACTTGTTCTTTATCTAGCTTTGCCATTACCTACCTCAAAATAAAATAGCCTTGACAATCTATCACTGATAGAGATATTTTACACCCACTCTATCACTGATAGATTTTTAGGATCTCAATGAATAAATCAATTATTATTATACTGCTGATCACCGTATTAGATGCCATTGGTATCGGGCTTATCATGCCAGTACTCCCTACTCTATTAAATGAATTTGTCAGTGAAAATTCACTGGCAACCCATTACGGTGTGCTATTAGCGCTCTATGCTACCATGCAGGTTATTTTTGCTCCTATTCTAGGACGACTGTCTGATAAATACGGCAGAAAACCCATCTTGCTGTTTTCCCTTTTAGGCGCGGCACTCGACTATCTTTTAATGGCATTCTCAACCACACTTTGGATGCTCTATATTGGGCGCATCATTGCGGGGATCACAGGCGCAACAGGTGCCGTATGTGCATCAGCGATGAGTGATGTGACTCCCGCTAAAAATCGAACTCGCTATTTTGGTTTCTTAGGTGGTGCTTTTGGTGTTGGCCTTATTATCGGCCCAATGCTAGGGGGATTATTAGGTGATATCAGTGCTCATATGCCATTTATTTTTGCCGCTATTTCACACTCGATATTATTAATACTCTCTTTGCTCTTTTTCCGAGAAACACAAAAAAGAGAAGCGCTTGTTGCCAATAGGACACCTGAAAACCAAACTGCCTCAAATACAGTCACTGTTTTTTTTAAGAAAAGCCTCTACTTTTGGTTAGCAACCTATTTTATTATCCAGCTTATCGGGCAAATTCCTGCCACCATCTGGGTGCTGTTTACACAATATCGTTTTGATTGGAACACAACTTCTATCGGTATGTCTTTGGCGGTTCTGGGTGTATTACATATTTTCTTTCAGGCGATTGTCGCTGGGAAATTGGCACAAAAATGGGGCGAAAAAACCACCATTATGATCAGTATGTCTATTGATATGATGGGCTGTTTATTATTAGCGTGGATAGGCCACGTTTGGGTCATCTTACCAGCATTAATTTGCTTAGCGGCAGGAGGTATGGGGCAACCCGCATTACAAGGTTATTTATCAAAATCTGTCGATGATAATGCGCAAGGGAAATTACAAGGTACTCTGGTGAGCCTAACCAATATTACCGGGATCATTGGTCCCCTTTTATTTGCCTTTATTTATAGTTATAGCGTCGCTTATTGGGATGGTCTGTTATGGCTGATGGGGGCAATACTTTATGCTATGTTGCTTATTACCGCTTATTTTCACCAAAGAAAAACCACACCTAAAGCTGTTATTTCAACCCCTTAATACTAGAAATTATAAAGATCATAAAAGTCCTGTCCGCTCTTAATAACGTTGATAGGACTTTATTTTTATCGCAATTAATAAGCCTCTTTTACCCAAGGCTTACTGGCTGCAATCATAAACATCGGCGTTGAACGATAAAGCAGGTAAGGGAGTCGTTTAGTTACATAGTTATTTTATGATAGTTATTTTCAATCATATTCACCCTGAGTAAAAAAAACAAATATTTCATTATTAATTTACTTTTTATTTACATTGTGAAATTATTATCCAACTAAAAATAAAAATAGAATTTCTATTAGTTTTAGCTCTATTTAATTAAGAATTATTTGTAGTAATAGCCATATATTAATTTAGATCAATACTCACAATAGCCATATATTACTGGTCCTCTTTGGCTTCTACTTCCAGTTGTTCTGTTAAATTCATTGGCGCTCTGAATTCTGATCAAAAATCACATGATATTCAGATCCAATACGTTTTAATAAATCAGGCCATTCTTCTCCTGGTCTTGCCAATTGGCCAGCTTCATATTCAGTTATACGTTTACGCTTAGGCTTTGACTCTTTCGCTTCCACTTTTATTTCTTCTGTTAAATCTTTCAGACTGATACGCCGAACAAAAGTAACTTGATTCTTTTTACCATCAAATTCAACACTATAATCAGGTAATTGATTACTTTCAGCCAATGATTTAATCGCTTTTCTAAATTCTTTCATGCTAGCAGTGCTACCACTTCTTTGATGCAGCGTATCAAGATTAAACTTCCATGATGTATTGTTACCGCAGTGTTTCCTTGCCAATTCATAAATTCTACGATCTAACGGCCTTCTAAGACGAAAATAATCAGGGCTAATAGTTAAAACTGATTTACTTGTGATGGATCTATACAACCAATCAGGAAGTGTTGCTGATACCCTAATCATTCGGCCATCTTTCTCTTCAACAATTCTCCAAGCATCTATCAAGCCAAAACCTCTAGCTTCTTTAATGTTATCTGTTTCAATATTCGTTGTAATTCTAGTGCCTGATAGTCTATCTAAACTATCTTTAGTTCTTTCATAGGTAGCCCCACAAATATGCCTATTTGTAGTTTTTAAATAATCATAAATAGTAAAATGTACCGTTCTGTTAATTTCTTCTCCATCTCTTAGTGCTTGCATGAGCTTGGAAATGCAATAAATCCAAATATCTTTATCATGAATCGTAGCTAATCCATACTTCACACTAGGCACTATTTCTATTTTAAAGTCACCTTGGGCGTACTCTCGTATTTTTTTGTCACCGGCCTTTAATGCAAATAAAGGAAATTCCATACTAGCCATATCTAACTGAATACTAATAGCATCAAATATATCTGCTATAAAAAAGTCTTTTTGAGGATGCTTAATAGGGCTTAAATGCTTTCCTATATTGGAATCAATCCAATCCATAGTGTTTGGGCATGAGTATACTCCAGTATTATTGTTATTAGCATCCATAAGTATTCAAAATCCTACATTTTAAAATATTTTGACATGACAATAGATATTATTGTACGTTTACCACCCTGTCAATAATTTTATTGTACGTTCACCCCCTTCATTTTGTACATTCACCCCCCTTCATTTTGTACATTCACCCCCCTTCATTTTGTACATTCACCCCCCTCACGTTTTTTGAACGCCTCTGATACCAATGGCTATGGGGTCGTTTTTTTTTACTAAATCATTCTTTAAATCATTCTTTAAATCAAAAAGAAGGCTTCGCCTTTTCTTTTTTTTGAAAAATCTTTAAAAAAACACTATGATATACATGTATAGCAAAAGGAGGTTTTTATGTTAGCAATACGATTACCTGATGATATTGAAGCTCGTTTAACTGCTTTAGCTGATCAAACAGGCAGAACTAAAACTTATTATGCAAGAGAAGCTATTTTGGCTCATTTGGATGATTTAGAAGATTATTATCTAGCCAATCAGGTTTTAACTGATATTCGCAAAGGTACTGAACCTGTTCATAGTAGTAATGATGTGAGGTTAGCTCTTGGCTTGGACGATTAATTATTCTGACACTGCATTAAAGTCACTTAAAAAAATGGATAAACAAAACGCTAGACGCATTTTTGAGACCCTAGAAGGACGGATTGCGTTATTAGATGACCCTAGAGTATCTGGAAAGCCATTAAAGGGAAATTTAGGTGAGTTATGGCGTTATAGGATTGGTGACTACAGAGTGTTATGTGACATTCAAGATGACCAATTAATTATTCTTGCTGCTTTAATTGGCCATAGAAAAGATGTTTATGATTAATTAAAAAATAACTTTCTATCACGTTCTTCTGTTAAAAAGCGATCGAGTTGTTTAAGCATTCGATCGTTTGCTTCTGGATTATCTTCTGCCAATTTCATCATACATGCACCAATCAGAATTTTTCGACGAGTATCATCTTTTCGTTGTT
>CALJVD010000034.1 GCA_937974825.1 uncultured Oceanospirillaceae bacterium | reverse complement strand
TTTGTACATATTCTGTGTTTTGTTGCGATAATTTAGTAGCTATACTTTCGTCAATTAAAAAACCGTTAGTAACAATCACATTTTTATATCGTATATGATGTTCATTTCCTAATTTTATAAACTCATTATTTAATGTAAAGATTAAGGACCATTCAAGTGAAGGTTCACCACCATACCAAGTTACTTGAAGCGATTTTACTTTATAATTCATTATCATATGATTTAAATATTTTCTCAAATTATTACAGAATTTGCTCTTTATTTCATCATTAAGTTCAAATGACATCTTACTATCGGAAAAATTTTCGTAACAATATACACAAGAAAAATTACATTTATTAGTAACAGCAATATCTAACTTCAAATTATGAGAAACGTTATACTTAGAGAAAAGATATTTGTTTCGAATACTCAAGTACTCATCTATTGTGTCTTCAATTAAAAAACCATTGTCTGCTAGTACATTCTTTTCATCGGTTTCAAGGACATCTGAATTATTTAGACAAAAAGCTTTTTTAAGTTTCTCGTAGTGTTCATCATCCAGCTCTATCAACGCAGAATTTATGGTATTTAACAAATAATGATGTCCGTTTATATCTAAAAAAGAGTAAAATTTTGTAAATTTCATTTTTCACATCCCCTAAAGTCTATAAGTTATGTCAGATAAACCTCTAATTTTGAGGTATATCAAACCTTACAATACTTGATAAAGAAAGGATTATAGAGAAGGATTTGAGAAAAGAGAAAGTTTCTTGCCTTCGGTGTCAAAAGCAGTAATTATCGAAACCAAAACCCACAAAAAGGAAATCCTTGCTGTGCTCATAAGGCACATATTGGTTACTCTCTTATGAGCACAGCATTTTTTATTCAAGAATAGTTTGTATCTTTTGTTTTAGTATATCACACGAGGTCTACATCCGCCCAAATGGGAACAAGGTCCACAAAGTGGTTGAATTACCTTTAATCCATTTACCCAATTTTTACAAGCGCGAAATAAGACAGAGGGTAAATTTTGAATGGCAGTGAGACGTGCCCCAGGCGGTGGGCGTAAACCAAAACCAACAGCGCAGAAGTTATTGGCTGGCAATCCGGGTAAGCGAGAGCTTAATCTGAATGAGCCTGACTTTACGCCTGTGGTTACTCATATTGAGCCGCCTGAGTGGTTGTCTGAGCTTGCTGTCGATATGTGGCATCGTGTCTTGCCTGAGCTGCTAAAAGAAGAAGTGCTGAAAGTTACCGACCTGCACAACGTAGAAGTGTTTTGCGCTGCTTATGCCCGCTGGCGGCAATCTGAGGTTGAGGTCGAAAAGTTAGGCATGGTGGTTGAGGGATCAAAAGGCGGGTACGTTAAAAACCCTGCGCTATCCGCTGGCAACGAAGCTGTGCAGCAAATGATCCGTGTTGGCTCTGCTTTGGGGTTAGATCCTAGCTCACGGTCTGCATTGATCGGTGCAGCCAAGAAAGCCGAAGCCAACCCATTTGATGAGTTGCTATCTTGAGTCGCTTTGCTGAGTCTGAAGTATGGGCGCGCGAAGTGCTGGATGGTATTCATCCTGCGTGCCTGTATATCAAGCAACAGATTGAAAAGCACTTCACTGATCTTGAGCAGTCTCAAGATGAATCATTCCCGTATTACTTTGACGAAGATGAAGCCAACCGAAAGATCAAGTTTATTGAGCTGATGCCGCACACAAAAGGAGAGTGGGCGCAGAAAGGAAAGCTAGTCGATCTTGAGTCGTGGCAAGCGTTCGGTCTTGGCTGTATGTTCGGCTGGAGACGAAAATCAAACAAGCTGCGCAGATACCGCGAAGCATACTGGGAAGTTCCGCGTAAAAACGGAAAGTCTGTTATTGCTGCCGGCGTTGGTAACGCTATGTTTGCAGCGGATGGTGAATTTGGTGCTGAGATTTACTCTGGTGCCACCACCGAAAAGCAGGCATGGGAAGTGTTTCGGCCTGCACGCTTGATGGTGCTGAAAACGCCGATGCTGGTTAAAGCAAAGGGAATTGAGGTTAACGCCTCAAACATGAATATCCCAAAGGACGGCAGCCGTTTTGAGCCAGTGATCGGTAATCCTGGCGATGGGTCGTCCCCTAGCTGCGCGTTGATTGATGAATATCACGAGCACAAGGACTCATCGATGTATGAGACGATGCTCACGGGTATGGGGGCGCGTAGGCAGCCGCTGTTGTTTATTATCACAACCGCTGGTGCTGATATTGGTGGTCCATGTTTTGATAAGCGCAGACAGGCTATAGAGATGCTTTCCGGTACCGTGCCTGATGATGAGCTGTTTGCTTGGATATGGACGCTCGATGAAGATGACGACTGGACTGATCCTGCTAACCTTGCGAAAGCTAACCCTAACCTTGGCGTATCTGTTTACCAAGAGTTTTTAGAGAGCCAGTTACATCGTGCAATGCGTACACCACGTTTTACGAACGTATTTAAGACGAAGCACCTAAACCTATGGACAAGCGCCAAAGCTAACTTCTTCAATATGGAGTCTTGGAAAAAGTGCGAGGATACTAGCCTTACGCTTGATATGTTTGAGGGTGAGGAATGCTTCTTAGGGTTTGACCTTGCGCGAAAACTTGATATGAACTCAATGGCTCGTATCTTCCGCCGTATGGTTGATGGGTTGCCACACTTCTACAGTGTTGCGCCTAAGTTCTTCGTGCCAGAGGATTGCGTATGGCATAACGACAATCAGCGCTTAGCTGAGCGTTATCAGGCATGGCTGAGTATGGGCTTACTGATTGAAACTCCCGGCGCTGAGGTTGATTATCGCGAGATTCTCGAAGAAGCGCTTGATGCTCATTCGATTAACCCAGTGCGGTACTCACCAATTGACCCGTATGGCGCGACAGGTCTTTCGCATCAATTAGATGACGAGGGGCTTAATCCTGTTACAATAACGCAGAACTTCACAAACATGAGCACACCCATGAAAGAGCTTGAGGCTGCCATTGAGTCTGGCCGCTTTCATCATGATGGTAACCCGATTATGACGTGGTGCGTGTCTAACGTGATTGGTCGTCACTTGCCGGGTAACGATGATATTGTTCGCCCAATCAAACAGGGTGATGATAACAAGATCGATGGCGCGGTGGCTTTGATTATGGCGTTAGGCATGGCGCGTAGTCATGGTGATGAAGATAACTCTGACGATAACTTTATGGACGGGATTCGTAACCCGATAATCGTATGATACTGACTTTGATAATTATCTTAACAATAATGGGTTACGCATCGCTTGTTGGCGGGGTGTTCACCCTGTTCGGCATGGGCTGGGCAATGTTATCGCTAGCTGCTTGCCTGTTCTTTACTGTTTCCGTGCTGGTGCGAGGTGCTAGAGAATGAAGCTAACAAACGTACTGGCGCGAGCTATCATTGGTAAACCGACTAAGCCTAGCGACCCTTCTTTGTGGCGTTTTGCTGAGCGCATGAATGACACTGGCGTTGATAAGGCGCTTCGCATCTCAACTGTTTGGGCTTGTGTTCGTTTGCTAAGTGAGACGATTGCAACCTTGCCTATCGCTATGTATCAGCGTGAAAGTGATGGCAGCCGAAAAGTTGCGCGCGAACACTCGCTGCATCCGATTCTATCTAACTCACCCAATGAGCTGATGACTTCGGTGAATTTCTGGGAGTCGATGATTTCCACGATGCTGCTAACAGGTAACGCATACGCGCGCATTCGGCGTTTAGGCGGTCGTATTGTCTCGCTTGAGCCAATCCCATGCAGAAGTATTCAGCGCGCTAAAAACGGCTTAGATTGGGATATTGACGGCGAGCTCGTCAAGCGCACGGACGTTCTGCATATACCTGCTTTCACTATGGACGGAATTACTGGACTATCACCGATTAAGTATGGCGCAGGAATCTTTAACAGCGCAACTAGCGCAGAAGAGGTAGCGTCAAGCACTTTTAGAAACGGACTGATGAAGACGGTAGCGTTTAAGGTTGACCGCGTTCTTAAGCCTGAGCAGCGTGAAGAGTTCCGAAAGTATGTTGAGTCGGTATCTGGCGCCTTAAACGCTGGTCAGTCGCCCGTGCTTGAATCAGGCGTAACTCCCGAGATGATCGGTATTGATCCAAGTGACGCCCAGCTGCTTGAATCGCGCGCCTGGAGCGTTGAGGAGATTTGCCGTTTCTTTGGTGTGCCGCCTCACATGGTCGGCCATACTGAGAAAACAACCAGTTGGGGTTCAGGTATTGAGCAGCAGATGATTGGCTTTCTGACGTTCACTCTTACGCCTTGGCTTGAGCGAATCGAGCAGGCTTTAAATAAAAACCTGCTAACGCCTACCGAGCGCATTAAGTTTTACGCTGAGTATTCAGTCGAGGCCTTACTTCGCGCAGACAGTGCTGCCCGCGCTGAGTTTTACGGTAAAATGGTAAACAACGGGATTTATACCCGTGATGAATGCCGTACCCTTGAGAATAAGCCGCGCAGAGGTGGAAACGCAGACAAATTAACTGTACAATCAGCAATGACTACGCTAGATTCGATTGGCGCTGAGGATAACTAATGAAGTTTAAAGATATTAGCCCAAAGGCTTTGGCGGCTTGGAATCCCACGCTGCGAGCTTCTGTGAGTGCTGAGGACTCAGCGCACACCATTACGCTGACAGGTTTTGTCGGTGATGAATGGGTATATGATGACTACGCGCGACCGATCACGCTTGCGCGAGTCGATGCTGCACTGCGTTCGATTGGTGATAATCGGGCGACTGTTTACATTAACAGCCCGGGTGGCAGCATGTTTGAAGGTATCGCGATTTATAACCGCCTACGCGAACATAAGGCTGGCGTTACTATCAAAGTTATTGGTATTGCTGCCAGTGCTGCGTCAGTTATCGCTATGGCTGGTGATAAGCGCGAGATTGCCAAGTCTGCATTCCTGATGATCCATAACTGCTGGTCTCACATTGCAGGTAACCGCCATGAGCTGTTGCAAGCTGCTGAGCAGTTTGAAGAGTTCGACAAGAGCATGGCTGGCATTTACGCTGACGCAACCGGCATTGAGTTTGCGCGTGCTGTTGAGCTCATGAACAAAGAGAGTTACCTGTCTGGTTCGACTGCTGTTGATCTTGGTTTTTCCACGTCTCTTATGAGCTCAGATGAAATCGAAACAGATACTAGCGCCTCTGCTGTTGCTGCTAATGCGTTAAAACAGCTAGACGTTGCGCTATCAAAAGGCGGAATGCCTCGCTCCGAGCGCCGCAAGCTATTAAACGACTTAAAATCCAGCTTCGAGCATCAATTTGAAGATGGTAACGACAAGCCGAGCGCTGTTGTTGAGGGCAAGCCGAGCGCTGCTTTAGATGCTGCAACCTTTAACGCTAGCGCCAAGCTGGCAAAAGAACTTAAAGAAATGGTGAAATTATGAGTATTGAAATCATTCAGGCAGCGCAAGAGCAAACTAACGAAGCGCTTGCTGCAATCAAAAGCCAATTAAGCGATCACGCTGAGAAATTCCTAGCAGCCCGCGAAGCCGAGGGGAAGAACAGCGCTGAAGCTAAAGCCCGTATTGACGAATTGCTATCCAAGCAAGGTGAGCTAACTGCGCGTTTAAACGCTGCTGAGCAGGCCTTAGTAGCGAAGAAAGGCGGTGACGCTGAGGCTATTAAATCCGCTGGTCGTATGTTTGTTGAGGCGCACGGTGATGCGCTCAGTTCAAACATGCGAGCTAAGCTAATCCAAGACTTCCCGCGTGCTGCTATCACTTCTGTGACTGCGCCTGATTTAGTTCAGCCAGATCATCGCGGTTTGCTACTGCCTAAAGTTGAGCGCTTAACTATTCGTGACTTGCTGATGAGCGGTCGTACCGACTCAAACATGGTTTCTTACGTTAAAGAAACTGGCTTCACGAATAACGCGGCTCCAGCAGCTGAGAACACCTTAAAGAAAGAGTCCGAGCTAGAGTTCACTCCATCTAATGCCGAAGTTGTAACTATTGCTCACTGGATTTTAGCGTCCAAGCAAATCCTAGACGATGCAAGCGGTTTAGCTTCTTACATTGACGGTCGTATGCGCCAAGGCCTACTACTGGCAGAAGAAAAGGCATTACTGTTTGGTAATGGCACTTCTGGCAACGTTCACGGTTTAGTTCCTCAGGCACAAGACTTTGATGCTGCCATCCAAGTAGTTGACGAGACTGTGATTGACCGCATCCGCTTAGCAATGCTGCAATCCATGCTTGCTGAGTACGCTGCTGACGGTATCGTTCTTAACCCGACTGACTGGGCTATGATCCAGACAACCAAGGATAAGGAAGGTCGTTACATTGTTGGTAACGCAGTGAACAGCAACATTCCGCTACTGTGGAACGTGCCTGTTGTTGAGACCACTGGCATGACCGCTGGTAACTTCTTAACTGGTTCTTTCGGCTCTGCTGCTCAGATTTTCGATCGTGAGAATATCACTGTTGAGGTATCTACTGAGGACAGCGACAACTTCCGCAAGAACATGGTTACTATCCGTGCTGAAGAGCGTTTAGCGTTTGCTGTATATCGCCCTGAAGCGTTTGTGACTGGCACCACTGTAGCGACAGGCGGTTAACCAATAAGCCCCGCCTAGTGCGGGGCATCTTTTAGGTGACTTATGTTAATCAAGACTTTTAAGTTAATGGCAATTGGCGACCAAATCGTCCCGCGTGGCTCTGTTATTGAAGTTAACCAGGCTATCGGTCGCGAGCTAATTGCAATGCATCAAGCTGAGGAGGTGCGAAGTGGTAGTGACAATGCAGCAAGTAAAGCAGCACCTGCGGCTAAACCCGTGCGAAAATCACGAGGACGGTCATCTGCTGCTACTGATTGAGGCCGCTACTGATTACGCCTCGCAGTTTATCAATCGCCCGATTCCTTGGTGTGATGATGATGGTAAAGAGGTGAGCGTACCTTTTTCAGTGCGTGCTGCAATCTTACTGATTATTGGTGACCTTTATGAGAATCGCGAGGGTAAGTTTGTTGGCGTTAGTATGACTAATAACCCGACAGTAGAGAACTTGCTGCACTTCTATCGCGTGGGGCTTGGTGTATGAGGGCTGGTCGGTTACGCCATAGGCTTTCAATGTATGAGCCGACTTCTGGAGCTGCTAAGTATATTGGCGAGATTAGCGCTGACATTACTGCCAGTGAGTCCGCTATGCCTTCTGCTGCTACAGGATTGCGTACTGGTGCGCGTGTAAATATCCGCACTCGCTATGATGCGCGATTAAAGCAAGGTGTTATCTTGTCCGCTGATGGCCGCTTGTTTCATGCAGTGTCCGTGCGTGACCCTATGGGTAAGCGTGCTGAGCTTGTGACGACTTGCGAGGAGTTTAGCGGCAAAGAGGCTGTGATTAGCGTAAACGGCTGCGAGATTAAAGCGCCAGTATTTATCACCTATCACGCGCCCTATTATGATGATTTTGGCAAGGTTACGGACTACAAAACCAAGGTCGAGTATTTAATCGCGCAGCTTGGGCGTCTACAGCAAGGCGACCTAATCACGATTGATGGTAAGCGCTATCAGGTTCTAAAGTACGTTGGCGACACAGACGACACAGTGACGCGCTCAGTGTGGGTTGGCGATTATGCGGGTTAATGTCAGTCTGCAAGGTGTTGGGCGTGCTAAGCGTCAACTTGAGCGTATGGGGCGCAGGGTTGATCCTGTGCTCCGCGGTGCGCTTAACACGACAGCGACCAAGACGCGCACCGAACGTTACGTCAAACCTTTGAAATCTACGCTAAAGGGAAAGCTGGTGCGTAAGGCAATGGTCATTAAGCGTGCCCGGCGCGGGCGTATGAACTCTAGGATTATTCCTTCTGGTGCTGGTATTCCAGTTACCGAGTATAGTAACTGGGGTTTTGATCCGATTGACAAGACACGCGCTAGAATCTGGATTAGAGGTGTAAATGGCAAGAAGATTGCGGCTGGCTTCGTTAACCCGAGCGGCAAGAAGAAGATGCCATTACAGACACTTAGCAGAAAAACAGCGCGAGGCAAGACTTATGCTTACGCCAGAAAGCTGCAAGTAGCGAATGGTTTTAGTGCTGCGTATTGGTTTAAACAGCTATCAGGCGGTGCTACTGTTAGCTGGACTAGTGACTTTCTGCAGCGCGAGTTTGAGCGCAGAATGAAGGCTGAAATAGAGAAGGCGTTGCGATGACAGAAGCAGGAAAGACACAAAAGAACTTGATCGAGTGCTTGAGTAAGATCAGTAATGCGAACGGCTACCACACTCAGCTGCAGGGTGTTTATCCTGAGTCTGACACGGTTCGCGATGAGGCGCGTTATCCATGTGCTCTGGTTAGTGTTGTTAGCGACTCAATCAATAGCGTTGCAAGTAACCAAGCGTCACGCATTCGTGAGTATGGAATCGAGGTTGTATTTAAGCGGGGAACTCCGCAGGAAGTATTGGATCAGGCGCACGTTGATGTGCTGCGCGCATTAGGGTTTGGTAAGAACGAGTTTGAGCGGGATTTTAAAGGCTTGCTCACTGATGAGCAGTCAGCAGAGTTTCTACCGAACAATGATGGCAGCATGTATACTAGTGTACTGATAACTGTTGCAGTTGCATACGTTGAAACCTATCTATAGAGAGAATCGCCATGTCTGAATTTAACAACATGAAATACACACAGCTCTTTCGTGGACCTGTATATGTGTCACCTTACCCTACTTATAACTTTGAAGAGCTGTTTAAGCTTCAGGACGTAACGGCTGAGCCGACAACTAACGAGATCACGATTGCCGACCCTACACGAATCGGTTTACCTACGCTAGACAGCGTTAATACCGTTTCCGAGATTAATATCACGGGCGAGGCTGTTTCGTTTAGTCCGCGTGCTGCTGCTGTTGCTATGTACGGTTCTGTTGAGAATGTACCGAGCGGCACGGTAACCGATGAAGAGCATGACGCGTTCCTGAATCGCCATATCATGCTTGAGCATTTGCCACTTGAGATTGAGTCGCTTACAGATGAAGACGGCACTGAATACGAGCGCAACAAAGACTACGCGGTGACTCACGTTGGTGTAATGGTTATGCCAGGTGGTGCATTAGCGGATAAGATCGCTCAGGCAAGTGGCTCAGTTGGCGAGCCTAAGTCTGTTCAGATTAAGGTCAGCTACACTTACCCAAGCGTTGACGTTATTAAGCCTTTCGTTGAAGGTCAAAAATACTTCCGCATCCTCTTTGGTCAAATCAACGAAGGTGGCGATAACGAGCGCCGACGCATTCTGTGCTACTACGCCAAGATCAGCCTGAACGGTGGTATTCCGCTTAACCAAGGCACTGACTTCGGCACTATCCCTGTGCAGATTACATTGATGTCAGACCCAAGCATTTTAGATGCTGGCGAGGCTTCAATGTGGCGCTGGGAAGTCGAGCGCAAGTAAGTTTAAAGTGTATAATAGCCCCATCTTCTTTTTGAATTTGGGGCTTTTTTATGAGCGACTTAAAAGTCATTTTCCCTTCCCCTGAGCCAGTGCGGGTGCATAAGTGGGATGCTGCTATTTATCCAGTCAAGCTGCGCGATTTTGAGCTGTTTAGCGAGGTTACCGCGGGATTGCTTAAGCTGCTGACTGAGCCTAGCGTAAGCGAGTTTAGCGAGTTTGGGGGCGCTAAAGGTCGTAAGCTGCGCGAGTTTATCCGCAAGACGACTAGCCTTAATCGATACCAAGTCTGGCGCCTGCCTGTTTCTTCTGCTGTTCAGCTGGCTGCTTATTCAATGCAGGTAAATCAAGGTTTTTTCGTAAAAGCCCTGCCGGAAATGGTCGCAGCAATTCAGGTTGGGCTGAGTCAATCCAGCGACTGATAAAAGCTGGTCATACGCTAAAGGATATTGAGTGTTACACGCTGCCGCAGATACTGTTATTTTCCGAGGCTGTTAGCGACCAAGAGCGCGAGTCTGGCAGGTTGGGCTTGATTATTAGTCGTGCTTCTCAGGCTGATGAGAAAGGTTTTAAAAAGATAATGAAAGGGTTTGAGTGATGGCAAGACGAATAAATACCCAGCTTGTGATTGAAGGTAAGGACGACACAAGTCGCGCGATGAAGCAGGTGCAGAAGAATCTTGATGAAATGAATCGGCGTGCCCAGTCGCTAGGTAAGGCAATTGGCGCAGGTATTGCAGGTTTGGTATCTGTGAATACTATTCGCTTTATTGCTGAGGCGAGCGACAACCTAAAGCAGATGGAAGGACGTTTACGCCTTGTCACAGAGTCGCAAGATGAGTTTAACAAGGCTCAGGATGGATTGCGCCAGATTGCAAGAGATACGCAGTCTGCGCTTGAGCCTGTGATGGACTTATACACTAAGATGATTCGACCTTTAAAAGAGGTTGGTCGCACACAAGAGGAAGCGCTAACGGTAACGCGCGCTGTGTCTCAGGCGTTCAGTATCTCGGGTACTAGCTCAGCTGAGGCCGCTAACGGTGTGACTCAGTTGTCGCAAGCCTTAGCCGTTGGTGTTCTGCGCGGTCAAGACTTTAACTCAGTGGCAGCCTTTGCGCCTCGTTTAATGCAGGCGTTTGCGGATAGCTTAGGCGTTCCGCAGGGGCAATTAAAGGAACTTGCCGCCCAAGGCGTACTAACGACAGAAGTCATTGTCGATGCACTCACAGGTCAGGCTGACGTGCTTGAGGCAGAGTTTGGTAAGTTGCCAGATACTGTTAGTGGTGCGCTGACTGTGCTGCAGGATGAGTTTGCGGCGGCAGTAGGTGGAGCAGATACTCAGCCTTTGGTTGACGCGCTAAAGAAGCTGGCTGATCTAATGTCAGAAGATCGAATCGCTGAGGGTATTACTGCTATCGCCAATGCGATTGTATATCTTGCAGGTAGCGCGGTTAATGCGACTGGAACTATCGGTTCAGAAGTTATTGATATGGGCGATCAGTTTGCAGTATTTGCAGCTACTTTATCTGGCAGTATTACTGAAATTGACAAGCTAGAGCGAGAGCTAAAGGACTTAGAGCGAGGCTTGAGCGGATCGTTCATGAGCAAGCCTATCTTTACTCACTTCATGACTGATGATGAGATAAAGGAAAAGATACGTCAGGTTAAAGGTCTTAGAGATCAGCTTATTGCTGAATCAATGGGAATTAGCTTAGATGAGAAGAGGCTACAGGACGAACGCCAAAAAGAAATAGACGCAGCAAACAAGGCGCACCTTGAGTCGGTAAGGAAACACTCAAACTCAGTCAAGACAATCCAGCGCGAGTTATTAGAAGAAACTAAGACTCACCTAAAGGAATTGGTAAAGGCTGAAAAAGAAGCGCAGAAGGAAGTTGAGAAAGCGCGTAAACAGCAGCTAGATACTGAGAAGCGTTACAAGGATGCGCTGGCTATTCTGCGTGGTGATGATGCAACTGGTGGCGATCCTAGCTTTGCAAAGGTTCAGGGTTTGCAGGCAGATGCACGCCAGAAACTGATAAAGGGCGATATTGACGGCGCTAAAAAGTCTGCTCAAGATGCACTAGAGATGCTGGTTGAGCTAAAGGAAGCTGGCGAAAATAGCTACGGCTTTGCTGGCATTGCTTTGCAGTTGCAAGAGATTGAGAAAAGCGCCGACAAGATGACGCTTGATAAAGCTGAGGCTGAACTAGAAAGCGTCCGCGTGCAGATGGAGGATATTAATAATCTAGCTGAGGAACTTAAGAGTATAACGATTGGCGTTGAGATGGATCAGGAATCTTTCAACAAGGTCAAAACACAGCTTGAGTCGCTTGGCGGAATCATGGGCAAGGCGACTATCGTTCCTGAGTTACCAGCAGCACCTGGCTTTGCAAGTGGCGGTCTTGTTCGTGGTGCGGGAACTGGTACGAGCGATAGTATCATGGCGCGACTAAGCAATGGTGAGTACGTTATGCGAGCCGCTGCTGTTCAGCAGTACGGTAAGACTATGCTAGATAATATGAACGGACTGAAGTTGCCCAAGTTCAATACTGGAGGCATGGTTGGTGATTTACAGGGCAGGCAGTCGCAAGCAATCGGCACTGTAAACTTCCATTTACCGAGCGGCGATAGTTTCAGTGTCGGTGTTGCTGATGGTACTAATTTTGATGAGCTAAAACGTGCAGCTTTAAAGTACGGGCGGACAAAAGCATGAGTTATTTGAAGATTAAACTAGGCGGCATCGAGCTTGATTTATATGCAGGCGTGACGCAGCAGGCTATGAGCACGGAAGCTGGTCGCAGTGACGTTCGTCT
>CALJVD010000033.1 GCA_937974825.1 uncultured Oceanospirillaceae bacterium | reverse complement strand
CCGCTCTCTTTAATCAATTAATAAGTTATCCTTGTATGGTGTATTAATTTAATCGTGACAATCGAATCTATTGTCTGTATTTTTCGCAAAATGTTGCCATTATGCGCGCATACTAGGTATTGGTCAGGCCGGCCTAGGTATTACATAGGTTTGTTGTATCTCAACATTTTTTAGAAGCCTTTCATTGGAGAAAAAAATGAAACTAGGTTTACTGAAAGCTTGCTCAATTGCAGCCCTTTCTTTAGTTGTATCTGGCCAAGCTCTAGCTCAAGAAAAACTGCATATATATAACTGGTCAGATTACATTGCTGAAGACACCATCAGCAACTTTGAAAAAGCCACTGGTATTAAGGTAACGTACGACGTTTATGACTCAAACGAGGTGTTAGAAGCTAAGCTTTTAGCCGGTCGTAGTGGTTATGACTTAGTGTTTCCGACAGCACTGCCTTTTGCCGATCGTTTAATCCGAGCCAACCTGTACGCGCCTTTAGATAAAAGCAAACTAAGTCACTATGGCAACTTAGATCCTATTATCAATAAATCGTTAGCAGACATCGATGCCGGCAACCAATACGCCGTTCCTTACATGTGGGGCACAACCGGTATTGCTTATAACAAAGACAAAGTGGAAGCTATTTTAGGCAAAGACATGCCTAAAGATACTTGGGCGCTGGTGTTTGATCCTGCCATTGTAAGCAAACTCGCGGGTTGTGGTGTAGCATTACAAGACGACGCGTTGGAAGTGTTTACTGCAGTGCGTGCTTATTTAGGTAAAGACACTAAAGACTACAGTAAAGAAGCAATTCAGGAAGCCGCTGATGCCATCAGTGCGGTGCGCCCAAACATTCGTTATTTCCATAACTCACAAACTATTAACGATATTGCTAACGGCGATATCTGCGTAGCTCACGGTTACTCTGGCGACATGTTACAAGCACAAGCACGTGCTAAAGAAGCCAACAATGGCGTGCAGGTAGAATATGTTATTCCACGTGAAGGTGCGGTACTGTGGACTGACGTTATGGTCATTCCGGCAGATGCGAAGAATATTGAATCTGCGCATAAGTTTATTAACTACTTACTACAGCCAGAAGTGATTGCGACTGTTTCTAATTATGTGGCCTATGCCAACGCGAACAAACAGGCGACACCTTTAGTAGACGCAGATGTGCGTAACAACCCTGGTATTTATCCACCAGAAACAACACTCGAAAAACTACTAACCCTAAAAACACCTAGCGACCGTGAAGCAAGAGTTATCACTCGCGCTTGGACTCGTACTAAAACTGGACGTTAGTTTTACCTTTTAAAGTTTTCTTTCTGGAGTGTTACGACACCATGAATCAGATTCATTCAGCCACCCAAGAGCAATCTTGGGCGACTTCTGAAGAAGAACCCATTGTCCGTATCGAAAACGTGACAAAGACTTTTGGCTCTACCTACGCTGTCGATGATATTAGCTTGAACATTCATCGTGGTGAGTTCTTCTCTTTATTAGGTGCCTCGGGGTGCGGTAAAACCACTTTGCTGCGCATGCTAGGTGGTTTTGAAACACCAACCTCGGGTCGTATTTATATTGACGGTCAGGACGTGACTCATGTTCCGCCATACTTACGACCCATTAATATGATGTTCCAAAGCTATGCGCTTTTCCCGCATATGACAGTGGCTCAAAATATTGCCTACGGTCTTAAGCAGGAGCGCATGCCAGATGTTGTCATCCGTGAGCGCGTTGCCGAAATGCTCGCGTTGGTTCAAATTGAAAAGCTTGCCACCCGTAAGCCCCACCAGCTCTCTGGTGGTCAGCGTCAACGTGTGGCCTTAGCGCGCGCACTAGCTAAGCACCCTAAAATTCTTTTATTAGATGAACCGTTGGGTGCGCTGGATAAAAAACTGCGTGAACGCACTCAGTTCGAGCTGGTTAACATTCAAGAACGTTTAGGTATTACCTTTATTACAGTAACCCACGACCAAGAAGAAGCCATGACCATGTCTTCTCGTATTGCTTTAATTAACGAAGGTCGTATCGAACAAGTAGACTCTCCACGTCGTATTTATGAGTTTCCTGCCACTCGTTACGCCGCTAACTTTATTGGTACGGTGAACTTATTTAATGGCTATGTGGTGTCTCATGAAAACGATATGGTACTCATTCATTCAGATGAAGCCGGTGCCGATATTCTGGTTCACCACAGCCAGTTACTTACTCCCGATATGGAAGTAACAGTGGCCATTCGACCAGAAAAAATCACCGTGCGTGATCATTTTATTGATGAGCCCAACAGCTTAAACGGCATCATTAAAGAAATTGCTTATTTAGGCGATGTGTCTATTTACCACGTTGAGTTAGTAACCGGTAAGCGCGTTCTGTTTACCCAGCCAAACGTTTTAGCCTTGGCTGAACAACCATTAACTTGGGAACAAGAAGTCTCACTGACTTGGAGTGCCTACAGCTGTGGGGTTCTCACACAATGATGAACATAATTGGTCGATTGCAGCAACGCTTACAGCCTTTAGTGCCAGGTAAAGGGTTAATTACCGCTTTACCTTGGTTCTGGCTGGCGCTGTTCTTCGTGCTGCCATTTCTGTTTGTTCTTAAAATCAGCTTGTCTGAGCCACAACTTATGCAGCCGCCGTATCAGGACTGGATACGTGAAGTAGAAGACGGCTTAGTTACCATTACGTTGAACTTTGGTAACTACATGATGCTGTGGGAAGACGATTTATACCGTGGCGCTCTGTGGGGCTCATTTAAGGTGGCGTCTATCTCTACCTTAATTTGTATCCTGATTGGCTACCCTATGGCTTATGCTATTTCTTTAGCGCCTCAGTATATGCGCATGCCTTTGTTGATGCTGATTATCTTACCTTTTTGGACGTCTTTTCTACTGCGTGTCTACGCATGGATTGGCATCCTCAAAGACAATGGGCTACTGAACCAAGTGCTTATGAATCTAGGAATAATTAACGAGCCTCTGCAAATACTGCACACTAATATTGCGGTGTACATTGGGGTGGTTTACACCTACTTACCGTTTTTCGTTTTACCACTTTATGCCACGCTGATCCGCTTAGATAACACGCTCTTAGAAGCTGCTGCCGATTTAGGCGCTCGTCCATTAAAGCAATTTATCAGCATTACGTTGCCGCAATCTTTTGCTGGCATTGTGGCTGGCAGCATGTTGGTCTTCTTACCGGTGATGGGTGAGTTTGTTATTCCTGATTTACTGGGCGGCCCCGATACACTGATGTTGGGTAAGCTCATGTGGACAGAGTTCTTTAGCAACAAAGACTGGCCGTTGGCATCGTCCCTAGCGTCGGTACTACTAGTGGTGTTAGTGATTCCATTTGTCATCATGCGCCACTATGAACAAAAACTTGCCGATAGGGAGCAATAAGGTAGCGCTATGCTAAAAAGATACCCGTTATTAATTGCTTTACTGGTACTAGGCTATGCCTTCTTGTACCTACCTATTATTAGCTTGGTGGTGTATTCCTTTAACGAAAGCCGCTTGGTGACTGTCTGGGGCGGTTTTAGCACTAAATGGTACGTTGAGCTCTTTCAAAACGGCCCCTTACTCAGGGCTGCGGGCTTAAGTATCAAGATTGCTGCTATTAACGCGACCATTGCGGTGGTGTTAGGCACATTATCGGCTTTGGCGTTAGTCCGCTTTCGTCGCAGCCGTGGCCACGCCAGCTTAGGCGTTATGAGTGCTGCACCTTTGGTAATGCCTGAAGTTATAGTCGGCTTGTCGCTATTGTTACTCTTTGTCGCAATGGAAGACCTATTGGGTTGGCCTAAAGGACGTGGACAAATCACTATTTTGATTGCCCACATTACCTTTTCTATGGCGTATGTCACCGTTATCGTACAAAGCCGCTTAAGCCATATGGATAAGTCCATCGAAGAAGCCGCTCTAGATTTAGGAGCGCGTCCTATTAAGGTGTTCTTTACCATTACATTGCCAATGATTCTGCCGGCGTTAGGGGCAGGCTGGCTACTGGCCTTTACCTTGTCGATGGATGACTTAGTTATTGCGAGCTTTGTATCGGGGCCTGGGTCCACAACACTGCCTATGGTGGTTTATTCAAGCGTTCGCTTAGGGGTAAACCCTCAAATCAACGCCTTAGCAACTATCATTATTGCCGTTGTTGCCCTTGCGGTGTTAATTGCAGCCATTAGTATGTATCGCCAAGAACTCAAAAACCAACGCAAGGCATAACCATGCTACCGGCACTCTTACATGACCATTGGCAACGAATAAACTCACAGCTTATCGATAGCAGTGAGTACCATGGGTTTGAGTGGACGGAGATTTGGCAAAAGCTCTCACCTGAGCAACAAGCTCAGGTGAGACGCGTACTCACCGTAAGCCAATATGTAGTAGATTCCATTCCTCGTGAAACCGTCTGGTTTCGCTCAGCGCTATTAGAAAACCACTTTCTACAACCCGTAACCTATTCATTGCTTGAAAGTTGGTTTAACGAGCTGACAGACTTCGCTTTAACCGAAGACGACTGGATAAAAGCCCTGCGCAAACTGCGCCGACGTGCAATGGTGCATATTATCTGGCGTGATCTATTACGTTGGTCAGATACTATGGAAACCACTCAAGCGGTTTCTCATCTTGCCGACATCTGCATTCAACACTCAGTCACCTTCCTACACCAAACCTTAGTTCAAAAACACGGTCAGCCTATTGGCTTCGAATCTCAAGAAGAACAGCACCTTTATGTGATTGGCATGGGCAAGCTAGGGGCATACGAACTTAATTTAAGCTCAGATATCGACCTGATTTTCGCTTACCCGGAAAGTGGTGAAACGAACGGTCGTCGTTCTCTAAGCAACCAAGAGTTTTTTACTAAATTAGGTCAGAAGTTAATTCGAGTACTAGATACTCAAACCCTGGACGGCTTTACCTTCCGTGTTGATATGCGCTTGCGCCCATACGGTCAGAGCGGGCCACTGGTTATGAATTTCTCTTCCCTTGAAGAGTACTACCAAAACCAAGGTCGTGACTGGGAACGCTTTGCGATGGTTAAAGCGCGTATTATTAACCATACCGATACTTGGCAAGCCGATGAGTTATTAAAAACGCTCCGATCGTTCACTTATCGCATGTATATCGACTTCAGCGCCTTCGACTCACTGCGTGAAATGAAAGCCATGATCAACGCTGAAGTCAGGCGTTTAGGCTTGTACAACAACATTAAATTGGGCCCGGGCGGTATTCGTGAAATTGAATTTATCGTACAGGCTATTCAGGTTATTCGAGGCGGTCAGGATAAAAACCTACAAGAGCGCGAATTACTGAAAGTATTAGATCTACTCGAGTTAGAAGGTTTCTTCCCTGCCTTAGTCTGTGAAGAGTTAGAAAACGCCTACTTTTTCTTACGCGATACCGAACATGTGCTGCAGGCACTCAACGACGAGCAAACTCAACAGCTGCCAGATGGCTCTCTACAAAAAGCACGGGTTGCACTGGCCATGGGGTACGACTATTGGGAAGCTTTTATTGAGCAATTAAACATTCACCGTGCGAATGTAAGCCATCACTTCGCTCAGGTCGTTGCCGCTGACGATGAGAGTGAAAATGAAAGCTTTGATATGCAACTGTGGACCGAACTTTGGTTTAGCCGTTTAACGTATGAAGAACAAGCCGAACTTGAAAACCCCATCAGCCAAGAAGAATTTAAAAAGATACAACAACTGATTTTACAGTTTCGCAAATCGCGCACTGTGGTAAAAATGCAACAAATTGGACGCAAACGTCTCGATGCATTAATGCCACTGCTTTTAAATGAACTCTGGCACATGCCTAATCCTACCGTGACATTAGAGCGTGTTATCCCGTTACTAGAGGCGGTCTTACGTCGTACCTCTTATTTGGTTCTGCTGAAAGAAAACCCTGAAGCACTCAACCAATTGTTAAAACTCTGTGGTGCTTCCAGTTGGATGGCGGAGTACATAGCGCAATCGCCTTTATTGCTTGATGAGCTGCTTAATATTTCATCACTTTACAGCGTTCCCACTAAGCGTGAATTGGTCGAAGAGCTGCAACTGCGTTTATTGCGTATAGACGCTGAAGACCTTGAACAACAAATGGAACTGTTACGTCAGTTTGTTCGCACCCACAAACTTCGTGCCGCCGCCTCCGAAGTGATGAACACTTTGCCGCTAATGAAAGTAAGTGATTACTTAACTTGGTTAGCTGAAGCCATTATCGACACCACGGTCGATATTGCTTGGGTACAAACAGTACATAAATACGGTTACCCTACCGATGAAAACGGTGAACCGGTTCATCGCCCCGAAATGGCCATTATTGGTTACGGCAAACTGGGCGGTTTAGAATTAACCTACAGTTCGGACTTAGACTTAGTGCTACTGCACAACGGTTTTTCAATGGGGCACACTACCGGTGAGCGAAGTCAGTATAACGACGTCTTTTATACTCGATTCGGACAGCGTATTATTCACATCCTAACCACACAGACGCGCGCCGGCGACCTGTATGACTTAGACATGCGCTTACGCCCTTCTGGCAACTCAGGTACTATTGTTTCCAGCCTCAAAGCATTTGGTGAGTATCAACAAAACCATGCTTGGACTTGGGAGCATCAAGCATTAGTACGTGCTCGTGTTATTTGCGGTAGTCCAGAAGCCCAAGCAGAATTTGAACGTATTCGAAACGAAACACTGTCGCATCACCGCAGCCCTGTACAGCTGCGTGAAGAAGTACGAGCAATGCGCCATAAAATGGTGGATAATCTCGGCAGTAATGACCCTAGCGGTCAGGTATTTCATCTAAAACAAGATCCCGGCGGCATTGTCGATCTTGAGTTTTTAGTGCAATACATCGTACTGGCATGGTCAAATAAATATCCAGACTTATTAGACGTTACCGACAACATGCGGTTACTGGATAGATTTGAAGCAGTGGGTCTGATGAATTCAAAAGATCGCCAGACTCTACAGGATATTTATTTATCCTATCGTGCGGAAACCCACCGACGAGCACTGCAAAAACAAGATTTAATTATAGACAGCAAAACCCTACAGAAACTGGGTTTTGATAAACAGCGCGATGAAGTCATCCGCTTGTGGAATATTTGGCTGGAAGTGGATACTCCCCCTTCCGAACACAGTTAGTTAACACTTTAGTGAGGCTTTTATGCAACCTTCGATGGCCGACCGTGATGGCTTTATATGGCTAGATGGCAAATTAGTAGACTGGCGTGACGCAAAAGTACACGTATTAACCCATACATTACACTATGGTATGGGCGTGTTTGAAGGCGTACGAGCTTACGAAACGCCTAACGGTACCGCTATTTTTCGTCTTCAAGAACACACCGACCGTTTATTCAACTCTGCTAAAATTTTTGGCATTAAGATTCCTTTCACTAAGGAAGAAATAAACGAAGCACAAATTGCAGCAGTGCGTGAAAACAACTTAGACAGCGCCTACTTACGTCCTATGGTTTTCTTAGGCTCGGAAGGCATGGGGTTACGTGCAGAGAACTTAAAAGTGCACGTTATGGTTGCCGCTTGGAATTGGCCAGCTTATATGGGTGAAGATGCTAAAACTAAAGGCATTAAAATCCGTACATCAAGCTTTACTCGCCACCACGTCAACATCAATATGTGTAAAGCAAAAGCGAACGGCGCGTATATTAACTCCATGCTAGCGTTGCGCGAAGCCTTAGAGAGCGGTGCTGAAGAAGCCCTACTACTCGATACCGAAGGCTATGTTGCTGAAGGTTCAGGTGAGAACTTCTTTATGGTTTCAGACGGCGTTATTTACACCCCTGAACTGACTGCCTGCTTAGACGGTATTACTCGTCGTACTATTATCGAAATGGCTCGTTCACTAGGCTATGAAGTTCGCGAAAAACGTATTACCCGTGACGAAGTTTACATTGCTGATGAAGCCTTCTTTACAGGTACAGCAGCGGAAGTACTGCCCATCCGTATGTTAGATGGTCGTGAGATTGGTGAAGGCACACGTGGCCCTATTACCACCAAACTACAAACCATGTACTTTGACCAAGTAACAGGTAACTCTCCATACAACCAAGATTGGTTAACCTTAGTTAAATAATCGAGCGGTATGGAACAAAAAAAGCGCCAATTGGCGCTTTTTTTTGCTGCCTTTCTAACGACTACTAATCTTCGTCTTCAAAATCATACTCAATCATCACCGCAGCGTGATCACCAAAACGTAAACTTGTATCGAGTTTGGCATCTACGACGTACTGACGAATAGAGGGTGTACAAATTTGGAAGTCTTTACGCCAGCCGTTGATATTACGACGCGCATCCTCTTTTGATGGCCACCAAGTAAATTGGTTTTCACCAAAGTTCGCTTCGCGGAAGGCATCGACATAGCCTACAGGACCAAACATCTGGTCAAAGAACGCTCGCTCTGCAGGTAAAAACCCTGGAGTATTCTGGTTACTTTCCCAGTCGGATAAATCGATGGTTTTATGAGAAGCTTCAAAGTTACCACAGAAAATAAATTCACGACGCTTACGGCGTGTTTTCGTTAAGTGGTCTAGGAAAGCCTGCTGGAATGCAAGTTTGTCTTCTAGGGTGTTGTACTCGTCCACCGCAGGAAACAAAATAGAACCCACACTCACATGATCAAAGTCGGCTTGAATAAAGCGCCCTTGAGTGTCGCACTGCGGGAACGCAAGCCCCGTCATAATCGCTTTAGGTATTTCACGCGTTAAAATCGCAACGCCAGAATAGTTATCTGCTTCTGCATCAAAGAAATACGCGTTGTAACCGTTGGGGTAAAGCGCCTCATCAGAAAGCTGATACTCTTTCGCTTTCAGGTTCTGAATGGCTACTACATCAAAGTCGGTACTTTCCAATAATTGGTAAAGACCGTTATCGACAGCCTGCTGTAACCCATCAACTTGTAAACTGATTATCCTCATAGTGCTTCCCAATCTGGCAATTGTTTTATAATACCCTATCTTGCAGGGCATTAAGAAGTTATACCTAAGATATAGTCTCTGTTAGAATATTTGTTCTTTTTTATTAAGCGAATACGGAATCCTTATGCACCAGTATCAAAAAGAGTTTATTGAATTTGCAATCTCTCATGGCGTCTTAAAGTTTGGTGAATTTCAATTGAAATCCGGCCGTATTAGCCCATATTTTTTCAACGCAGGCTTATTTAACAGTGGTCGTGCGTTGGCTCAACTCAGTCGTTTTTATGCTGCTGCTCTTATTGAGTCTGGCGTTGAGTTCGATCTTGTATTTGGTCCTGCTTATAAGGGTATCCCTTTAGCCGCAACTTTAGCAGTTGCGCTCGATGACCACTACCAAAAAGATATTCCTTATACTTTCAACCGTAAAGAAGCGAAAAGCCACGGTGAAGGCGGTATGTTAGTAGGTGCGCCCTTAGAGGGCAAGGTTCTAATTGTTGATGATGTTATTACAGCCGGTACCGCTATTCGTGAGGTGATGGATTTAATTGCTACTTACCCACAAGCGCAAGCAAGCGCTGCCTTAATTGCCTTAGACCGCCAAGAAAAAGGTCAGGGTGAGTTATCAGCCATTCAAGAGGTTGAGCGCGATTACGGCATAAACGTTATTAGTATCGTTGGTTTGAACCAAGTGTTAGATTACGTTTCACAACAACCTGAATTACAACAGCACGCAGAGGCGATTAAAGCCTATCGCGATCGCTACGGAGTAGATGCATGAAACCGCTCGTTGGCCTAGTTGCTGCCTGTTTACTGTTTAGTCAGACATCAGATGCTAGCCAGCTGTACCGCTTTAAAGTGGATGGCAAAACCTTTATTGAGCACCATATTCCGCCGCAGTATGCCGATTACGGCTACGAGGTACTTAATAATCGTGGAATCGTTGTCGAGGTTGTGCCACCTGCTCCCACGAAAGAAGAGCTAGAAGCCATGGCTGCCCAAAAGGCCGCCGACGAAGCTCGTCAAAAGGCCAGATTAAAGCAAAAAGAAGACGATATAGCGTTATTGCACCTATACGCTCACCCTAGTGATGTCGAGCGTGCTCGTACGCGTAAAGCACTTGAGCTTGATTCATACATTCAGCTGCAACGTCGTAATATCGATGACTTAGTGTTAAAGCTTGAGGCAGAGCAAAACAGAGCAGCCAATATTGAACGTAATGGTCGTGATGTTCCGGCCGATATTCGTGCCAATATCATTCAATTACAAAATGGTATTAAAGACAGTGAGCGCAATATTAGCCAGCGTCAGCAGCTAATGAACGAACTCACTCAAGAAATGGCTCAGCAGTATGAGCGTGTGCGTATATTGCAGGTGTATAAGCCTGGTGTACTACCAAGTGAAGTTGATTACGACCACGTTGATAGAGTGCTCGATCAGCAACAAGCTCAGCCGTAATCACTCTAAATTCATCGCCACCAGTGGAGCCGGGATATCTAAAATTGCCGCTATGGTTTTAAGCATATCCTGCTCTACTGGACGCACCTCTCCATCATAATGAACCACAGCTACCATCGCCTTAAACAAGCGCCCCTGAATGTGAGGGTAGGTCTGCTGTAATTGCTCTAAGGCAGCATCTAATCGTGTAGTTTCTGTCAGCTGTCTAATTTTTAATCCCTGAAATTGACCGGCTTCACAACCCGCTAAGAACGCTTGCTCTTCAACCTCTTCCGTATCATTGCCATTACGAGCTAAGGCAGATAGCACCACGCCTATGGCATTAAGCACTTGCCGTTCTTTAGTATAATTAATTCGTGCCGGGCTGACCTTGTAGAAGTGCCCATCTAAGTACTTAGTGGTTAAGCGAAATAAGCACCAAGTAAATATATTAGGAGGCGTTTGCGACGCCATCAAACCTTCTAATTTATGTCGAAATTCTTTGTATTCGTCTTTCGACATTTGCTTTAGGGTAGGCATACTCCGCTCAACCAAGCTCAGTCTGTTTTCTTCTGGAAGCTTTTCTATGTCTTTTATAAGCTCTTGCACTACCTCTGGCTGCTGTCTTTGCGCACCCGTTGGCTGCTGAGCAAGCAGCAAAGCAAAGAGTAAATGCGGTGCCATGGTTTGTTGGTGTACCGCTTGTTCTAAGGCATCAATGGTTTGCGCTTGAGCACTGGTGGTTGAGGAAGAAAATGCTGTTTGCACGTCTTCGAACGCTTTACGCTCTTGTTCAAACTCTGCAAAGGTTTGTGGTCGTAAGTATTCGCCATTCCAGTTAGGCTCTATGCGCTTAATACGGTCATCGATATCGGGATGGGTAGAGAACATACTAAACAGCTGATTAGAAATAGCGTTACCAAAAAATAAATGGGCTGCTTCACTGCTGTTTGAACTGCTTACCACACTTCCTTCCATAGCAATAACTTTTAAGGCACCCGCAATGCCCGATGGATTCCTGGTGTACTGCACCGCTGAAGCATCGGCCAAGTACTCACGCTGCCTTGAAACGGCGGCCTTAATAAGATTGCCAAAAAACACTCCGCAATAACCGATAATAATGAGCGCCAGACCCAGAATTAAAAAAGCCATTCTATTGTCGTTTTTACTGCGGCTTGAGCGTGAGGTTAAAGCGACATCCAGAAAGAAACGTCCAATTAAAGCAATAAACAATATGCCGAATAAGAGCGCCATTATTCTGATATTTAAGCGCATATCGCCATTAAAAATATGGCTGAACTCATGAGCAATTACGCCTTGCAGTTGCTCGCGGTTAAGCTTTGTCATTGCACCACGCGTAATACCAATAACCGCATCCGAAAAGTTATAGCCAGCGGCAAAGGCATTAATGCTTTGATCTTCCATAACATACACTGGCGGCACAGGAACACCGGCAGCCAGTGCTATTTCTTCTACTACGTTAAGTAATCGTTGTTCGTAAAAATCGGTGCTATTAGGGTGCACTAAGCGACCACCTAAGGAGCGTGCCACCACCTTGCCACCACCACGCAGCTGAAACCAGCGGAACAGACTAGCACCACCAATGCCGGTAATAACAACGGCACTGATAATCAGCCACTGTTCAAGGTGCAAGTGATTAAGAATATTACGCGTGCCACCTTCTCCACCACCAACAAAAAGTGCGGCGATAATTAGATTCAGCAGTACGATAAGACTGATAACCGCCAACGCAAAAAGCACCACTAAACGTGTGGTGCGTTTTTTGGCTTCGTCTTGGTGTTGGAAAAAATCCATGGGCAATTAAAAGGTTACTTTGGGTGCATCCTGAATGGCAGCACTGTCAGCAAACTCTAACAGACTGGCATCTTTGGCGTGTCCAAATTGCTTAGCAAAGAACACTGGTGGGAACGATTGGCGGTACGTGTTATACGCCATAACTGAGTCGTTGTACCCTTGGCGAGCAAAAGATACTTTGTTCTCGGTAGAGGTGATTTGCTCAGACAGCTGCATCATATTCTGATTCGCTTTAAGCTCTGGATAAGCCTCCATAACTACGTTCATACGCCCTAGTGCACCGGCTAAACTTTGCTCGGCACCTGCGAGTGTTTTCATGGCTTGCTCACCACCGGGCTGACCGGCAGCGGCTTTTAATCCTGCCATAGCGGTATTACGCGCACTGATTACCGCTTCGAGCGTTTCACGCTCATGTTCCATATACGCTTTGGCCGTATTTACTAAATTAGGAATTAAGTCATATCGGCGTTTCAGTTGTACTTCGATTTGCGAAAAAGCATTTTCAAAGCGGTTTTTTAGCTTTACCAAAGTGTTGTATACATTGATGACATAAAACACTAATGCCACTATAACAACGGTAAAAACGATCGCACCTGTAGACATAATAAATTCCTTTGTTAGTTATCGAGCCCAGTTTCCACTTGAGGTTTGATAGTACTGCCCATCAGCAGCGGCGCGCTCAATCAGTTTGCCACCGGCTAATGCTTCAATGTTAGAAAGTGCCGTTTTTTGCTTAGTGGCAATTTCCATATATTTTTCTTTACGCTTAAGATTAATTTCACTGACTAATGCAGCAGCTTCCATATGATTTGTGGCTACTAACCCTAAATACCCGTTAGTTTGTTCGCCGACTAATCCTTGTGCCTTGGCGGTATCGATATCTAACGCCATGCTGCTCACTGCAAATAGCAAGACACTTAAAAACACTAATATTCTGCTCATATTTACTCCTAATAGGCTAAAACAAGCCGGACTCTTCTTCGAACAGGTTTTCCAATTCTTTTTCTACTTTAATACGTACTTCATGCTCAATCTTAACGTTTAAATTAATAGTGATTGGCTTTTCTGGTGCAGCTACTTTTAACGTACAACCAGTCAGCACTAACAGCAGTACGGGCAGCCCTAACAATGTGCGAATCATACTTTTATTCCTCACCAAGCGATTATTCACTTTAACCGCCTGAACTGTATTTGCAAAGTAAAAACTAAGCTCTGTATTTTTCTAAACGATCGGTCACACGTACAAGATAATGACGCGTTTCATCGTAAGGTAACTTTCTTTGTAAATGTGCATAAACCTGTCTTGGCGTCATCACATTAATGCGTGGTGCCGCCTTTACTACCGAGGTTTTACCTGTAAAGGCACGCGCTACGTTACCTGCGCCTGTGTTATAGGCAGCAATAGTGCAATACAAACGACTTTCAGGATGAGTAATAGACTTTAGATAGCGCTTATCAAGAATGTTCAAGTAGGCACAGCCTAACTCAATATTGGTTTGCGGGTTAAATAATTGCTGTCCAGTAAGCAGTTGGTCTTTCCCCCAAACAGCTTTACTGGCATCACGCCCAGCACTGGCAGGGACAATTTGCATTAATCCAAAGGCTGGAATGTGACTACGAGCCATGGGGTTAAAGGCGGATTCTGTCTGCATAATAGCCATCACTAATGCCGGCTCAACATCCCACTTTTTAGCCATAGTATTAACGATAGGGGAAAACTCTTCTGCTCTATCACGCGCAGCGCCCGGTGCTAAAGGAATTACATAGGTCACTTCTTTGCCAAGCTTGGCCTTTTTATTTTCTGTTTTCTTGGCTTGTTTAATTAGCTCTTTACTGTTGGCGCCTTTACTGCCCGATACGGTGACATTGCTAGCAGGAGCTTTTGAGCCCGTGGTATAACCTAAGACAGGGTCGGCTTTATAAGCTTGATCCAGTTTTTCATCTAATACAGACTGCAATTCACTATTCAGCTTTTCTTGGCTAATAGATTCAGCCTCAACGCCGGTAAAACTGATTCTTACTTGGTTCTTTTCAAAGTCGACTACGCGCTTTACTTGCATGTTTTCGCTGTATTCGACCCATTCTTTTTGTGTCGAAACTTCAGGCTTGTCCCACACTTTGCTCAGTTGCGTAACATATTGGCGATAAGCGGCTCTGTAATTCTTTTGATATACCTGCCACTCAGTCGAAAGTTTTTTTACTCCCTGTGCCTGTTCGCGCTTATATCGCTCGAATTCTGTTTCAGCTTCTGCAACCACTGCCTTAAATAACCAAGGCGATACCAAGGTAGAGGCTAAAAATAGTCTGCGTGCGTTCATGGAAACTCCCTATTTATCCCGCATATTTACAGTTTATATCATTTTTATCCGGTTTATAGCTGCAACAGGATGCAAAATGTCGTTATAATCAGCGCCGTACTGCTCGCCTAATAAGCTTATTTAAGAGGACTTTAGCGTGAAACAATTAAAAGCACTAATTTTTATGGCTGTAACAATCTTTGCTGTTCAAGCATGGGCTGATACTGACGCCGCTAACGAAAAAATCGTTGAACGTATTAAACCTGTTGGCACTGTATGTGCTGGCTCTGAATGCGCAGGCGCTACAGCTGCTGCTAGCAGTGGTGCTCGTAGCGGTGAAGCCGTTTATAATTCCGCCTGTGTTGCTTGTCATGGTAGCGGTCTATTAGACGCTCCTAAAAAAGGTGACACTGCGGCTTGGGACGCTCGTTTTTCACAAGGCGAAGCGACCGTACTTAAGCATGCAATCGAAGGCTTAAATGCAATGCCACCTAAAGGTACTTGCGGTGACTGCTCTGATGACGAGTTAATGGCTGCCATTAACTTTATGTCAGGTCGTTAATAGCCGTACCAGCAACACTACAAGTTGTTTTTAAGAACCGTATCTATATTGATGCGGTTTTTTTATGAGCACTACTTGGAAATTTCATTTATTTTTGTCTATATGCAGTATGCCAGTGCGCATTATGTAGGAGAAATTTATGTCTGATGACGATTATGATTTAGATGATGAACAAACAGACACGGATGAGCTGAACGACGACGATGGAAAAATCGATACCGAGCTAGTAGCAGACACAGACGATGACGAAGAGGTATCTGCCGATGAGTTAGCCGCTGCTGCTGCCTCTGCTCATTCTTCTCTTGCGGCGCGCAATAAAATACGCGAAGCCATGCAGGCAGAGATCGAAGCCTTCTTAGCTAAAGGTGGCAAGATTCAGCAAGTGGAAGACAAATTGATGGGGGATCCCCCAAAGAAGCCAACGTCTAACTATGGCAGCCGCCGTATTTAGTTTAAGACGTTGAGTGCATGGTAAGGGTTAGGTCGCCCCTAACCTTTACCACTGCTTTAATATTTCTGGTAATTCTCTTACGTGGGTAATAACGGCATCAGGCGTAGTTTCTGAGGCATGGGGCCACTGGTCTTGTGCGGCATTAACCCATACTGCTTTCATTCCAACTCGCTTCGGTGCCAATACATCATTCACCGGGCAATCACCGATATGCACACAGTTTTCGGCCTTAACTTGCGCATACTCTAGCGCTGCGAGAAACATCTCAGGCGAAGGTTTAGCCGTCCCGACTCCATCGGCATTAAAATACGCCTTAAATAGGTGGTCGATACCAATTAACTTTAAATCGGCGTTCCCATTAGTTAGGGCAATTAATGGATAGTCTTGCGCTAACTCTGTCACTGTTTCTAATGCGTCAGGATAGAACTCAATATTACTGCGGTGATGGTAAAAAATTGAAAACGCCTGTTTAGACACATCGTCTGCTTGCTCAGCATTCATCCCTGCTTCTAAACACACCAAGCGTAGCACCTCGATGCGCATGGCAGAAACCTTTACAGCTAACTGTGGGTTCTGTGCTGCCAGTGCTAAACGATAGTCAGTAAGCGCTTGCGGACTATAAAGCTCGGTTACTTGTGGGTAGTGCTGGGTTAGCCAAGCGTACATTTCTTTATCGGCACCTGCTAATGCGTTTTCAGGTGCCCATAAAGTATGGTCTAAATCGAAGGTTAAAAGTTTGATTCCCATATTAACTAACAGGAAGTTGCGATAATCGTATAGACAGAATATCGGCAATGTAGTCTAGAAACATTGTATCCATTGAACTGCGATAGTAGCTCGGATCTTTACTGGCAAGCGTCAGTATGCCTTGGTTACTGTTGCCTCGGATCTGTGCTGCTGCCACTGAGCCGGCACCTGAGTCTGTTTTACCTAACAAAGAGGCAATATCTTTGTCACTCAGTTGACCACAGATCACACGACGACCTTTAAAAATACGATGAATGTTACGTTGAGTTTCTAAGTTACGTATTGCCAGTAAAGGCTCGTCTAACTGACGCTCTGTAAAATGTAATAACGACCAAGCATCAACATTAAAGTCTTCTCTAAAGGAGTCATCCAACACACTTTGAATGGCCATCCAGTTACTGGCTTCTAACAACGCTAAAACTAATCGACGACTTTTAGCAAACAGCTGATCATTACGACGGGCGTTTTCTAGAAGATCAGATAAACGCTGTCTTAATTCAACGTTACGCTGGCGATACACTTCTAACTGGCGCTCAACCAAACTGGCCGTGCCATTAACATGGTGGGGTACACTTAGCTCAGCAAGCAGATCATCCTTTCCAATAAAGAAGTCAGGGTTGTCTTGTAGATATTGCTGAACATCTTCGTCTGTAAGTCTTGGCTGTTGACTCATAATTGTTCCTCAAAAAATGATACGGCCGTCATATATTTTATTAACGGTGCTGGTGAGATAAACAGGATGCTGCGTTTGACCGCTCCATTCCACTAAGGCTTCATCGCTGCCATGCGCAACGGTGACCACCGAACCCACCCAGCCACGTAACTGTGCTGATATTACCGCCGCACACGCGCTTTCATCCCAGTATTCTGCATACTGACAACGCAATCTTAAATGATCGTCTGTAACGGTTTGAACGGCACAGAAGCGACCGTTTTCAGGCAGGTCTTTCTGTTTTTGTATGCTATTGCCCCATTTATTTACGGGCAAATCATCCAGTTCTTCGGTGCGTGCAATGGTATGAGCATGTGTCAGTGCTAATACTCCAAGCTGTACCTGACCAATACCTTCGACAGCAATATCGTATTCCGATTTGTAGCGCTCGGCTTGAAATGGAATTTGATCAGGCTCGAGTATCGGTCGACCTCGATTGATTTTAATCCGCTGCCCTTTTACTTCCGCATTGACGGGCGTACCGCCAATAAAAAACTTAATTTTATTTTGGCCTGTTAAACCGCGATCTAACACATAGCGTGTTGCACAAGCCACCGCACCACTGATATTGCCAACCTCTTTGCCATCGGCATCGAGTACGCGCAGGCTAAAGTCTGTGTTTGGTCTTAGCGGCTGCTCTATAAGGAGCAAATAGCTAAAACCTATGCCCACACGGGCATCTGCCCAATGGCTCACAGGTAAGTGGTGCGCTCGCGCGGCCTGAGTAAGCAATTCAATGACAACAAAGTCTTGCCCAAGGCTGCGCATTTTTATGAACTTAAGTAACATATTTTACGAATTAGGTAATAAATGCTCACCCGCGAATAAGCTTTCTACCGTTTCACGCTCGCGTACTAAGTAGTGCTGGTCACCGTCCACCATCACCTCAGCAGCACGGCCACGTGAGTTATAGTTAGACGCCATTACAAAGCCATAAGCACCGGCTGACATAACCGCCAGTAGGTCGTTCTCAGCTAAGGCTAAGTCGCGGTCTTTGCCTAAGAAGTCTCCAGTTTCACAGACAGGTCCGACTAAATCATAAGTACGAACAGGTTCTGTACTGTTTTCTTTTAGCGGACGAATTTCTTGCCATGCTGCGTACAGTGCAGGGCGAATAAGGTCATTCATCGCACCATCGATAATGGCGAAGTTTTTGTATTCGTTAAGCTTTAAATATTCGACACGGGTTAAGAAAACACCAGCATTAGCTGCAATATAACGGCCTGGTTCGAATATTAATTTGAATTGACGATCACCTAAACGCTCTTTAACCGCGGCAATATACTCGGCTGCTGTGGCTGGATTTTCATCTTGGTAGCGAACACCTAAGCCACCACCTAAATCTAAATGTTCAATTTTAATACCCTGCTCAGCAAGGTTATCCACCAGTTTTAACACACGGTCTAATGCGTCTAAAAATGGGGTAATCTCGGTTAACTGACTACCAATATGACAATCGACACCCACAACATTTAAGTTAGGTAAGGTTTTAGCCTTAGCGTAAATGCGTGGTGCTTCGTTAATATCAATACCAAACTTATTATCTTTTAAACCGGTAGAAATATAAGGGTGTGTTTTGGCGTCGACGTCTGGATTCACACGCAATGACACTCGTGCAGGAATCTGTAGCTCGGTCGCTACTCGACTTAAGCGCTCTAATTCAGCTTCTGATTCTACGTTGAAGCAGTAAACACCTACTTCTAACGCACGCTTCATTTCAGCAGATTGTTTACCAACACCAGAAAACACCGCTTTTTTAGGATCACCACCAGCGGCAATAACACGCTCAAGCTCACCAACACTAACGATATCGAACCCTGCGCCTAACTTTGCCAACACATTCAATACGGCTAAGTTAGAGTTAGCTTTAACGGCATAGCAGACTAAATGTGGCCAATCACCTAGCGCGTTTTGGAACTCAAGAAAATGCTGACTAAATGCAGCCTTAGAGTATACGTAAAGAGGTGTTCCATACTGTTCAGCAAGCGCTGTTAAGGAAACATTTTCGGCATGTAAACTGCCATTTTTATAGGTAAATTTTGACATATTAAAGTGCTGCTTCTGTTGTGTGGGTTGTTGTTGATGCCTCAGGCAAGTACAACGGTCCTTTTTGGCCGCATGCCGTTAGGAGCATTACTGACATTAAAATTAATAATACGCGCATAAGAAGCTCTGGTTTGCTTATTCAAATTTATTGGACGAAAAGCAGGTAAACGTTGTGCTACTTTCCGTCTTTTGGCTGTCTTCTCTGCGCTAAACAGGAAGACGCTCTAAATCAACGTCGCGCAATATAGCATGATTAAGTAGCTGCCATTGTTCCGGCCAATATTGGGTCGGCAACGTCTTAAAATCACTACGCACATATTGACGAATGCGGCCTTCTAATACCGCTGTTAGCAAGTTTGCAGTGGCACTAACTGTTTGCACTGCCACTTTCTTTTCTCGCATTTCAGCTTCACGCAATACTTGCTTTAATTGCGTTTCAATCTTTTCAAAAAAGTTATGCATTCTTTCGTGCAAGCGCTCGGTTTCACCCACTAAGGCATCACCGGTTAGCAAACGGCACATGCCAGGGTTTTTTTCTGCAAATGTAAGCACTAAAGTTAAAATGGTTTCACAACGAATGGAGGCAGTATCGAAGTCTTGCAGTATGCGGCTAACACGACTAAAGACGGTTTCTTCAATAAAAGCGATCAAGCCTTCAAACATTTTTGCTTTACTAGGAAAGTGACGATATAAGGCAGCCTCAGACACCCCAACTTCTTTTGCCAGGGTCGCCGTTGTAATACGACCGCCTTGGTTGTTTTCTAACATAGAAACCAACGCTTGTAGTATTTGCTCACGGCGTGAGATCTGTTCAGTACCCGACATTCAACCAACTCCTAAGCTTGATTTTGATTCTGTTTATTAGTGATGAGCGTACCTACTCCAGCATCAGTAAACAATTCGAGCAAGGTCGCATGTGGCACTCTGCCATCAATAATATGAGCACTGGTCACACCACCATGAACCGCTTCTAAGGCACACTGAATTTTCGGTAGCATACCACCGTAGATGGTGCCGTCTGCAATCAGAGCGTCGACTTGCTCGGTAGATAATCCGGTTAATAGATTGCCCTGTTTATCTAATAAGCCGGCAATATCAGTGAGCAGAATCAGTTTTTCTGCACGCAAGACTTCAGCAACTTTACCTGCAACTAAGTCAGCGTTGATATTATATGAAGCGCCGTCTGAGCCGACACCGATAGGGGCAATAACTGGAATAAAATCACTGTTGGTTAGCATATCAAGCACTTGTGTGTTGATGCTTTCAACCTCACCCACATGGCCAATATCGATTATTTCAGTTTTTTCTAGGTCTGGGGTGCGCTTAGTCACACGCAGCTTTTTAGCATGAATAAGCTGGCCATCTTTACCAGTTAAACCAATGGCTTTACCGCCGTTTTGGTTAATCAGGTTAACAATTTGCTTGTTCACTAGACCGCCAAGCACCATTTCTACCACGTCCATTGTTTCGCCCGTGGTAACACGCATACCTTCAACAAAGTTACTTTCTATTTCAAGTTTGGCCAATAGCTTACCAATTTGTGGACCACCGCCATGCACAACGATGGGGTTAATCCCAACCATTTTCAGCATCACCATATCGCGCGCAAAACTATTCTGCAGCGCTTCTTCTATCATGGCGTTACCGCCATACTTCACTACGATGGTTTTACCAACGAAACGTTGTAAATACGGTAAGGCTTCACTCAATACATTAGTGGCAAAGACAGCGCTTTTACGCGATAGGGCCATGTTTATTTCCTTCAAGACACGGAAAGTTAATAGGGATGTTATGGGTATTATAACCGCTGAGTTTTAAAATCCTATGGGGAAGTGAGCGTTTGCTAACTTAAATTTATTTAGGATTGAATACAACAAAAACTTTATTCATCAAGATTAAATTTTTGTTGTCGATAAATTAGGAGCGCATTTAGTAAGTGCTGCTTTTACACGCTGCTTAAGCAGGTGGATATTGGCGTCTGTCTCTGCAGCAAAACGTAAGGTAAGTTTGGGCGTTGTATTGGATGCTCGAATTAAGCACCACCCCTGATCAAACTCCAACCTTAAACCATCAACCTTATGTACTGTAGCACCCTGTAAGAAGTCTTTGTCTTGCGCTAGACGTTCGATTATTTCAAACTTCTCATCTTCGCTAACATCCAGTGTTATTTCTGGGGTGCTGATTTCTAACGGGATTTTATTAAACACCGCACTGCTGCTTTGCGAGTACTGACTCAACACCTCTAAAATTCGTACCCCGGCAAAGATTCCATCATCAAAGCCAAACCAGCGGTCATTAATATACAAGTGCCCGCTAAACTCACCGCCGTACAACGCATTATGTTCTTTCATTTTTCGTTTCATAATGGAATGCCCCGTTGGTGTCATAATGGCAGTCCCACCTAATTCTTTCACAAGCGATGCTATATAACCTGATGACTTCACATCATAAATAACAGTCGCTTGTGTGTGCCTTGGCAAGGCGTCTTGCAACAACAGCATTAAGAGTTTGTCGGGCCAGATAATTGCACCTTGATTATCGACGATAGCGATTCGGTCGGCATCACCGTCATAGGCGAGCCCTAAATCAGCCTGCTCCTCAAGCACGGTACGTTGCAAGGTGGCTAGGTTTTCTGGCACTCCAGGATCTGGATGATGATTAGGAAAAGTGCCATCTACATCACAAAATAAGTAAGTTGCTTCAAGGTTTAATGCCTCAAGTACTTGTTTTGCTAATGGTCCACCTATGCCGTTACCTGCATCAACCACTATTTTGAGTGGGCGCTTTATGCGGGTCGGCTCAACAATGGCTTGAATATACGAAGGGCTTAGATCTTCTTCACCGAGTTTGCCATCTACGCCAACATTGGCTAGCTGTTGCTGGACAATACGACGGTACAAAGATTGAATTTGATCACCACTTAACGCTTGTTGATCAATCACAATCTTAACGCCGTTATAGTTAGCCGGGTTATGACTGCCGGTAATCATAACGCCACAGGGCGTATCGGTGACATGAGTTGAGTAATACAAAAGACCGGTTGGTTGCGCGCCTAGCCTACGAACATCACAACCGCTTTTTAGTGCGCCTTGTGCAAAGGCTTGGGCCAGTTCAGGACTGGATATGCGCCCATCCCAAGCTAAATTTAACTTGCTAAACCCTTGAGCTAACACTTCTGAAGCAACGGCTCGCCCTATCCAATATAAGGCATCGTTATTTAAATCTTGATTAACGATGCCACGAATATCGTAGGCACGAAAAATGGTTGGATTAATCTCGATCGGGCTCATATGAGCTTGCTTCATCCTCATTCATTTCCTCAACAACCATACCGTCTTCAGGCTGGCGTGTTGGCGTTACTCGATAGGGCTTTTGTCGTAAGGGTTCGATGGCTAAGTCTGGTTTTTCTGTACGTGCATCATCGATCTGAACTTTTCTTGCAGCAGGGCGTACTTGGCTAGCAATACTGGCGGCTAAATCATGGAATAAACGAATACTAAACTTAGGCAGCTCGGTATCGCCCTGTCTTGTTAGCGTGCGCACAAAGGTAATGAGCTTGTATTGATTTTGTCTGATCTCTCGACGCTGTAAATACATAAGCAAAAGCATTAGCAGAACGGTTGTTACTAACACTGCTACCCATGGTGTAGTTAACGGCATTAGAGACAGTGTCGGACGCTTGTCATTAGGGGTATAAGTCAAAAACCAGATATCGTTTACAGCAACCGTGGTCGCTAAAGACGGGTTATTACCTGCTTCACCCACTTTAAATAGCTCTATGCCATTACCCTGTGCGTTAAAGCGTTGGGTTAATATGGTTTGACCAAGATTAGGACTGACCACTTGCTGCAACTGCTTTAACCAGGTGTCGCCATACTCTACCAACAACACCCCTCGTATACTGCGGCCGGTGTAGATGGGCGTGGTCCAATAGAACTTGGTTTCACCCTTAGCAACTACCGCCTCTAACCTCATCTCAGCGCCTTTCAGGGTACGGTTTACGAGCTCTTGTACTGTATAACCAAAGCTTTCGTGGACTTTGCTCGCGCCGTCAGAATCTAAGACATACACTTTTTGACTGCCAGGTAAGAAGCGCTTTAACTCTTCAAGCCAAGCGTCATCGCCCTCTTGCAGGGCATTCAATGTATAAGGGTGCTCACTGGCTGCTTTTTGCAGGTTTTTGGTATCTTGAATGCGTAACTGAAACACTCGTTCGATTTGTTCAGCCATCGCTTGAGTGAAGGATGAGTCGACATTGCTTTGCGTTAGCATATTGAGCTGTAAACTCTGTGCTGATAGCCCTGCCGCTATGATTAACAACGACAGCCATAATGCTAATCGACTGTAATATGTAAGCGTACGTTTCGGTGCTTTTGCGCTTGCCATGCTGACTCTTCCTTGCGTTTTTATTTACATCCTCCAGCTATCGTTATTGACGACCGGAGTGTCCAAATCCACCTTCACCACGTTCAGTTGCGGTAAATTCTGAGACTAATTCAAACTCAGCCTGTACCACTGGCACAAGCACTAACTGAGCCAATCTTTCACCCACATCAAGAGTAAAGTTATTTTGCCCACGATTCCAGCAGCTTACCATCAACTCACCCTGATAATCAGAATCGATTAAGCCCACTAAATTACCAAGTACAATACCGTGCTTATGACCTAAGCCTGAACGTGGCAGAATCATGGCGGCTAAATTTGGGTCTTCAATATAAATAGATAACCCTGTTCGAATCAATTGGGTTTCGCCTGGTTTCAGGGTGATGGGTGAATCAATACATGCACGCAGATCTAAACCGGCCGAACCAGTGGTTGCGTATTCTGGCATGGGAATACTGTCGCCAATACGCGGATCTAATACTTTCACCTGTAACTTATGCATTACTTTCCCTCTAAGAATTAAATTGTTGGGCCACTTGCGTAATAATTTGTGTCGCCACATTGTATTTACTACTTTGTGGAATCGCCATACTTAGCTGCGTATGACGACTGAATACTGTTACGGCATTTTGATCGCTGTTAAAGCCGATATCGGTGCGCGATACATCGTTAGCGACAATCATATCTAAGTTTTTACTCTGCATTTTATTGTGCGCGTAGTCTTCCACGTTTTGTGTTTCTGCTGCAAACCCCACGGTAAACGGACGCTTTTCATGCTGCGCGACGGTTGCGACAATATCAGGAGTTTTTACTAATTTAAGTTCTAACGTATCTTTGTTAACCGTCTTTTTGATTTTATGATTAGCGCACAATTCTGGACGATAATCTGCCACGGCCGCTGCCGCAATAAAAATATCGGCGCCTTCAATTTCATTCAGTGAGGCTTGTAGCATATCTTCTGCACTAACAACGTCTATTCTGTTAACACGATCTGGAGTTAGTAAATTTACTGGCCCACAAATGACTGTGACTTTAGCACCGGCATCACGAGCCGCTTCCGCTAAGGCGAACCCCATTTTTCCTGAACTATGATTGGAAATATAACGCACAGGGTCGATGGCTTCACGCGTTGGACCAGCGGTAATTACCACATGGCGACCTGCCAGGCTGCCGACCGTTAACATAGCGGCTAATTGTTTTGCTAAGAACTCTGGCTCAAGCATCCGACCTGGACCCACATCTCCACAGGCTTGAATACCTTCGTCGGGTCCAAACAGGTGCAGACGATGTCCTTTTAATTCTAGTAAGCGCTGAATATTGGCTTGAGTGGTTTCATCACGCCACATGGCTTGGTTCATTGCCGGCGCCAACACTAAGGGCGCACTACTTGCCAAGCATAAGGTCGTTAATAAGTCGTTCCCCATACCGGCGGATAGGCGTGCAATACTATCGGCACTGGCCGGCGCGATTAAGACAACGTCGGCCCAGCGCGCTAACTCAATATGCCCCATACCAGCCTCCGCTTCAGGATCCAGCATGGCGTGATGCACAGGGTGCCCAGATAAAGCCTGCAACGTTAACGGCGTAATAAACTCCATCGCTGCAGCAGTCATTACGACACGCACCTCAGCACCAGACTTAGTTAAAGCACGCACAAGCTCGGCTGACTTGTAGGCGGCAATGCCTCCGGTAACACCCAATAGAATTCGTTTATTGCTCAGTGACTGCATCATAATATTAGTACGCTGCGCTAGTGGTAATGAATAAAGTGTGCGCAGTATATAAGAAGCTGACCCAAAGTTTCAGTCTTGCTCTGTATTTTTATACTGCCACTCAGACAAAAGAGCGATTTAACGCCCCAGAACGCCATTTCTAATTGTTTTATTTGCCTTCAATGCTAATTAATTAGCAAATTATTCACTAGAGTAGGGAACCCCATGGGAATAAACAACTGGCCAGAGTCTGAGCGCCCGCGAGAAAAACTTCTTAACCGAGGAGCAGACAATCTTTCCGACGCTGAATTATTAGCGATTTTTTTAAGGACAGGCATTAAAGGGAAAAGCGCCGTCGACTTAGCACGAGAATTACTCATAAGCTTTGGTAGCTTACGAGCATTACTAACAGCAGGTAAAGAAGAGTTTTGTCAGCACTTAGGCTTAGGACCAGCCAAATACGCACAATTACAAGCCGTGCTTGAAATGGCTAGAAGGCATTTTGAAGAACAACTGCACCGCAGTAACGCCTTAACCAGTCCTGAAATTACTCAGCAATATTTACAATCCAAATTACGCGACCTAGATTACGAAGTCTTCGCCTGCCTTTTACTCGACAACCAACATCGGGTTCTTAAATACACAGAGTTATTTCGCGGCACCATTGATAGCGCTGCGGTCTATCCAAGAGAAGTCGTTAAGTTAGCACTTGCCCAAGGCGCCGCTGCTATCATACTGGTACACAACCACCCGTCAGGCATTGCCGAACCAAGCAGCGCTGATCGTGCGATTACCGAACGTTTACGCAATGCTTTAAACTTAGTCGATATAAAAGTACTGGATCATTTAATCGTTGGGGACGGCTATTGCGAGTCCTTTGCAAGGCGAGGCTGGCTGTAGAGTTGAAGAAATAAGAGATTAACCCCGTTACAGAAGACAAAATCTCGTTTATACTTAGTGACCAGAAAGCAATTTAATTCAACTCAAAGCTTGCGTCGCCATCAATATTTTGATATAAAGCGCAGCTCAATTTCAGCCAGGGCCATAACGTATTGTCTTAATTGATAATACAGCCCACGGTTGTAACGAATTCAAGAGTTGTTCGATACATATAAATCGGGGCGAGAATCCATGTCTAAGGTTTGCCAAGTTACAGGGAAAGGCCCTGTTGTAGGAAACAAAGTTTCCCACTCACAAATTAAAACTAAACGTCGTTTTTTACCTAACTTACAATACCATCGTTTTTGGGTAGAAAGTGAAAAGCGTTTCGTACGTCTACGTGTATCTAGTAAAGGTATGCGCACCATTGATAAAAATGGTATTGATGTTGTATTAGCTGATATCCGCGCACGCGGCGTTAAAATCTAAGGAGGCTTATTATGCCACGCGATAAAATTCGTCTAGTGTCTAGCGCCGGTACCGGTCACTTCTACACTACAGACAAAAACAAGCGTACCATGCCTGAAAAAATGGAGATCAAAAAATTTGATCCTGTTGTTCGTAAGCATGTTATCTACAAAGAAGGCAAAATTAAGTAATCTTCTTTGACTAAAAAAACCCGGCTTGCCGGGTTTTTTTATGCCTGACATTTAACTTTCGAGAGTATAAAAGTGCCTGAACTTCCTGAAGTCGAAACCACAAAACGCGGGTTAGCACCTTGGTTACTGAATGAACGCATAGAAGAAATCATCGTACGTCAGCCTAAATTGCGCTGGCCCGTTGAAGAAGGTATTCAAGCACTCAGCGGTCACCGCATTACGCGGATAGAACGTCGTGCTAAGTATTTACTGGTAAGCACCGATGCAGGCACAGCGATTTGGCACTTAGGCATGTCGGGCTCTCTTCGACTCGTGGATAACAACACACCCCCGAATAAGCACGACCACATAGACTGGCGCCTGAGCAATGGTAAGGTTTTGCGTTACCACGACCCTAGACGCTTTGGAGCTCTACTCTTTGTTGAACCAGGCAGTGAGTGCCCACAATTAAGTCACTTAGGCCCAGAACCTTTGAGTGATGACTTCAACGCCGACTATCTGCACAGTCGTTGCCGCCAACGCACTCAAGCCATCAAAACGTTTATTATGGATTCAAAGGTAGTGGTGGGCGTCGGTAATATTTACGCCAATGAGAGTCTATTCTTTGCTGGTATTCGCCCACAAACTCCCGCTGGAAAAATAAGCAAAGCGCGGATTGAGCGGCTGGTTATTGAAATCAAACTCGTATTGGCCGCCGCCATTGAGCAGGGCGGCACCACACTAAAAGACTTTGTGGGTGGTGACGGCAAACCGGGTTACTTCGCCCAGCAATTGGCTGTTTATGGACGTGCTGGCAAACCATGTATGAGTTGTCAGACAACCCTAAAAGAACTACGTATTGGTCAGCGCAGCACCGTTTACTGCACTAAATGCCAGCGCTGACCTTGTATAATATTACTGTACTTGCGCCTCACCCTCTCCACGCGGATCTGAGGCGGCAGTAATTTCGCCAGTCTTTTTGTTCAATAAGATTGCCTGCATATTGCCATACCGACGATGGGTATTCTTAAGCTCATGACCACGTGCCGCCAATTGCTCTAATTCCAATTCATCAAAGCTGTTAGGCTCGTATTCAATACGGTCTGGCAGGTACTGATGATGAAACCTTGGCCTTGATACCCAATCACTTACAGGCTTGCCTTGTAGGTGCTCTAATACGCCCAAGAACACCATAGTAATGATACGACTTCCCCCAGGCGTACCCAGTATCGCCGTGTGTTGCGGACTATCAATAATAGTAGGCGTCATGCTCGATAAGGGTCGTTTACCCGGTGCTACGGCATTGGCTGTACTTCCAACCAACCCATAGGCATTTGGCTCACCAGGCTTGGCTGAAAAGTCATCCATTTCATTATTTAGCAATATGCCAGTGCCTTCCGCTGTAAAGGCTGAACCAAAGGGCAGATTAATACTTAACGTAGCCGATACTTTATTACCGTCTTTATCGAGCACTGAAAAGTGAGTGGTATGAAACCCTTGTTCAATATTCTTAGGCCCTTGCAGGCTTAAGCTTGGCGTTGCTTGAGCCATACTGATGCTGGATGCCCATTGCTGTGCGCGTTGTTCTGATAACAACTCTGTCTGCGGCACACTAATAAAGTCTGGATCCCCTAAAAATTCTGCTCTGTCTAAGTAAGCACGACGCATAACTTCGGCAAGCAAATGTGTCTGATCAATTGCACTGAGTTCTTGCCACTGAAAATACGTCAGCATATTCAGCATTTGTACTAACGCAATACCGCCTGACGAGGGTGGAGGAGCACTGATTACTTCCGTTCCGCCATAGTTCACACGAATAGGGTTGCGATCAATGACTTTATAATTGGCTAAATCAGCTGCTGTCCACTCACCGCCATTACTGTTAACGGCTGCTAGCAGCTTTGTAGCGACTTCACCTTTATAAAAACCGTCAAACCCTTTGTCTGCTAAGGCTTTCAGGGTATTGGCTAAATCCACCTGCTTTAACAGGTATCCTTTCTCGGGTATCTGATTGTTATCTAATAATATGCTGGCACTGTCGGGGTAACGACGCACGGCATCTAAGCGATAGCCCATCAGCGTTCGATAATACTCATTCACTGGAAAACCGTATTCCGCTTGCTCAATGGCTGCGGCTAAACTTTTCTTTAAACTGAGCTTTCCATAATGCTCAGCCAAATACACAAAAGCCGCTGCTTGCCCAGGAATACCTGCTGCCGTCGGGCCATTAATAGCTTTATCACGATTAACCTTACCTTCAGCGGTTAGATAATAATTCTTATGCGCTGCTGCTGGTGCAGTTTCACGGGCGTCTAGAAAACGGTAGTCGTCATTTTTGGCATCGTACAATAGCCAAAAGCCACCGCCACCAATTCCTGCACTGTAAGGTTCTACCACCCCTAAGCTTGCGGCCACCGCAATCGCCGCATCAAAGGCATTGCCGCCCTGATTAAGAACATCCATACCGGCTTGCGTCGCCAACGGGTGTGCGCTCGCTATGGCTGCTGTCGCCACGCTTGCAGTTGACTGTTGTTCTTTGGGGGATTCTAAGGAGGTACAAGCACTTAGCAGAATAATTAAACTGTAAGTGCTAAATTTCTTTATTATTGAGGTCCACATTTTCATCTCCATGATTCAAACGCTAGTCTGAAAGATAGAGATGAAAGGTGCAAGTTAGATGATCTTTTTACCCGTTAATCGCTCGTATTTTGCTTCGAGCTCTTCTTGCGTTTCTTCGTTATTTGGATCAAGAGGAATACAGTCTACTGGGCAGACCTGCTGACACTGGGGTTCGTCATAGTGACCAACGCACTCAGTACATTTGTCTGGATCGATTTCGTAGATTTCCTCGCCCGCAGAGATAGCCTCGTTTGGACACTCAGGTTCACACACGTCACAGTTAATGCATTCATCTGTAATTATAAGAGCCATTTTTATCCCCTTTAAGACCTAGTTTTGGTCAAATACTTTCTTTAAAGCAGTCGCAACTTCAGGGTGTACAAAAGTGCTTATATCACCACCTAAAGCGGCGATTTCGCGTATTAGCGTCGATGAAATATACGAGTATTTTTCGGAAGGTGTTAAGAAAAGACTTTCTACGTTAGGCGCTAACACTCGGTTCATGTTGGCTAACTGAAACTCATATTCAAAGTCAGAGACAGCACGTAAGCCACGCAGAATAACGTTTGCCTTCTTTTCTTTCACGAAGTCGGCTAATAGATTACTAAAACCAACGACTTCAACGTTCGCCATATGGCCTAATACACGTTGTGCTAAGTCTACTCTTGTTTCTAGATCGAGTAGAGGTTTTTTCTTAGGGTTGTAGGCAATAGCAACAATAACATGGTCAAACATACGTGCCGCACGCTCAACCAAATCGGTATGACCATTGGTCATAGGATCAAAAGTACCTGGATAAACAACAATATTCATACGATAGGATTCTGAGGTAATGAAAAGCGCATAGTATAAAAACTGTGCGTCAGTGTCGAGTTGAAAGAAAAAAGCGCCAGTGGATTCTACCCACCAGCGCCCTTTTGCTTGGTAAACCTAAGCGTTTTTAATGGTTTCTACGAGCTTATGCGCATTACGACAAGCCATGCCGTAGATGCTTAGCTGTGGGTTAGCCCCAATACTGGTCGGGAATACCGAGCCATCAAACACATAAAGATTATCTAGATGATGGTACTTACCATTGCTATCGACCAAACAGCGTGTTTGATCTTCACCCATGGCCATTCCACCCATACAATGAGCAGATCCGATGGTATAAGCGTTGGAACGAAACTCTAGCTTAGGAATACCGGCTTTGGCTTCTTCCCAGCTATGGAACCAAGGAGAATCGACATGGGATACTCGGGTGGCTTTGGCACCGGCGGCAAATTGCATTTCTGCCATGCTTAACCAAGAACGAACGACACCGTCCCATAAGTAATCATTTACTTTATAGTCAATAATCGGTGAGCCGTCGTTAGAAAGTTCGATTTTTCCGCCTTCAGACTCAGCATTAAATCCATCTCGCAATAAGGCAATCATAGAGTGCAGATGCGGTAGCTTTTGTATGTCTTGGAAGTGGTTAGCGCCATGCCCTAATAAAAGTACTGAGGCAAAGCCCGGCGGCAGTGGTGGTACCTCTAACTTATAACCGACAGGGCCGGTAACTGTGTTCCACTGGTAATGGTCGCTATAAATAGACTGTGGCGCCCCATAATAAGGGTCAACGTACTCTTCAAATTCGGCGAAGGTAAAAGTAGTCGGGTGGAAAAAGGTACGTTTACCAATACGCTTATGTGGGTCGGGCGCTTTTGAACGTAGCATTAAAGCTGGGCCATTAATGGCACCGGCGGCTAATATTACATGCGGCGCTTTGGCGATAATACGCTTACCGGTAGGTTGGTAGTTATCGTCAAGGGCACTGACTTCAACGCCCAGCACTTTACGGCCTTCCATAATCAGTCGCTCTGCACGGGCGCTGTACAGCAATTTTGCCCCTTTTTCTAAGGCACTCGGAATGGTCGTAACCAACATAGACTGCTTAGCATTAGTAGGACAACCCACACCACAGTAGCCTAGGTTCCAACAGCCACGCACGTTACGTGGAATAACTTTCCAATCTAAGCCCAGTTTCGCCGCGCCATCTTTTAGCACCGCATTGTTTTTATTTGGGCTAACCTGCCAAGGCTGAACGCCTAAACGCTCTTCCATTTTGGCAAACCAAGGCGCCATTTCTTCGCTGCTCATGCCCTTTACACCAAACTCTTTCGCCCAATGCTCCAGTGTTTGTTCTGGCGTACGAAAACTTGAAGTCCAGTTAATAACAGTCGTACCGCCCACACAACGGCCTTGCAAAATAGACATAGAGCCATCTTTGCTCATACGACCAGCACTTTCTTGGTACATATCGCGGTAGGCTTCACGCTCATCCATACGAAAGTCATCGCTACTTTTTAGCGGACCTTCTTCTAGCATCAATACGTTTAAACCAGCATCGGTCAGTATTTCTGCTGCTGTACCACCACCGGCACCCGTGCCAATAATAATCACATCAGCAGACAACAGGCTGTCGTTGCTTAACTCAGTGGCAGACTGTAATTTCCAGCCCGCTTTTATACCGTCTCTAATGGGGTCTTTAATGCCTGCTACCACAGGTATAACAGGCTCACGCTTAATAATATCGGTCATGGAGGTTTCCTTGTTAATCTGCGGCCGCAATAGGCTGGTCGGTTAGCAATTCTCTTTTAGGCATACCAGGATAACCCGAGCTTATAAAAGTTTCGGGCTGACTGTACCAGCACATAGCCAGCACCTTAACCAGAGAACCATAACCCATGCGCTTAAGCGGAATCATGCTGGTTTTCCAGCCTTGCAAAAAGCGCTCAATATCTTCAGCTGTCGCTTCAGGCCAAGTAGACCAAGGAGCATCCATAGCCACCCGCAAAGGCGCTGACTGCATTACATCAAACATCATAATCAGCTGGCTTTGGGCGTACTCTTGCAAAGTAACCACTAAGTTATCAACGGCTTTTAATAAGACTTCAGGGGCTTTTTCTGGCCCTAGAACACCTGGGTAAGAGCCACCTAAAACCACCGGTGCAATAGCTGTAATAAACTCAAAGTCGGTATTGCGTAATACCTTATAGCCACTGGCGACCGGCGCTTTAGTACAGCCAGTAAGGCTGGCAAATGAGGCCCCCGCTGCCAAGAAAGCAGCGGAAGTCGCACTTAATTGCATAAAGCCACGACGGGTTGTAGATAATTTTGGCATACAATCCTTCCCTATCTTTATTATTTTTAGCGGATAAAGAACTTGTAAATAAGTGACTGAATGGCGGTTCCATAGGGTGGGTATACAAACTGTCCACTATTGAACTTACCCTTGCGGTGTACTGCTTTCGCTTTTGACAGTGCGATAAAGCCCTCTTTACCGTGGTAGTGCCCCATACCTGATGGGCCAACGCCACCAAACGGAATATCATCTTGCGCCACATGCATTAGGGTATCGTTAATAGTGACACCACCCGAGTGCGTGTTCTCTAAAATATATTGCTGTTCTTTGCGCTCATAAGTGAAGATATAAAGCGCTAGCGGACGATCTCGATCATTAATGTAGTCAAGCGCACCTGCTAAAGTTTTATAGGTCACTATGGGTAAAATCGGACCAAACAGCTCATCTTGCAGAATCTTCATTTCTGCGGTGCCTTGTTGCACGATATGCAATGGCATTTTACGTGTTCCGCTAAAGTCTTCGTTAGCAGGATTAACCACAGTAAATTTAGCGCCTTGTTGTTTAGCGTCCTCTACCCAGCTTAATAGACGCTGATGCTGACGATCATTGATAATGGCAGTGTAGTCGTCATTATCGCGTACAGTTGGGTACATTTTGGCAAAAGTTTCTTGGTACAGCTTAATAAACTCTTCTTCTTTGCCTTCTGGTAGCAGTACATAGTCGGGGGCAATACAGGTCTGACCTGCGTTTAATGACTTACCAAAGCAAATGCGCTCTACGGCATCTTTCATATTGGCATTAGGGGTAATAATAGCCGGTGATTTACCACCAAGCTCCAAGGTCACTGGCGTTAAGTTTTTCGCCGCTGCACCCATAACAATACGACCCACTTGAGTAGAGCCAGTAAAGACTAAATGATCCCATGGGGTTTCTGAGAATGCGGTAGAAACTTCCACTTCCCCTTCGATAACCGCCACTTGGTCTTCTTCGAAAGCTTCTGCTAATAATTTTTTCAGTACAGCGTTCATGGCTGGGGTAAATTCTGACATTTTAATCATGGCACGGTTACCCGCTGCCAATGCAGTCATTAATGGCAACACGGCTAATTGCAGTGGATAGTTCCATGGCACCATAATGCCGACCACACCTAGAGGCTGATACATTACTTTGTTATGCGAAGGCGCAAACAACATGCTGACATGTCGTTTAGAAGGCTTCATCCACTTTTTAACACGCTTAATTGCGTAATTAATACCTTGTACCGAAGTCATCACTTCCGCCACCATGGTTTCGTCTTTTGAGCGGCAGCTAAAGTCTTGGTAGATAGCGTCTGCTAAATCATCTTTGTATTTTAAAACGGCTTCTTTTAAACGACGCAAATCAGCAATGCGCTCTTGAGCGCTTGGCATAGGCTGGGCACGGTAAGCAGCTTTCTGCTGATTAAACAAAGTGTGGATACGCTCAATTTCTTGATTTTTTTCTGGCATCTGAAGATCAGCTTGTACAGCGCTCATAGGAAAACACCTGCAGAGTGTGATAGTATTTTTTAATTATTAGAGTTAATGCTCTAGAATATCAAGCTTATTTATCAATTCATACTCTTAATTTCTGCTACAAAATGGATGCCGCTCGTGGGAACAAAAGACAAGATACTAAGCGCTAGCCTAACTCTGTTTAATGAGCTTGGTGAACGTAACGTTACAACCAATCATATTGCCGCCCACCTGAACATGTCGCCGGGTAATTTGTATTACCACTTTCGCAACAAGCAGATGATTATTCATGCGCTTTTTGATCAGTACCAAGCGATCATTATGGATATCCTCGATGTCCCGACTGACAGAAGCCTACAACTGCAAGACAAAGTGCATTATCTGCAAGAAGTGTTTTCTGCATTATGGAAATACCGTTTCTTTCATCGAGATATTGAACATTTTTTGCAAACAGATCCTTCGCTGCATGAATCCTTTAGAAACTTCTTCCGCCAGTGCTTGCATCAAGTCATACTCATTATTGAAGGCCTGATTGAGGCTGGCATGGTTAACGTGCCAAAAGATGAGATCAGCTCGGTAGCGCTGAATATTTGGATTATTGTGACTTCTTGGTTTTCTTTCTTACACTGCAATTTGCTAATGGGGAACAACACCAATATTTCAATCGAGCTTCTTCAAGGCGGAATATATCAAGTGTTTGTGGTCAGTCGCCCCTACATAGTAGACGAATATAAAAAAGAAATTATCGCCCTACAGAAGAAGTTTATGCCCAAGCCTAATTGGCTGCCATAAATCGTTAATGCACTTCAAATAAGCGAAAGCAAAACTCTTTACTGCTTTTGCTTTTTCGCTCTGTCCAATTGTCTGGCCATTTTGGCAAAAGATTAGGTTCATGCTCGACATAAACTAAGGCGCCGACTGGTAATTTGAGTTTATCGATTGCAGGCTGCAGTAAATTGCAGTGAAAAGGCGGATCAAGAAAGACCAAGTCATACTCGCTATTGTTTTGCTCTAACCATTGCAAGCTATCACCCGCCCACACTTGAGCATTTTCTACCCCTAGCAACCCTATGTTGGCTTTTATTTGCGCTGCGGCTTGAGGACTTTTTTCTAAAAACACCACTTCTTTAGCACCACGCGACAAGGCTTCAAAGCCTAACGCGCCACTGCCGGCAAAAGCATCCAATACTCGCTTACCCTCTACATCAAACTGTAACCAGTTAAACAGAGTTTCTCTGATACGATCTAAGGTGGGGCGTAAGCCTTCAATCGATGGGAAGTTGAGTCGTCTAGAACGCCATTGCCCACCAATTATTCGTAGCTGTTGATTCTGTGTTTTGCGCATAGAAAAAGATTTTCGTTAAAATTGAACGCATGGTAGAAAACTAATCCACTATTGTCGATGGGATTCACTCAAAATAATGGTAGGATAAGCCCCTAATATATGCTTTATATTGTTACGGAATCTTCCATGTTTGATTTTTTTAAAGGTAAAAAGGGCAAGGCAGACAAAGCAGAAGCCAAGCCTGAAGAGATAACACAAGAACAACCCATCGTTGAAGAAGAACCTCAAAAACCAACGGTAGAAATTCTGCCAGCTCGTAAGCCTGGATTATTTAAACGCATGCAACAAGGCTTAAGCCGCACCCGTGGTGGTTTAAGCGAAGGCTTAGCCAGTCTATTGCTAGGCAAAAAAGAAATTGATGAAGACTTATTAGAAGAACTAGAAACTCAGTTATTAATGGCTGATGTGGGTATCGAAACCACTCAAGCTATTATGGATAAGATTAACGGCCAAATTAGCCGTAAAGAAGTCAATAACTCCGATGCGCTCTATAACGCTTTAATTAAAGAGTTAGAAACTATTCTTAAAGGGGTTGAGCGCCCGCTTGAAACCAACACTGGGCAAAAGCCGTACATCATTCTAATGGTGGGCATTAATGGTGTGGGGAAAACCACTACTATTGGTAAACTGACTAAACAATTCCAGGCTAAAAACAAAAAAGTGATGCTCGCTGCTGGGGATACCTTCCGAGCTGCAGCCGTCGAGCAGCTTCAAACCTGGGGCGAGCGCAACAACGTTCCAGTAATCGCCCAACACACAGGGGCAGACTCAGCCTCGGTATTATTCGATGCGGTAAAAGCAGCCCAAGCACGTGATATCGACATCCTTATTGCCGACACTGCCGGTCGCTTACATAACAAAGACAACTTAATGCAAGAACTTGAGAAAGTTGTTCGTGTTATTAAAAAGGTCGACCCTTCTGCGCCACATGAAGTGATGTTGGTGTTAGATGCAGGCACCGGACAAAATGCCGTCAATCAGACTAAGCAATTTAAAGAAGTGGTAGGCGTTACTGGCCTAACGCTGACTAAATTAGACGGCACCGCGAAAGGGGGCATCATCTTCTCCTTAGCGCAGCAGTTTGGCATACCTGTACGTTATATCGGTATCGGTGAAGGCATCGATGACCTACGCCCATTTAACGCAGAAGAATTTACCAAAGCATTATTCCAACAAGAAGGCAGCGAGTAACGCTTATGACTATGGTTCGCTTTGAGCGTGTGAGTAAACATTACGCAAGCGGCAATACAGCGCTTAGCAATATCAGTTTTGAATTAGCACGCGGAGAAATGGCGTTCCTTACTGGCCACAGTGGCGCCGGTAAAAGTACCTTACTTAAGCTGATGATGATGATGGAAAAGCCCTCTCGTGGCAGCATCAGCGTAGACGGTCGTAACCTTAACCGCATGCCCAGCATGATGGTGCCTTACCATAGACGTAAAGTGGGTGTCGTGTTTCAAAACCACCAACTGTTATTTGATCGTAGCGTATACGACAACGTCGCTTTACCATTACAAATTGCCGGTTTTTCTCCCACCGATACCGGTCGCAGAGTTCGCGCCGCCTTAGACGCTGTTGGTTTATTGGGTAAAGAGAAAAGAAACCCTATTGAACTATCAGGTGGTGAACAACAACGCGTAGGCATTGCCCGCGCTGTCGTCAACAAACCGCCTTTACTTCTTGCCGACGAACCCACCGGTAACCTTGATCCTGAACTGTCAGAAGAAATCATGCAGCTTTTTGCACGCTTCCAACAAGCCGGTGTCACAATATTAATTGCCACTCACGATATCGATCTAGTTGAGCGCATGGGTTGCAGACGTATTATTCTTGACCACGGCCATTTATACGAAGGCCAGATTCCTGGAGGCAATCATGGTTGAAGTAAAACGACCACAGTCTGGCGCCTCTGCTCAAGACCTTAGCCTTAAAAAGCGTGTTGAAAGTTGGTTAGCGCATCACCAACAAGTAGCAGTAGAAACATTAATTCGCTTACTGCAAAACCCGTTTTCTAGCGTACTAACATGGTTAGTGATTGCTATCGCTTTAACGTTACCCGGCGCATTATGGATGGCGCTCGACAACACTGCACAACTGAGCAACCAGTTTCAGGCCTCGGGGCGTATTACTCTTTACCTATCCCCTGAAGCTAGCCTAGAAGAAGGTCAGGCTCTGAGCGAGCGCCTCAAACAAGTCGATAACGTTGTAACCACTGAATTTATTGATGCAGAGACTGCCTTAGTCGAATTTCGAGAACACAGTGGTCTGCAAGCCGCCCTCGACTTCTTGCCGAGCAACCCTTTGCCTTCAACCATCTATGTTGAGCCACCCTTAGGGTTAGAAACTGAGCAAGTACAGCACTTGCTTACCACCCTAAAAAGCTACCATCATGTTGATTCAGTTCAATTAGATATTGCTTGGGTAGAGCGGCTGCATTCAATCTTGGCACTGGCAGAACGAACAGTATTAGTTTTAGGGTCGCTGTTGGCTCTGGCGATTATATTGGTTGTAGGTAATACCATTCGCTTAGCTATTGCTGCGCGAGTTGATGAAATTCGCGTAGTAAAATTAGTAGGTGGCACTAATGCCTGGGTGCGCCGCCCCTTCTTATACACCGGTTTATGGTACGGCATGATAGGCGGCCTACTTGCGTGGATACTACTTATTATTTGCTGGCTTATCTTGAAAGGCCCGGCCGCCGATTTAGCTATGCTTTACGGCTCACACTTTCGACTCAAACCTTTATCGGCCTCTGCCGCCATGGTTATATTATGTTGTGCTATGTTTTTAGGCTGGATTGGCGCATGGTGGTCTGTCAGCAGACACCTAGGCGAAATCGAACCTTAAGCCGCTGCAACCACTTATCACACTGAACTTTCCAGTCTATTTGCTGTCTTAAGGTGCTATGATAGTATTGTTAACTAGCCATTTTTTACGGTTAGTGAAAAACACTCAGGAGTAATGAATGACCAAAGCAATCACAGCAGTAAATGCTTTATCACCAGGTGCTAATTTAGAGTCCTATGTGGCTACTATTAGCGCTATTCCTGTTTTAACGCCTGTTGAAGAGCGTGAACTGTCTGATCGTCTATATTATGAGCAAGACTTAGAAGCCGCACGTATTTTAGTTATGTCTCACTTGCGCTTCGTTGTGCATATTGCACGCAGCTATTCAGGCTATGGGTTAAACCAAGCCGACCTAATTCAAGAAGGTAACGTAGGCCTTATGAAAGCGGTTAAACGCTTTAATCCTGAGGTTGGCGTTCGCCTAGTATCCTTTGCAGTGCATTGGATCAAAGCAGAAATCCATGAATTTATTCTACGCAACTGGCGTATTGTGAAAGTCGCAACGACCAAAGCTCAGCGTAAATTATTCTTTAACTTACGCAGCAAAAAGAAAAGCCTTGGTTGGTTAAACAATGAAGAAGCAAACGCTATTGCCGATGACTTAGGCGTAGAAACACGTACCGTTTATGAAATGGAAGGCCGCTTAAACGCATACGACACAGCCTTTGATGCACGTGATAACGACGACGAAGATAACGTAAGTCAGGCACCCGCTCTATTTTTAGAAGACAAAAGTGCCGACCCTGCGTTATTAGTAGAAGATGACAACTTTGAAAAAGACTCTAACGATCGTTTACACCAAGCACTGGCTGAGCTAGACGAACGCAGCCGCGACATTCTACAAAAACGCTGGCTAACAGAAGACAAAGCCACTCTGCATGAACTTGCTGCAGTTTACGGCGTATCGGCCGAGCGTATTCGTCAGCTAGAGAAAAACGCAATGAATAAGCTTAAAACTGTCATGGGTGACGCACTCGTTGCCTAATGCTTAGATTGTTTAACCCTAAACAAAAAACCGCCCTAGATGGGCGGTTTTTTTATGGCTGCAGGATGGAGTCTTATGAAGACTTACCACCACCGCGCATATTGTCGAAGAACTCATCGTTAGTCTTCGTTTGACGAAGCTTATCTAATAAAAACTCGATGGATTGCTGGTCTTCCATTTCCGTTAATAGACGACGTAGTATCCATAGACGCTGTAATGATTGCTCATCAAACATCATATCTTCACGACGCGTGCCTGAACGACGGATGTTAATAGCAGGATAAATACGTTTTTCAGCAATTTTACGATCCAGGTGCAACTCTTGGTTACCTGTACCTTTAAACTCTTCGTAAATTACTTCGTCCATCTTAGAACCAGTATCTACTAACGCTGTTGCGATAATAGTTAGTGATCCACCTTCTTCGATGTTACGTGCAGCACCAAAGAAACGCTTTGGCTTCTCTAAAGCGTTAGCATCAACACCACCAGTAAGCACCTTACCTGATGAAGGCACTACAGTGTTATAAGCACGAGCTAGACGCGTCATAGAGTCGAGTAGAATGACAACGTCATGCTTGTGCTCAACCAGACGTTTTGCCTTCTCGATCACCATTTCGGCAACCTGTACGTGACGTGAGGCTGGCTCATCGAAGGTAGAAGCAACAACTTCGCCTCGTACTGAACGCTGCATCTCTGTCACCTCTTCTGGGCGCTCATCGATAAGCAGTACGATTAAGTCACACTCAGGGTTGTTACGAGTAATAGATTGAGCAATGCTCTGTAACAGAATAGTTTTACCGGCTTTAGGCGGTGCAACGATTAAGCCACGCTGCCCCTTACCAATAGGTGCTACCAAATCTAACACACGTGACGATAAGTCTTCTGTTGAACCATTACCTGCTTCTAATACAAAGCGTTCTTGTGGGAATAAAGGTGTTAGGTTTTCAAATAGAACTTTGTTCTTAGTGTTTTCTGGCTTATCGCCATTGATGGTATTAACTTTTAGGAGGGCAAAATAACGTTCGTTGTCTTTAGGTGGGCGAATCTTACCTGCTAATTCATCACCTTTACGCAAGTTAAAGCGTCTAATCTGACTTGGTGACACATAAATATCATCAGGTCCTGCTAGATAAGAGCTATTAGAATAGCGTAAGAAGCCGAAGCCATCTTGAAGAATTTCTAATACACCTTCGCCGTAAATATCTTCACCGCTTTTAGCGTGGTTTTTTAAAATAGCAAAGATAATATCTTGTTTGCGGGTGCGGCTTACGTTCTCAAGCTTCATTTCTTTTGCAAGCTCAAGCAACTCGGGGACAGACTTAAGTTTTAAATCAGATAGGTTCATAGAGGTTGGATGTATTAGCGGTTATTAAAATTAATTGAATAAAAACGAATGATCTTCAGAGAGGGGCTGAGTTTTATTCAGCAGGAGTGACTATAGACCTAATAGTAGGTGGGTGTCCACAAAAAAGGCGCAAATCTGCGCCTTTTCTATGTTTTTTGACCAAAACTAGAGAGCCTGCTCGATAAACTCTGCCAATTCTGACTTACTGGCTGCACCAATTTTGGTTGCTTCAACCTGGCCATTACGGAAAAGAAGTAAGGTTGGGATTGAGCGAATGTTGTACTTAGGTGCCGTTGCTTCGTTTTCATCGATATTTAATTTAGCGATTTTAACTTTGCCTGCGTACTCATCCGCTAGCACTTCTAGTACTGGAGCGATCATTTTACAAGGACCACACCAAGCAGCCCAAAAGTCTACTAGTACAGGAATGTCTGAACCTAGAACGTCAGCTTCAAACGAGCTGTCGGTAACGTTAATAATATTATCGCTCATGTATTTCACCTTATAGGGTTAATTTGATTACTGAGAGTATATAGGGGCAACTCTCAATATTTAAAGTTAATCGGAATTATTTATCCATGCTTTCAGCAAATTGTTTAGCATAATACGTCAAAATACCGTCTGCGCCAGCGCGTTTAATGCACATTAACGACTCATGCATAATTGCTTCATCGTCTAACCAGCCATTCAGTACGGCGGCTTTATGCATCGCATACTCACCACTGACTTGGTATACAAAAGTGGGCACCTGAAACTCATCTTTTACACGACGTACTATGTCTAAATAAGGCATGCCCGGTTTAACCATTACCATATCAGCCCCTTCGGCTAAGTCTAGAGCGACTTCATGCATCGCCTCATTACTGTTTGCAGGGTCCATTTGGTAGGTCTTTTTATCGGCTTTACCTAGGTTAGCGGCTGAGCCTACTGCATCACGGAAAGGACCGTAATACGCTGACGCATACTTAGCAGAGTACGCCATGATACGCGTGTTAACGAAGCTGTCTTCCTCTAAGGCTGCACGAATATCACCAATACGTCCGTCCATCATATCGGAAGGCGCAACTATGTCGGCTCCGGCTTCAGCGTGTGACATCGCCTGTTGCACTAAGGTATCGACGGTACGATCATTAAGTACATAGCCATTGCTGTCTAAAATTCCGTCTTGGCCATGAATAGTGAACGGGTCGAGAGCGACATCGGTAATGACGCCCATTTCTGGCACCGCGTCTTTAATGGCACGTACGGCACGTTGTGCAAGGCCATTCGGGTTAAACGCTTCTTCTGCAAATTCTGACTTTGCCTCAATCGGTGTTACTGGAAACAATGCCAGGGCTGGAATGCCTAGCTTGTATAAATGCTTTGCCTCTTCAACCAGTAAATCCACCGATAAGCGGAAGATACCTGGCATCGAAGGAATGACTTCACGCTCTTGATGACCCTCAATGACAAACACAGGATAAATTAAACTGTCGACCGTCAGCTGTGTTTCGCGCATTAAACGACGTGAAAAGTCGTCACGACGCATGCGGCGCAAACGTGTATCAGGGAAAAAGCGTTGTGCATCATTAAAAGCCATTATGTTCTCCGGCAGACAGAATATGAAAGCGTTATTCTAACGTAAATTATATAAAGACGCATGAGTAACACCGCTTCTACATAGAAATCTGAGTATTTTTTAATCAGGATCAATTTAAGTGATGCCGTCTGCTCTACTGATACTTTTCTTCGACACGCGTAATGATATCGTCGGCTATCCGCAAGCTTTCTAGCAAGTCGAGCAAGTTGTATTCGAGATTTACGTTTAGATGAGTGGGTTTACCATTAAAGAACCCTGGATTCTTCCCCTGAAACTGTAAGTCTAAGTTAAATTTCCCATCAGGCTGATAGGCAACACCGGCTTGCAGCTTATTGTACTGAAAGTCACTGAGTAGCTGCATTGCCATACCCATGCTCTGATCACTTTGAGCCAACGCATCGGCAGTCGCATTTTGATAACGAACATTGCCCCCTGGATCACGTGCAAACAATGAGCCAGTGGGAATTTCCAAACCTTCGGGCGTAATAACCACCGGTACCAGACCGTCCAAGATACCGGTCGCTTTGATTTCAGACGACGGTTCTATCGCCACCACTTGTGACATTAAAATTCTATTCAGTTCAATACTAAAGTGATTAGAGGTGTTACGAGTATCGTATTCAATCAGCGGTGTGCTAACCGTGCCGCCCAGTAAGTCAGTGCGTACTTCGTAAATATTGGCGACAGCCCAAGAAAAATCTTCTGCTATCTCTGTTTGGCTACGCGCTAAGATGTTTTTAAGCTCAATGCCAGGGTTTAAACTGCGACCACTGATTTGTGCGTCTACCAAATAATTACCAAGGAATGGACGGCGTACAGTAAACAACCCATTCAAACCTTCTAAGGCAACGGTGTTATCGTATGCTCCACTAAGGTTATCGATGCGCAAGCTAATATCGGGGCTAACTTGTAGCTCATCATTTTTTATCTGCCAGTCGACCCAACCTTGCCCAGCGACACTGCCATTGAACAATTCAAACTTAGTGAGCGCCAACATTTCAGGCATATCTAAGGTATACCAATTTAACTTCACATCTTCTAAGTGCCACTGCAAATTACCCGACTGGCTACCTATATTGTGCTGAGCGTTAATACGCATACGAATTAAATCGTTGGCAGCATTCAAACGTAACTGTGAGCTAATATGTTGCCCGGTTGGTGCTTGTCGAAATAACAAACTTCCCGCTAAGTTGGCGGCAGGAATTGGCCAGCCTTCAATGCTGGATTTATTGGTTTTAATCTGTACTTGGCAAGGGCTAGTAATACTGTCGATTGTAATAAAGGGTCGGCAAGATACTTGGCTTTGAGCCACCTTAATGTTTGATTCTGGATGATCCTTGGTTGCAGCCTTACTTAAAGTGAAAGGTTGTATCTCAAAGGTTAACGCTTGTGCAGCAAACTGATCACGCGGATGCTCACTTTCTAAATCGCCTTGCATGCTTAAGTTAGGCAGTACTTTCATGGAAACTTTGCTTTGCTGCCAACCTTCAACCTGCTGTTCAGCAAGCGTTACTGATAATCCATCTTTGCTTTCGAGCTGCCATAAACTGTCTTGTAAGAGCGCCTGTACTTCACCGTTTAATACGACCTGTTTAAGCGGTGTATCTGCAAGCAGCTCGCTGATGTTGGCTTTCGCTTTAATGGGTAATTGTAACCGCCCACCAGCATTTTGGTTCCAGATCATACTTGGGGTTAAATCCATTTGCCCCAACAACTGTTGTTTATTTAATAGCTGCGCACGCAGGTTGGCATCGACATGGCACTCACTTAAATCTGCCGAGCAATTTGCTTGTAGCTGTTGGTAGCCACTGTATTGAACGAGCTGAACTAAGCTAGGATCTTTTACTTCAAGCCTCTGAGGGCTGCTGGCTAAACTAAAACGCCAGTCCGAGCTGCTAGTTTCTTTGTTTAACGCCATCGCCCAGGTCGTCGCCTGCCAAGGATAAGTCCCTAATAATTTACCATCAGAACTAGATAACCACGCATTTGCCGTCACTATTGCTTCTGCCGGAAACACACCTTTATTAGGTTGCTGTAAAGTAAGGCTTAAGCGCATCTCATCTAAGGGAATTGGAGTATCATTCAAGACTGCCAATCGTTGACTAAAAGCAGCAAGATCTAGCCGTTGATTAATGTCGACATAAGTATAATCAGCGTCTTGTCGAATATAACCATCTTGTTGCGCCAGTAACTGACTGTCATCGGATAACATTACAAACCAACGACCGCTTGGGTGCAGTTGTAACTCTAGTAACCAAGGCGCATTCACCGAAGTTAATAGCGCCAGACCATTAACGCGTAATAAATCTGAATCGAGTTTTACCTGAAGGTCGGCACCGAACTCTGGATGATCTAACTGCAGCTTATGAATAACGAGATCGTTTAGAGGCAACTCTAATAATTGATTTAAAACTGGAATCTCTAAGTAACTATTGAAGCTGTTTTTAGCCACTTCCCGCGCATCATCGGCTACTTCTTCAGCTACTTCTCTTAGCTCTGACTCCCCCCAAGTGTAACTAAGGTAGTCAATTTCAAGGCTATTAATCTGAGCTTGCAGAAGATCGAGTGGATGGTAGCGCAGAGTGAGATTTTTTAGCTCTAAGGTATCACCGCCAGCCAAGCCCATGGTTAATTCTGACAAGGTCAGTCCTGTCCAGCTTAACGATTGTATATGCACACTAGCAGGCTTGCGCTTTGAGCCTAAAAGCTCGGGGAGTAGACGGTTTAAACTGGGCTTTAAAAAAGTAGGGAGAAGCAGCAATAAGCCAATGGTTAGCACCAAGGCAATCAACACTATAAGTGATAATCGCTTAAGCCTATTGCTGAACATCGTTTATTTCGCCACGATCGTTTCTACGCCATTATGGGTAGCCAACAACAAGACATCAGCGTTTCTGCGTGCGAACAATCCGTTGGTTACCACACCGGTAATTTGATTCAGGCGTTTTTCAAGGTACATGGCTGAATCAATAAATATATTATGCACGTCTAATATATGGTTACCATTGTCAGTCACAACACCTTCACGGTAAACAGGGTTTCCGCCCAAACCAACCACTTCACGTGCCACATAAGAACGCGCCATAGGAATCACTTCGATAGGCAATGGGAATTTGCCTAATCGGTCGACTAACTTTGAGTTATCAGCAATACAAATAAAGCGACGAGCCACCGCCGCGACAATCTTTTCACGCGTTAGCGCAGCACCGCCACCTTTAATCATTTCCAGATTACGGTTAATTTCATCGGCGCCATCGATATAAAAGTCTAAGTGCGACACTAAGTTTAGATCCATCACTTCAATTCCGTGCTGCTCTAAACGATCAGCCGTTGCTTGAGAGCTCGCGACTGCGCCTGCAAATAAATGCTTGTCTTTAGCTAAAGCATCAATAAAATAATTGACTGTCGAACCTGATCCTACACCGATGACGGTGTCACTTTCTAAATAAGGACGAATATAAGCGACGGCTGCTTCTGCTGCTGCTTGCTTTAAACTGTCTTGACTCATAACCTTGCCTGTTTATGCTGAATGATTTTTACGAATTATAAGGCTTGATGCGCTACAATGCCTGCCCTTGTACGTATTTATTTTAAATATTACTAATTTGTTGGATAAAACCATGTTAAACGATTACCTCAAAAAGATACTAGCCGCGCGTGTTTATGATGTTGCCATCGAATCGCCGCTACATATTGCTCCATTTTTATCAGAGCGTTCAGGTAATCAAATTTGGCTGAAACGTGAAGACCAACAACCTGTTTACTCTTTTAAACTGCGTGGTGCTTACAACAAAATTGTTCAACTAACCGACGAAGAAAAAGCCAAGGGGGTAATCACCGCCTCCGCAGGCAACCACGCTCAAGGGGTTGCCTTATCTGCTCAAAAGCTAAACATTAAAGCCACTATCGTTATGCCACGCACGACACCCGACATCAAGGTGCGTTCTGTCAAAGCGCGTGGTGCGCGCGTCGTGCTACATGGCGACTCCTTTGATGAGGCTTTTGAACATTCACAGAAGCTGGTCGAAGAAAAAGGCATGACTTACGTGCACCCCTACGATGACCCTGAAGTGATTGCAGGCCAAGGTACTGTCGCCATGGAGATCTTACGTCAGCATAGCGGCCCCATTGACGCCATTTTTATTCCAGTCGGTGGCGGTGGCCTAGCAGCAGGCATGGCGGCGTACATCAAAGCACTTCGCCCAGAAATTAAAGTTATTGCTGTAGAAAGTACGGAGTCGCCTTGTCTAGCGATGGCAATTAAAAAGAATCGACGTGTTACCCTGCCGCAGGTTGGTATCTTTGCTGACGGGGTGGCGGTTGCCCAAATTGGTAAAAACACGTGGGAAATTTTAAAAGACACTATTGATGATGTTATTACTGCTACCCCTGATGAAATTTGCGCCGCTATTAAAGACGTGTTCGATGACACCCGTGCTGTCTGTGAGCCTGCAGGTGCTCTTAGTGTTGCCGGTATAAAAAACTATATCGAGCGCGAAGGTTGCGAAAACCAAAACTTTGTTGCGGTACTAAGTGGCGCTAACCTAAACTTTGACCGCCTGCGTTATATTTCTGAAGTCGCCGAAATTGGTGAAGGTCGTGAAGTTATTTTAGGCGTTACCATTCCTGAAACTCCGGGCAGCTTCCAACGTTTCTGTAGTTTAATTGGCAAACGTCCTATCACTGAATTTAACTATCGTTACAGTGATGATAATCAAGCGCAGATTTTTGTAGGCATTAAGGTAGGCGCTGAACCAGGCTCTCGCCAAGCGTTAATTGACGAACTCAGCGCTGATGATTACCCAGTGCAAGACATTACCGACGATGAAACAGCTAAATATCATGTTCGCCATATGGTGGGTGGGCACGCACCTGCAACCGTTGATAACGAACAGGTATACCGCTTTGAATTCCCTGAGCGCCCTGGCGCGTTATTAAATTTCTTAAAGAAACTGGGTAAGCAATTCAATATTTCTCTGTTTCACTATCGTAACCACGGTGCGGCGTACGGGCGTGTGTTTGTTGGCTTACAAGTACCTGCCGACAAGCAAGAGCAACTCTTATCCTATCTAAAAGACTTGAATTACCCTTATTGGGATGAGTCTGAAAATACGGCATATCAGTTATTCCTACGCTAAAACAGTAGAGACTTCTGAGCACCTTGTTATAAACTAATTATTAAAATTATTAAAACAATGGTGCTCTCTGCACTACTTCACAATTAGGTAGATCAAGCCATGTTGTACTTATTACGTGCAGTATATTTAGTCATTCACTTTTTAGTTATCTGCGCTTACGCAGTTCTTTACTGTCTTATTTTTCCACGCCGTTTAAATAACACCAGTAAACTGGCGCGAATGATGTCTTGGTCTTTACCTGTACTGGGTATTAACCATATTAAAAAGAACCAATCGCCGATCGCAGCTGACCAACCGGCCATTTATATTAGTAACCACCAAGATACCCTAGATATCTTTTTACACCCTAATGTTATGCCCGATAACATCGCCATTTTAGGTAAGCATAGCCTTAAGTATGTGCCTATCTTTGGGGTAGCTTTCTGGCTGGCTGGCAATATTTTCATTAATCGTAGCGATCGCTCTAAGGCCAAAGCCGCTCTGGCAGAAGTGAGCAAAACCATTCGTGAACGAGGCAACTCTATTTACATGTTCCCTGAAGGGACCCGCAGTAGAGGTAAAGGATTGCTGCCCTTTAAAAAGGGCGCCTTTGTATTAGCAGTAGAATCTGGACTCCCGATCGTACCCGTTGTTTTTAGCAGCACGCATAAGCACGTTGATATTAACCGCTGGAAGGCTGGCATTGTTCTATCTGAGTTCTTAGACCCTATCGATACCAAAGGCCTAAAACCGACAGATATTAACGACCTTTTGACAGAATGTAGAAATCAAATTGAGCAAGGTGTCGAACGTTTAGACCAAGAAGTGTTTGCTATGACTAAGCAATCAGAAGCAAAGGTCTGACAAATACTTTATGCACCTTTTGTGTTTTCTGACTAAACTTAATGGCATAACTACAATATTAAACGAGAAAAATAACCATGCTTAGAGCTTTTTTTTGTTTACTACTTGTTATTCCATCACTGTCTTATGCCAAAGAATGTACTCGCTTGACCGTTAGTAGTAACCCAGAGTATCCGCCTTATTTATGGCAAACAAACACTCAGCCAATTCAGCTAGCAGGCTTACTGGTATCGTTCTCTGAGCGTATTAGCAAAGTATCGGGGATTGATATCGATGTGGTTTATGCCGGTCCTTGGCTGCGAACTCAATCCCAGATTCATGATGGCAATATTGATTTAATCGCTGTTTTTTATACCGAAGATAGAACCTCTTGGCTCGACTATTTGCACCCAGAACTTATCAAGACTGATACAGCGGTTTGGGTGAATAAGTCTAAAAAATTCGACTTCAAAACATGGGAAGACCTTAAAGGTTACTCTGGTTTAACTGTTTTAGGACACAGCCTTGGGCAAGAGTTTGATGACTATGCCACCGAGCATTTAACCCTGAATAAAGTGAGCAGCATTCATCAAGCGCTGAAAATGCTTGAAGAGAAACGTGTCGACTATTTGGTGTACGCACGCGCTCCTGGTGAAGCCTATGCTTTGCAATTAGGGACACAGGACGTTGTTACATTACCCATGCCGGTGAGTACCGAATTGGTCTACCTTGCGCTTAGTAAAAACTCCAAGTGTAACACTCCGCGGGTAAGAGAAAAGTTAAACGCAGCGTTACGACAAGCCGTGGATGAAAACTGGCCTGAAGCACTAACGGTTGAAGCACAGAATGAATGGAAGACTAGGCAAGAAATGCTGAAAAACCGTTAATTCCATCACCGAAAGAAATGGTAAGGTTGGGCTACAAACGCCCTTTAGAAAACTGTTCTCTGGCTAATTGCTTTTTACGTTCACTTTTACGCAATAAAACATAAAACGCACCAGCACCACCATGTTGTGGCTGAGCCGTATGATACGCCTGCACTTCATCATAATCCTTTAACCAGTAGGCTAAATGGCTTTTCAGAACGGCGGGCGTCATTTCGTTTCTATCACCCTTACCCGGTAAAATTAATACCGTACGAATATCATGGCTCATGCAGTCGTGAATAAATCGTTCTATTTCACTATGTGCTTGTTCTAATGTTCTTCTGTGTAAATCTAATCGAGCTTCTATTTCGTAACGCCCCAAACGCAGTTTGCGAAACACACCGTCTTGTATACCTGGGCGCTTATAACCTAGTACATCGTGCGCGCCTACCTGTGGCACTTGCGATATAGTAGAAAAACCTATGCTATCAACCACTGCATGCTTTTCTGCCGCTTGACGGCGAATATTCACAGTCGCTTTATCGGTGGTCTTTTTTACAAGATTAACTTTGCTTTTAGCCTTTAATGGCTTTACGCCCTGCATTTCTTGTAAAAATAGATCGTCTGAAATATCGTCGGACATAAGTTTAATGACTGGTAATTAATAAAAAGAATACTCTTTAAACATAAAAGCAGCCAAATCAGCTGCCTTTACGCATAAACACTTAATACTAGAGCTTGTATTAGAAGCTATACACTAAGGTTACACCAAACTCGCCGTCGGTTTTTTTAGAACCTACAGGTACTTCTGCAACGTGCTTGGTTTTATAAGTGATTTTGGTCGCTAAGCTGCCATTGATTTGGCTTTTTAGACCCGTTTCTGAACGGTAAATTTGGTTGTCATCACCCACAATAGCAGAGAACTCTTCATAGAACTCAACGCCTTCACGAATGGTCCAACTAAAGTTAGCCACTAAACGAGCAATTGCTTCTTCGTAAATCTTACCTGTTACACGCTCACGCTCACGGCTATAACCGGGGCCGGCCTCAAGGTCTAATGTCATGTTGTCTTTAGCAATGGCATGATAACCATAACCAGCAGACACAGTGCCTTGATACTTGAATCCACTAAAACGGTCACGATCTTGTTGACCAACAATGGCTACATACGAGCGCTCAGTATAGTCACGGTTAAACTGTAACAAACCGGTATACTTTTCTTTAGATGTAACGCTAACACCGTTTTCGTCTTCTTCACTACTACCTAGGGCACTTAGTTTAATTTTAGTGTCCCATACTTCACCATCACGCTGAGCATCAACTTGACCGTTAATACTGGTTGTTTTGGTGTTACCGGTAGTCCAAACCGAACCCAGTTCAGCAGAGCCACCCCACACAGCATCTTCAGCAAATGCTGGTTGCAATAAAAACACAACTGGCAATACCTTTAAAAAATGACGCATAATTCCCTCATTTATTTAGTGAATTAAAATTAACGCTCGGAATTATAATAGGTTATAACTTAATCAGATAGCCCAAAAAAAAGGCCCTTTATGATTAAAGGGCCTTTGTCTTTGATTTAGACTTCTTTTGCTTGGGTTCTCAAAACAAATTTTTGAATTTTACCCGTCGATGTTTTAGGTAACTCTCCAAAAATAATATGCTTGGGCACCTTAAAGCTCGCCATATTGGCACGACAGAACTCAATAACATCGTCGACCGTTGCATTAGAGTTCGGCTTAAGCTTAACGAAAGCACAAGGCGTTTCACCCCATTTTTCATCAGGGCGTGCTACCACAGCAGCTTCTTCTACATCAGGGTGACGGTACAATACGTCTTCAATTTCGATAGAAGAAATATTTTCACCACCAGAAATAATAATATCTTTCGAGCGGTCTTTAATTTCAATGTAACCGTCAGGATGCCAAGCGGCTAAGTCACCGGTATGGAACCAGCCACCTTCAAAGGCTTCTTTCGTGGCATTGTAGTTTTTCAGGTATCCCTTCATAACAATGTTACCGCGAATGAAGATCTCACCGATGGTGTTACCGTCTTTCTCTACAGGCTGCATGGTAATAGGGTCGGCCACCATTAAGTCTTCTTGCATCACTGACTTAACGCCTTGACGAGCCTTTAAGGCAGCGCGTTCCGAGGGTGACTTACTGTTCCAGTCGCTGTCCCATTCACATAGCACACAAGGCCCATAGGTTTCAGTTAACCCGTACACATGCGTTAAATTAAAGCCCATAGACTCCATGTTTTCGATAACGGATGCGGGTGGCGCTGCGCCAGCCACCATCACGTTCACAGAGTGTTCAATGCCGGCTTTCATTTCGTCAGGCGCATTGTTCATCATATTAAGAACAATAGGGGCACCACAGAAATGCGTCACTTTGTCATTTTTAATGGCGTCATATATAGGTTCAGCACGTACGTGACGTAAGGCGACACTGGTACCACCAGAGGCTGCGATGGTCCACGGAAAACACCAACCATTACAATGGAACATAGGAAGAATCCATAAATACACAGGATGCTTACCCATATCCCAAGAAATAATATTGTTCGCTGCATTCAAGTATGCACCACGATGATGGTAAACCACCCCTTTCGGGTTACCAGTAGTGCCCGAAGTATAGTTTAACGTAATAGCATTAAACTCATCGTCTGGTAGCGTGATTGGGAATTCAGGGTTTGAACGCTCTAACAGCGCCTCGTAGGTTTGCTCAGAGATCAGCTTTCCTTCGCGATAATACTGATCATCAATAGCCACAATCTCTGGCTTGTCTGTTAATAATGCCAGTGCTTGTTCTGCTAGTTCTCCGAACTCACGATCAACAAATAAAATTTTGCTTTCGGCGTGTTTTAAAATAAAGGCAATAGCTTCTGCGTCTAAGCGCGTGTTGATGGCATTTAATACTGCCCCCGTCATAGGGACACCAAAGTGCGCTTCAAATAAAGGAGGTGTATTGGGGCATAAAAACGAAACGGTATCGCCTTTTTCAATCCCCATGTCTTTTAAACCAGAGGCTAAACGCGAACAACGTTCGTAGGTTTCTGCCCAAGTGTATTTTGTTTCCTGATGAATTTGTGCCACTTTATGCGGGTACACTTGAGCGGTACGTTGTAAATAACTCAGAGGAGACAGTGCTGCAGTGTTTGCATTATTTGCTTCTAACCCTGCACTATAAATAGTATTTTTCATATTCCCATTTGCTCCAACATGATTGTTTTTTTTATTAAGCTCATTAGAAGTAAGTATCACGACTCTGTGAACTCGACTTAGGTCTAAGTCTAGTAAACTTTTACTATTGCGCATCCTTAAACTGAACGCGGTAAGAGCTGCGATTACCACTGAAGCCTGATAAACTGATCTTTTTAGCTTATCAGCGTCAGAACTACTGGGAACACCATCTATTATGCCAGAAGTAATTGCCGAAGATTCTGTCGGTCTAGTCACACCACAACTTATTCATTTTTCTGAACCATTAACACTGCGTAGTGGCAAAGTACTGCCTAGCTACGATCTAATGGTAGAAACCTACGGCACTCTTAATGCAGACAAAAGTAACGCTGTTCTTATTTGTCATGCGCTGAGTGGCGACCATCATGTTGCTGGTTATCACAGCATGGAAGATAAAAAGCCAGGGTGGTGGGACAGTGCTATTGGTCCTGGCAAAGCCATTGATACGAATAAATACTTTGTGGTCGGTCTTAACAACTTAGGCGGCTGCTCTGGTTCTACGGGCCCCACCAGCATCAATCCAGAAACAGGCAAGATCTACGGCCCTGAGTTTCCTATGCTAGCCGTGCGTGACTGGGTAACTAGCCAAGCACGTCTTGCCGACCATTTAGGCATTAAAAAATGGGCAGCGGTGGTCGGTGGCTCTTTAGGTGGCATGCAAGTTTTACGCTGGTCTATTCAATACCCAGAACGTTTAGATCACGCGCTAATCATCGCCTCTGCGCCTAAATTATCAGCACAAAACATTGCCTTTAACGAAGTGGCTCGTCAGGCCATCAGTAAAGACCCTGATTTCCATAACGGTTATTACCACGAACACAACACCATTCCTAAAACCGGCTTAATGCAAGCGCGTATGCTTGGCCATATTACCTATTTATCAGCGGCATCCATGGGGAATAAGTTTGGTCGTGATTTAAAGTACGGTAAGTACAACTACAGTTTTGCTCCTGAGTTTGAAGTCGAAAGCTACTTACACTATCAGGGTGAAAAGTTCAGCAATAGCTTTGATGCCAACACCTATATGTTAATGACGCGCGCATTAGATTACTTTGATCCAGCGTCCGACTGTGACGGTGATTTAGTCGCCTGTTTAGCCCAGTCGCAGTGTAAGTTCTTAGTTGTCTCCTTTACTACCGACTGGCGTTTTGACCCTTCTCGCTCAGAAGAAATAGTGAACGCGCTTATCGAAGCCAATAAAGACGTTAGCTATGCCTGTATTGAATCAGACCATGGGCACGATGCGTTCTTGTTACCGATTCCACGATATTTAGAGGTGTTTAAGGCTTATATGGACGGTATTGAGATAACAGGGGAGACAAACTAATGAACCCCTTACGTGAAGATTTAAACATTATTCAGCAATGGATTAAGCCTAATAGTAAAGTATTAGACTTAGGCTGTGGTGCCGGTGTTTTATTAAAATACTTAAAAGAACATAAAAACGTGCACGGCTACGGCCTAGAAATCAGCCCTGAAAAAATTACAGCTTGTATCCAAAAGGGCGTTAATGTTATTGAGCAAGACTTAGACAAAGGCTTAGCAAACTTCCAAGATAACAGCCGCGACACTGTTGTGATGACCCATGCACTACAGTCTGTTCAGCGTCCTGACTTACTGCTAGACGAAATGCTACGTATTGGTAATGAAGCTATTATTACCTTCCCTAACTTTGGCTATTGGCGTACTCGCTTTTACTTAATGCTGAAGGGCCGTATGCCAATGTCTAAAACGCTGCCTTACAACTGGTACGACACACCAAATATTCACCTTTGTACCTTTCGCGACTTTGAAGTGCTATGTCATGAAAAAGGCATTCGCATTTTGAACAGAACCGTGGTCGATGACGAGTACAAAGAACACCTAAGCATTAACCTCTGGCCATCCATGCTTGGCGAAACGGCCATTTATCACATTAAAAGGAAATAAAATGTTACGCATATCCAAACTGTTTACTGTGTTATTTGCTGCTTTTCTTTTAGTGGTATCCAGTGTTTCTATGGCTAACAGCAGCCGTGGTGGTCAAAAGCAAGTATTTGGCCAGTACGAGGTACATTATATTGGTTTAACCTCTAATTTCTTAAGCCCAGAAACTGCCGTTGCTTATGGTATTGAACGTTCTCGTACCATGGGCTTTATAAGCATTTCAGTCTTAGATACTAAAGACAACAAAGACGTTGGCACGCCCATCACCGCAAAGGTTGAAGGCACTATTAAAAACCTTATTGGTCAGTCACGCGTTTTAGAGTTTAAAGAGATTAAAGAAACGGATGCTGTGTACTATGTCAGCACCTTCCGTTTTGATGACGAAGACCGCTACAACCTTGATATTAAAGTGACACCATCTGGTCAAAAGCGCACCTTTGATGTGAAATTTAGCCAACAATTCTATTTTGAAGACTAGCCGATCAACCTTACATTATGTCTAAAATCGTTTTAGCCAGTGGTAACGCTGGCAAGTTAAGAGAGTTCAGCCAACTTTTTGCGACACACTTTGCTGAGCAAAATATCGAGTTAATTCCACAAACAGAGCTAGAGGTTACCGAGGCCGAAGAAACCGGCTTAAGCTTTGTTGAAAATGCCATTTTAAAAGCACGCAACGCTTGTCAGCAAACCGGCTTACCATCACTCGCCGATGATTCAGGCTTAGAAGTCGATGCACTCAAGGGGGCTCCGGGCATATATAGCGCTCGTTACGCCCAAGCAGAAGACGGTTTTGGCACGGGCGATAGTGCTAATAACGATAAACTACTAGCGGCACTAGAAGATGTACCTAGCGAGCAACGCAGTGCCCGTTTCCAGTGTGTACTGGTGTATATGCGCCACGCCCAAGACCCAACCCCACAAGTATTCCAAGGCAGTTGGGAAGGAGTCATTGCTACCTCAGCAGAGGGCAGTGAAGGCTTTGGCTACGACCCTCTTTTTTATGTGCCAAGCGAAGGCTGTAGCTCGGCCAGCTTAAGTAAAGAACGTAAAAACGAACTGTCTCATCGTGGTCAGGCGATTCAACAACTGATCAAACACTGGCGCCCTTAAAGTACACTATGGCCACTCTGTCTCTTCCGCCGTTAAGCCTATACATCCATGTGCCTTGGTGTATTCGAAAATGCCCTTATTGTGATTTCAACTCACACGCTGCCCCCACTGAGCTACCAGAAGACGAATACATAGACGCACTACTAGCGGATTTAGAGCAAGATTTAGAGTGGGTGCAACAACGCCCAATTCAAAGTATTTTTATTGGTGGCGGAACACCTAGCTTATTGTCTGTGGGTGCTTATAAAAAACTGTTTGCTGGATTGAAAAACAGCCTAGAGTTTGCGCCCGATATAGAAATCACTCTAGAAGCAAACCCAGGCACTTTTGAGGCAGAAAAGTTCGCTGGCTACTTTGCACTGGGCATCAACCGATTATCCATTGGTATTCAAAGTTTTAATGGCGAGTTTTTGCAAAAGCTCGGACGTGTGCATGACGGTCAACAAGCACTGAACGCCGTACAAATTGCTAAAGATGCCGGTTTTACTAACTTTAATTTAGACCTTATGTATGGCTTACCGGGTCAAAGCATTGAGGATGCGCTATCAGATCTGCGTCATGCTATTCGCTTTGAACCCCCGCATATTTCTTGGTATCAGCTCACCATTGAACCTAATACCGAATTTTATAAACGCCCTCCTCTACTACCCGTAGAAGATGCATTGTGGGATATCCAAGAAGCCGGTCTAGCGCTACTGTCTCAAGAAGGGTATCAACACTACGAAATATCAGCGCACGCCAAGGCTGGCCATGAAGCTAGACACAATATTAATTACTGGCAATTTGGAGACTATCTTGGCATAGGTGCGGGTGCGCATGGAAAAATCACTTTTCCAGACAGCGGTGACATTATACGCAGCCAAAAAACGCGTATGCCGAGTGACTACCTAAACAAGAACAAGCTCGCTAAGCGCCGTCATGCACTGATTGAAAAAGAAGATCGCGGCTTAGAATGCTTAATGAACGCCTTACGTTTACACCAAGGCATAAGCGTAAAAGACTTTGAGCAACGTACAGGGTTAACTCTGAAAGACGTGCAAAAGCCTGTTGATAGAGCGGTGCAACTTGGCCTATTAGAGGTTTCTGAACAACTGCAAGCAACCGACCATGGCCAGCAATATTTAAACGAGCTGCTCAGCCTATTTTTAACAGAATAGTTTAAGCACGATAACCGGCTAATAAGTGATCGAACTCTGACTCTTGCCAATGAATATTCGCCTTTCCTTGTTCTTTTTTAAACGATCGCAATAATCGCTGAATATTCGCTTCTTTCCACTTATCGCCAGCATGAACAGCGCATTTATCAAAGTCTATTATCCATACCTTTTCATCATGATCGATCAATATATTATGAATATTTAGGTCGGTATGATTAACCTGCACACCGTGCATTTTTCTAATTTCTTGGCCGATCTTTTGATATAAGTTAGCGCTCAATGGTCGCTCTTTTAAAATACTAATTAAATCTTGAGCATTGGGAATTAGCTCACTTAACAAATCGGCTTGATACAACAAACCACACTTAATCACCCGTGCAGCTAGAGGGCGTGGCACATTCACCCCTTTTTGAGCTAAGTGTTCTAACAATTGAAATTCGGCATAACTGCGGGTGTTCTTCCAGCCGGTAAACAAATAGTTATCACTTACTATTTTTCCAAATAAGCCACCACGGCGATAATGTCGTAACGCTGCCGGTAATTGTTGCGTTTGCACAAACCAAGTAACCCCTCGCCCTAATGCGCTACCGAGCACACGTTCTTCAGCCTGCCAATATTCAGGATCAAACAACCTTTCCAATGGCTCAGTAATCAGCTTAGGGTTATACCAAACGACTTCTCTCGCCGATATTTGCTCTTGGCGCATAGTAATTCTCAATGTTAATAAGCGCGCACACTTTAGCAGCAAGGCTTGTGCGCTGACAAAGGTTGTCCCACGATTGTAACCTAGGCAAGCTTATCTGTATTAATTTGATTAGCGAACAATGATCTAGATTATCTTCAAAAATGTTAGAGAGCTATGCAGTGATAGCAAGACTGACTACACTATGGGCATTATTTCGTTGAGGGCATATTTGTGAGTAAAACCTGGACAGCTGCTGGCTTATTACATTCTCTTTCTCTTATGGACTGGTCTTTAAACGACCCTTTAGATAATCGAGAATGGCAAAACTATTGTGATTATTATCAGCTGCCACTCAACGATAACAACGCTCAAACCCATCACGCTGGTTTACTGCAAATTGCCGGCTTCAGTATTGTTGCTCAAGTGTGGGAGCCCAAACAGGTAAAGGGCAATGCTTTTCTTGTCCACGGCCTGTATGACCACGTTGGCCTCTACCGTCATTTAATCAAATACTGCCTAAGCAAGGGTTGGCGTGTTATTGCTTTCGACTTGCCCGGTCATGGGTTGTCATCGGGTAAACGCGCTGCTATCAACAGTTTCCAACAGTACGATCAGGTCTTTACTAAGATGCTGACCAATATCTGTCTGCACTTTTCTGAACCCATTCATGTCTTTGGTCAGAGCACGGGTGGCGCCATCATTATCAACTACTTACTAAAGTACGAAGTTAAACAAGACAACTCTCCTTTTAAGTCGGTTAACTTAATATCTCCGCTGGTTCGTCCTAAGAGCTGGCGAAAGATGAACCTTCTACTGCCCTTTGTGCGCAGACGCAGAGAGGAGGTCGCCCGAGCGGTGAGTACTAACTCACACGACTTAGATTTTTTAACGTTCGTACAAACCATCGATCCCTTACAAACAAAAGCCTTATCAGTAAGTTGGATTAATGCCGTGATTCAATGGAACAAATTTATTGAGCGTACAGAAGAGTCTGATATTGCCATCAACACTGTTCAAGGAACGGAAGACTACTCTGTTATTTGGCAATACAACATGGGCTTTTTAAAGCGCAAATTTCCAAATGGTGCCATTGAAATCATTCCCAATGCGCGCCATCACATGGTGAACGAAACAGAAGAATTTCAGCAGCCTATGTGGGACTTCTTTGATCAGCAAATCAATTAAACAAATAGAGCTTACGGTCAGTGGCGATGGCGTCTAGTGGAATATCCCACGGCTCCGCCGGAATACTAGCGGTTTTCTGTAACTCATAAGCCAACCCTAACAGTGCTGGCTTATTTCCTTGGCCCTGCATAAAAGCCAAGCTGCGATCATAAAAGCCTCCACCCATGCCCAGTCGATTCCCTTCCTCATCAAAGGCCACCAGCGGCATACAGATCAATTGCAACATCGCAGTGGGTATAATCTCGTCTGAATTAAAGCTTGGCTCTGGAATATTAAACTTGTTGGTTGTCATGCGTGTAGCACTATGCCAGCGAATAAAGCTTAGGTGACCACTCTTAAATGGATGCAGCACGGGTAAGTACAATGTTTTACCTCGTTTTTGCAGATCTGCTATCAATACTGATGTGTCAATTTCACCGTCATTAGTGAGGTAAATAGCGATATGCTGACTGCTTTGAAAGTGCGGGAAATGACGCAGATTTCTGAGGAGATTAAATGCCGCTTGTTGGCGTTGGCTTGGGGTAAGTGCACGTCTGCGACGACGGACTTCTTTACGTAGGTCAGTTTTGTTCATGACTGATTAAAGTGGGGCTCCCCGCTGTGCCGCTGATGTTGGTAAAGCCCTTGAACCCTATGGTCCAAGGTGGTAGGACAATTACTATATTAGGCTTTCCGCCGAAGCAGACATGCACACAATAATAAATGAACCTTCCAAAAATAATAGCATCGGCTCAGGTCTTTACCACTGGCTAACACCCCAGGGAGCAATTTAATTGTAGCAAAATTAAAGCAAGTTTGCAGCGCGCCCTATCTTTATCTTTTAAATTACAGTTCTAACTGTTGATTCTCTTCAATTGCGTCATCTAAAAGCTCGTGCATATGAGCAACGACTTTCGCATCTTCAATCACACTGTTTTTTGCTTCTTGTAGCTGGTTAGCAATATTTAACGCAGCAATAACAGCAATGCGGTCTAACCCAGGCAAGGTACCACTAGCGGAACTCGCTTGCTTAATTTCAGTCATCTTTTCATCGAGCATACGCGCTGCGGCACGCAGTTTTTCTTCTGCTCCAGCAGGGCAGTTCACGCGATACTCTCGTTCAAGAATTAACAGAGAAATGGTTTTTGAGGGATTAGCCACTGTTACGCTCCAACACTTGTAGACGCTCAATCATTTCATTCACTTTACGACGAGCAATTTCATTTTGTTGCATGAGCTTAACACGCTCTAGCTGCCATTGAGCCTCGGCATTTTTAAGCGCATCATTCTGACGTCGAAGATCATTATGAATCGTCAACATTTTTTCTAACTTTTGGAGCAAACCTTGAATATCCATAATCTCTGGCTTCATCTTATTTTTGAACTTCCTTTACTATAAGAGCCTAGTTGTATTGCGGTCAATGGCTCTGATTGAATCATTGCAGGGTAGACAGCAATCTAGTGCATTTAGTGCTAAAATCGCCCTATATTTTATAAGTTGAGATCCCTTATGTCCTTAGACTTTAACGACCTAGCCGATTTATGGGTAGAATCCGAATGCTATCAAACTCCTTCTGCACTGCATGGTTGGCTAACGGGCCACTTAGCGGCAGGAGCACGATTACAACCGGCTAACTGGCTAAGCGAAGCAAAAGAACTGCTTTCTCTAGAAGGCGATATCAAGCCTGAATTACACAACGCCTTAATCGAAATGCTTGAATGGGTATTACAAGACCTAACCAGCCAAGATATGTCGTACGCCTTGCTACTACCGTCTGATGATGACGCTGATGTTGACGAGCAAGTTGAATGCCTTGCCCAATGGAGCGAAGGTTTTTTAACCGGCTTTGGCTACGCTGGTCGTGTTCAAAAGACCATACCCGAAGACGTACAAGAAGTATTAGAACACCTAGCAGCGTTCGCCCAAGCTGAGTTAGACGATCACACCGATCCAGAAAACGAAGCGCTCTATTCAGAGTTAGTAGAACACGCACGCATTGCTGCGCTGACTGTGTTTTACTCAATGAATACCAGCACTCACTCAGCACCTAAACAATTACAGTAAGATCCATTATGAAACTTGATCCAAAAGAGTACGCTAAACGTCGCCGCCAACTGCTCAATTTAATGCGTCCGAACAGTATCGCTATTATTCCTTCAGCGCCTACCACCGTTCGCAACCGCGATGTTGAACATCCATTTCGTCAAGACTCTGACTTTTATTATTTGTCAGGCTTTGCTGAAGAATTCTCTGTAATCGTTTTAATCTCAGGTCGAGAACAAGGCGAGTACGTACTTTTTTGCCAAGAAAAAATCAAAGAGCAAGAAATCTGGACGGGGCGTCGTGTAGGCCCTGAAGCCGCCATTGAAACCCTTGGCTGTGATGACGCTTTCCCTATCTCTGATATAGACGATATTTTACCCGGCTTAATTGAAGGCAAAGACTGCGTGTACACCAACTTAGGGATCAGCCCTGAGTTTGATAACCGCTTAATGAGTTGGATTAACGACATTAAAGCCCAAGTACGCAACGGTGCGATTCCACCCAGAGAATTTAGCGCACTCGATTACTTGCTCCACGAAATGCGTTTAGTGAAATCGCCCGCCGAAATTAAAGTCATGCAGCGTGCCACCGAAATCAGTGCCGATGCACATACCCGTGTAATGCAACTGGTGAAGCCTGGCATGTATGAGTACGAGCTTGAAGCTGAACTTATGCGCACTTTTATGGCTGCTGGAAGTCGCTGGCCTGCTTATCCATCCATTGTGGGCACGGGCGAAAACGGCTGTATTCTTCACTACACCCAAAACACCGCAGAAATTAAAGACGGTGATTTAATTCTTATCGATGCCGGTTGCGAGTTAGATTACTACGCCAGCGACATCACTCGTACATTTCCTGCTAATGGCAAGTTTAGCGAAGCGCAGGCTGCCATGTACCAGCTTGTATTAGACGCTAACAAAGCCGCCATTGAAGCTGTCAAGCCGGGGGCTAACTGGAATTCTCCGCATGAAGTCGCCGTTAAAATTTTAACCGAAGGTTTGGTTAAATATGGGTTACTAAAAGGCGATGTAGAAGAGCTCATTGAAAACGAAGCCTACCGCCAGTTCTACATGCATAAAACTGGCCACTGGCTAGGTATGGATGTTCATGACGTTGGTGAATATCGTATTGATGGTCAATGGCGTATACTGGAAGAAGGCATGGTACTGACCATTGAACCCGGCCTTTATATTGCACCGGATGACGAAAGCGTAGAACCTAAGTGGCGGGGCATTGGTATTCGCATTGAAGACGATGTCGTGGTTACTAAAACCGGCCACAAAGTTCTTTCCACTGGCGTGGTCAAAGAGATCGCTGACATTGAAGCATTAATGGCTTAATTTGGTTTAAAGGACGAGGGGACGATGGCCGACAATAATCCGTTAGACAATACAACCGATATCGCCATTATTGGTGCCGGCATGGTGGGCGCAAGCCTTGTCCATTTATTAAAACCTGCCATTGACCAAGGCACTAAAGTCACCCTGATTGAACGCCAAGAGCTTCGCTGGGATGGTGATTTCGCCAGTCGTCCACCCAGCTTTGACGGCCGTGCTACGGCGCTGTCATACAGCACTCAAACCATCCTTGATAAAATTGGTGTTTGGTCAACCCTTGCAGATAGAGCCTGCCCCATTCAGCACGTGCAAGTCTCTGACCAAGGACACTTTGGTCAAACACATCTACATGCCGAAGAACAAGGCACAGAGGCATTAGGTTATATCGTTGAAAACTCAGTGATAGGCCAAGGGCTGCTTGCTGGCTTAGACCAAGCCAATATAGATATTCACGCCCCTGCACAAGTGCAGCAAGTTCAAATGAACGCTGAAGGTGCTCTACTGACCTTCACCGATGGTGCGACCTTACAAACCAAATTATTAGTGTTGGCCGATGGCGCTCGTTCTGGACTGGCAGGTCAACTGGGCATTCGACACAGTAAGCAAGATTACGGTACACACGCCTTAGTCACACAGGTCAAAGTAAATCGCAGTCATAATCATTGGGCCTATGAGCGCTTTAGCCAATATGGTCCCATTGCCTTCCTGCCCTTAAATGAACAAGACTATGTCGTTGTTTGGGCAGTACCTAACGATGAAATAGAGCATATTAAAGCCATGCCAGATAACGACTTTCTTGCGCATTTACAGCAGCAAGTCGGTGATCGTATCGGCACTTTGGTAAAGGTGGGCACGCGCGCCAGCTACCCACTATCGTTAATCATAAGTAATGAACAAGTACGCCGCTCTTTAGTGCTATTAGGTAACGCCGCTCATGGATTACATCCGGTAGCAGGCCAGGGATTTAACTTAGCATTACGTGACACCGCTGTATTAGCTGAGCACCTTAATCGCGCTATTGCCGCAGGGAAATCCCCGGGCGACTTAGAGGTATTAATGGCCTACCAACAACAACAAAGTGCTGATCAACGAAACACCATATTACTAAGTGACTTGTTGCCTAAAGTATTTGGCTCGCAACAACTGACAGTACGCTTGTTACGTAACCTAGGCTTGATTGCCATGAGTGCCGCCCCGACTGTACGTAAGTTATTTGCTCGTCATGCTATGGGGCTGGGGCATAGAGCGGCTAAGTTATAATTATACTTCACCATGCCTACCCAATGAAAACTAAGTATTTCGGCTTATTTTCTTAACACTACTATATGATAAAATATCGCTTTCACTCATAATATGGAATGTTTTACATGAAGCATTTACTTGTCTTATCGCTTGCACTACTACTTGCCGCATGCGGCGGATCAAGTAGTAGTGCAAACGACACTAACAATGACTTAGACAATAATAAAAACAACTACACACCAGCCGTAACCAGCTTATCTCAAATGAAGCTAGTCGATGCTCAAGGTAAACCCCTAGCCGACGCTACAGTCAGCATCTCACCTAAAGCTATTCCCGTTGCAGTCCAAGCAGATAACTCAGAGTTTTCTAATATATCAACAGACGCGGAAGGTAATCTTACTCTTAACAACCTACCGGCTGGAGCTTATACGCTAAAAATCACCATAAAAGATGTTACGGTAACCAGCGAAATTATTATTGATAACAGCAACTCCTCTAAGTTAGCAACGATTGCAGCACCCATTGTTGTAGATGGAGACAATATTACCCCTTTACAGGATGAAGAGGGCAACAACACTGGTATATTTACTTCTATTAGTGGCATTATCTTCACGAGCGATGGACCATTATCCGGAGCAGAGGTTTCTCTCTCTGGCGGTGCTGAAACTAATGGTGCGGTAGCTTCTGACATTACCGATGAGAATGGACATTACTTACTTATTATTAACGTATCTCTAGATAAGCTAAGTGCTATGCAGAAAGCCACTCTACGCATTATTAAAGATGGCCACGCCAATATCAATAAAGCATTTGATCCAACTTCTGCACTCGCATTTATTGGACAAAATTATCAATTAAACGCTACAACTTCATCAGTATCTAATATTGTTTATCAAGACAACTTTAACAACCCTCTTAGCGATGCTACCTGTGGTGGTTGGACTTCAGTTGATCTGAGTCCTAGTACAATCAACCTTTGGCATCATCATACCAATGGCCTTAACATTACCAACCAAGCTTTGGATAATAAGTTAGTCAAACTAGCCCCCGATGATAACACTGCTGGCAAAGTACCTAACCCCTTTGACGGTGGTGCCTGCTGGTACGGGCAGCCTGAAAGTGGTTCTGTTGCACAGGGCAACTTTCTTGGTACCCCTGCAAATGACACTGGTGGTAATGAATTAGATGGTGGTACTTCTGCAAACTTCCATAGTGGTGGGTTAGAATCACCTGCCATTGACCTATCAAATGAAGCTGGCCCGTTAGCACTTAGCTTTAGAACTTGGTGGGAAATTGAGTCTGTTAACCCTAACGAAAATGGTTTCGACCTGTTAATGGTAGAGTACAGTCTCGATGGTGGCAACGAATGGAAAAGCCTTGCACGCCTTAACCCCCTCTCTGATCCAGAAACAGGTGACTTTGACCGTGCTCCAATTCCTTTTACTAACCGAGGCTACAATCGTGGCCCTGCATGGTTATGGCAAGAGCCTATTGATATCTCAGTACTGGCAGGCAAGCATAACGCTAAACTACGCTTTGTATTTAGTACAGAGGACGAGTTCTACAATGGTTTTCGCGGTTGGTTAATCGATGATGTCCGCATCACTAAAGAGAAGGGAACCTTTCCACTTTATAATGGCGCGCCCGAAGACGAGTGTGGGGATGAATATGACCTAGAAAATCCGTGCTTCGATTATACCCCTATGTAAGCAACCACTTTATTATTACCTTCTTAAAACGGACAGCTAAGCTGTCCGTTTTTTGTTTATGCTTACAATTAGTATCTCGACAGTTATTACAATACAATTCAACACTAAAGCTCATGCTAATTTAGTAACTTTTTTAATGCTGGCTCAGAATTAATCGTAGAGAAGCTTTAGCATTTAAGCTTCACAAACATAAGCAGGAACAAAACAATGACAACCCACTTTGATGTAATAATTGTTGGCGCAGGCATGGTCGGTGAGGCCATTGCTGTTGCTTTAGCGCAAGGAAATGCTGGCTTAAAAGTTGCCATTGTTGACCCTGCTTATAACAAGCCTGCACCGAATATGGGCCGGGGGATTAATGACTATGGCATGCGTGTTTCTGCGTTAAGTGCACAATCACAAACATTCCTTACTGGTCTAGGGGCCTGGCAGAAGATACCACAAGACCGATTAAGCCCTTACACTGGGATGCATGTTTGGGATGCAGAAGGCACTGGATCGGTTACCTTTGATGCTGCCGATTTACACGTCCCTGCCTTGGGTCATATTGTTGAAAACAACCAAACACAATGGGCATTACGCTCAGTGATTGAATCAGAAGAAAGCATTCAAGTTTTTGCCGATAAAGTACGTTATTTTGATAACCGTCAGGATAACGGCTATACCCCCGTAGCACTCGAGCAAAACGGCATGCTACAAGCAAAATTAATAGTAGGTGCTGACGGTGCATTATCTCGGGTTCGCCAATGGGCTGGGTTGCCTACCCGTGAATGGGATTACGGCCATCACGCCATAGTGGCCACCGTGCGTACAGAAAAGCCCAATCAAGCAACAGCATGGCAACGCTTTCGCCCTGAAGGCCCGTTAGCGTTCTTACCTATGCCGCATGACCCTCACCTATGTTCAATTGTTTGGTCAACTAGTCCAGAAGAAGCCAAAGAAGTGTTGGCGTTAAATGATGATGATTTTAACCAAGCACTAGCCAGTGCCTTAGAGCATAAGCTTGGCACTATTTTAGAATCTTCCCAGCGGGCTAGTATTCCCTTGCGTCAGCGTCACGCTAAAGATTACTGGTGTGATGGTGTCGTGCTAGCCGGTGACGCCGCTCACAGCATTCACCCTTTAGCAGGCCAGGGCGTCAACCTAGGGTTTAAAGATGCGCAAGTATTGGCAGAGGAAGTCATACGCGGTCACTTAAAAGGACTCGACATAGGCAGCAAGCATGTATTGGCACGCTATCAGCGTCGTCGCCAAGCCGACAACTTAGTCATGATGGCCAGTATGGAAGGGTTTAAGCGTTTATTTGGTGCCGACCAACCGCTACTACGCCTATTACGTAACCAAGGCATGAATTGGTTTGATAACGTTCTGCCGGTGAAGCAACACGTTGTGATGAAAGCAATGGGATTGTAACAGAGAGGCCCAAAAATAACGCTCAGTGCTCTATTAAAGAACACTGAGCCATCTTCTTAGAGGCTGTAATACATCTCAAACTCTAATGGGTGAACCGCCTGCTCTAAGCGCATCACTTCTGCCATTTTCATTTTAATGTAAGCATCAATCAGATCTTTGGTGAACACTCCACCTTCAAGCAAGAAAGCATGATCGGCTTCTAAGCTTTGAAGAGCTTCACGCATGGTACGACATACTTGTGGGAAGTTAGCTGCTTCTTCTGCAGGTAGGTCGTATAAGTCTTTATCGGCTGCATCCCCTGGATGAACCTTATTTTTAACACCATCAAGACCCGCCATTAGCAGAGCAGAGAACGCTAAGTATGGATTTGCCATTGGGTCAGGGAAGCGTGCTTCGACACGTTTCGCTTTAGGTGATGATACGTAAGGGATACGGATAGATGCAGAACGGTTGCGTGCTGAATAAGCAAGCATAACAGGCGCTTCATAGCCAGGGACTAAACGTTTATACGAGTTAGTCGAAGGGTTTGTAAAGGCGTTCACCGCTTTCGCATGCTTAATCAAACCGCCAATAAAGTACAAAGCGCTTTCAGATAAGCCAGCGTATCCGTCACCAGCAAATTGGTTAACGCCGTCTTTCCAGTAAGAAATATGAACGTGCATTCCCGAGCCGCTTTCGCCGACTAATGGCTTAGGCATAAAGGTTGCAGTTTTGCCATACGCGTCAGCAACGTTGTGAACTACGTACTTAAGCATTTGTACTTCGTCAGCTTTTTTAAGCAAGGTGTTAAAGGTAACACCAATTTCATTTTGGCCAGCACTGGCAACTTCGTGATGGTGCACTTCTACTTTTAAGCCAATGGCTTCAAGTGTATTACACATCGCTGTACGAATATCATGATGACTATCCACCGGAGGAACCGGTAAATAACCACCTTGAACACGTGGTCGATGCCCTGTATTGCCACCTTCATATTCTGTAGAACTGTTCCATGCCGCCTCTTTAGAATCGACTTTACAGAACGTACCGCTCATGTCACTGCCCCAACGGACATTATCGAACATAAAAAACTCTGGTTCTGGACCAAAGAAAGCGGTGTCACCATAACCGGTGGCTTTTAAATACTCTTCTGCACGACGAGCAACCGAACGAGGGTCACGCTCATAGCCTTGCATAGTGGCAGGTTCAATAATATCGCAACGCAAAACCAGCGTTGTGTCTTCCATAAAGGGATCAATAAAAGGCGTGCTGTCGTCAGGCATCATGATCATGTCAGACGCATCAATGCCCTTCCAGCCAGTGAAAGATGAGCCATCAAACATTTGCCCATCTTCGAATAGATCTTCATCGACACTACTAGCAGGAATAGTAATGTGTTGTTCTTTGCCCTTGAAATCAGTAAAGCGTAAATCGACCCACTTTACATTGTATTCTTTAATCATTTGCAGAGTATTCTCTGACATTGCTGTGTTCTCCAGTGGCAAAGGAACGTTGGAAAATTTGAAGCACGTATTATAGAGCTAACAAACCCTTACAGTATATGGGAAGCGTAAAATATTTAATAGACAGGATGCTTAAGCCAGCCCTCTTGTTTAAGCATGGTAAAGCTTTTTCAATAGTCAATGTAAAGTCGTATATTTTTCAGACAATTACTGTCTTTTCTGCTAGAATATGCGTCCCTGTTTTTGCAGAACTTATTTAATTTACCTTATCAAGGCATACTTGTGATCGAAAAACTTCGTAATATCGCCATCATTGCTCACGTAGACCATGGCAAAACCACACTAGTTGACAAACTATTACAACAATCAGGAACTCTAGACCGCCGCGAACAAGAAGGCGAGCGTGTTATGGATTCAAACGACCAAGAGAAAGAACGTGGTATCACCATCTTGGCTAAAAACACAGCCATCTCTTGGCAGGACTACCGCATTAACATCGTAGACACCCCTGGACACGCTGACTTCGGCGGTGAAGTAGAACGTGTTATGTCGATGGTAGACTCTGTTTGCTTAGTGGTTGACGCACAAGACGGCCCAATGCCACAAACGCGCTTCGTAACTCAAAAAGCATTCGAACGCGGCTTACGTCCTATTGTTGTTATCAACAAAGTTGACCGTCCAAGCGCACGTCCTGACTGGGTTCTTGATGAAGTTTTTGACCTATTTGACCGCCTAGGCGCCACAGAAGAACAATTAGACTTCCCTGTGATTTACGCCTCCGCTCTAAACGGCATTGCTGGTCTTGCTCCAGATGAGCTAGGCGAAGACATGACCGCTTTATTCGAAATGATTGTTGAGCACGTACCTGCTCCAAATGTAGATCCTGAAGGTCCGCTGCAGTTACAAATTTCTGCCTTAGACTATGACAGCTACGTTGGTGTAATCGGTGTTGGCCGTATTACTCGCGGTAAGCTAAAAGCAGGCACAGACGTACAAGTGATCGACCGTGACGGCAAAACCCGTAAAGGTCGCGTGTTAGAAGTAAAAGGCTTCCAAGGCTTACAACGCGTCACAGTTACCGACGCCGCTGCAGGCGATATTGTTTGTATTTCTGGTATTGATCGCTTAAATATTTCTGACACCATTTGTGACCCTAACCACGTTGAAGCATTACCTCCTCTACTGGTAGATGAGCCAACGGTTAGCATGACTTTCCAAGTTAACGACTCACCTTTTGCAGGTAAAGAAGGCAAGTACGTCACCAGTCGTAATATCAAAGAGCGCTTAGAGCGTGAGTTAATTCACAACGTTGCTTTACGCGTTGAAGAAGGCGACAGCCCAGAGAAGTTTATTGTTTCTGGTCGCGGTGAACTTCACCTATCCGTATTAATTGAAACCATGCGTCGTGAAGGCTTTGAAATGGCCATCTCTAAGCCACAGGTTGTGGTTAAAGAAATCGACGGCATTCAACAAGAGCCCTACGAACAAGTAGTGATTGACGTTGAAGAAGAACACCAAGGTTCTATCATGGAAGAAATGGGTAACCGCCGTGCAGAAATGACCAACATGGTTCCTGATGGTAAAGGCCGTGTACGTTTAGAGTTTATTGCACCTGCGCGTGGCCTTATTGGCTTCCGTGGTCTATTTTTAACACTAACCTCTGGTACTGGTATTCTGACCAACGTATTTGATCACTACGGTCCTCTACAAACCTCTTTAACCTCTAACCGCCAAAATGGTGTGCTAGTGTCTATGGTAACAGGTAAGGCCCTAGGGTTCGCACTGTACAACCTACAAGAGCGTGGCCGTATGTTTATTGGCCCAGCAACGGAAGTTTACGAAGGTATGATTGTAGGCCTACACAGCCGTGATAACGACCTAGCCGTAAACCCAACCAAGGCTAAACAGCTAACTAACATTCGTGCATCAGGTACCGATGAAGCCATTGTTCTAACACCGCACATTAAGCACACCCTAGAACAAGCGCTAGAATTTATTGAAGATGATGAATTAGTAGAAGTAACACCTACTAGCATTCGCTTCCGTAAAAAGCATTTGACTGAGAACGAACGTAAGCGTGCAGCTCGTAACGGCTAGCACCGTTTAGCACGATCAAAAAGCTAACCTGGGAAACCCGGTTAGCTTTTTTTATGCCTAACATAAATTACAGCCATAAAAAAACCGGCTGATAAGCCGGTTCTTATGATCAAACGTCTTAATTAGAGGTCATCTAATGACGTTAGTGGGTAGTTTGCAGGATAAGGTTTGCGCGCTACGCCAGTATCAATTGCTGCCTGAGCAACCGCTGAAGATACAACGCCTAATAAGCGTGAATCTACTGCTTTAGGAATAATGTAGCCAGGACCAAACTCTAGGCTATCTATACCGTAAGCTTTTAATACTTCTGGTGTTACTGGCTCTTTCGCTAGCCCTGCTAATGCTTTAGCTGCAGCTAGTTTCATTTCTTCGTTAATGCGACGTGAACGTACGTCTAATGCACCACGGAAAATGAATGGGAAACCCAGTACGTTATTCACTTGGTTAGGGTAGTCAGAACGACCTGTTGCCATAATAGCGTCAGGACGAGCTTCTTCTACAATTTCCGGCATAATTTCAGGAACAGGGTTAGCGCATGCAAAAATGATTGGCTTTTCAGCTAATAGCATAATTTGCTCACGGCTAATCATGTCTGGACCAGACAAGCCTAGTAAGATATCAGCACCGGTCATTGCGTCGTTTACAGTACGCTTGTCCGTGTCGATAGCAAACGCTTGCTTGTATTGGTTTAAATCATCACGGCCTGAGTGAATCACACCTTTACGGTCACACATAAAGATATTTTCAGGCTTCATACCGGCAAGTATTAAAAGTTTAGTACAAGAAATAGCAGCCGCACCCGCGCCAACAACGCACATGGTAGCTTCTTCTAGTTTCTTGCCTTGAATTTCTAAGGCGTTGAGCATGCCTGCTACAGTTACAATAGCAGTGCCGTGTTGGTCATCATGGAAAACAGGTATGTCGCATTGCTCGATAAGAGTACGCTCAATTTCGAAGCATTCTGGTGCTTTAATGTCTTCTAAATTGATTCCGCCGAAGGTAATGGCGATACGACGCACGGTATCTATGAAAGCCTGTGGGCTCTCAGATTCCACTTCAATATCGATTGCGTTCACACCAGCAAAGCGTTTAAAAAGTAAGCCTTTGCCTTCCATTACTGGTTTAGAGGCCAATGGACCTAAATCGCCTAAACCTAAAATGGCTGTTCCGTCGGAAATGACCGCCACTAGATTGCCCTTGCCAGTGTATTTGTAGGCATTCTCAGGGTCTGCCGCAATCTCTTTTACCGGCTCCGCCACCCCAGGACTGTATGCTAATGATAAGTCGTATGAAGTTTCTGCTGGCTTAGTTAGCTCAACACTAACTTTACCTGGCTTCGGAAACTGATGGTAATCCAGAGCAGCTTGTTTGAAATCTTGTGACATAAGTGCTTTCCCAGTGTCATCGCGTTGATAAAGCACCATCGACAATCATTTTGATCGTTGACGGTGTAAGGGGGTATTATTTCTACCAAAAAGCAACAAGTTTGGCTAGTTAAATAAACAAACAAGCGTCATTTATAGGCTATCTTGGTAAATTTAGATTAAGAATGCTGATAAGCGTCAATTTCTTGCCAGCCATTCAAGTAAAAAAGAGTGACTAATACTTACAGAAGTGGACGGCAAGCATGGGTGGTTTATTAACCTATTTAACCAACGCTTACCGTGATAAAACCTTTAACGCCCTAGTAACACAGCCAACCAACGACTGCTTGGGTTAACGCCCAGTGCAATCTTTGCCACCATCGTTAACGGTACAGATAAAATCATACCGATAGGGCCCCAAACCCAACCCCAGAACACCAACGATAAGAACACCACTAACGGTGAGATTCCTAAAGAGTTCCCCATCAATCTTGGCTCTATCACACTGCCAATAACAGTATTAATAATGATGTAAATGATTGCCACGGAAATCGCCGTAATTGGATCAATCATAATTAACGCCAGCAGCATTGGTGGAATAGCTGCCACAAACGAACCAATGGTCGGGATAAAGTTGAATAAGAAGGCTGTAACACCCCACAGCTCTGCGTAAGGCACTTCTAAATACTTTAAAGCTGCCCACGCCAACAAGCCGGTGACAAAACTAATAATAGTTTTTAAGCGTAGGTAGTACTGAATGCTGTAACTGATAGTACTAAAGTGCTCTAGCACACTTGTGGTATTTCCAAAGGCACGCTTTAACTTATCTGGCAGACTCGATGCCTCTAACAAAATAAACATAATAATAAGCAGAATAAGCATAGTGCTGGTTAGCATGCCGCGCAGGCTGTTTAACACCCCTGCCACCATTCGCATAATTTGACCAGGGTTTATGTATTGGCGAACGATATCATTTGAAACAGCAAAGCCTTTAGCCCGTAGCCATTCTATGTAGGTATGGCTTAAATGATTAAAGCGATCTTCATACAGTGGAATATCTTTATAGAAAGCATTCACTGTCGTGCCTATAAAAGATGCAAATAACAGTACTAACCCTAAAAGAAATAGTAAGACAACAACCACAGATAAAACTTCGGGCACTCGATAACGCACCATAAAACGCACTAATGGCATTGTTAACGTAGCAATAAATACAGCAAGGAGTAACGGAATAAGAATAGGGCCTGCGGTTTTCAGGCCAGCAATAACAATGACTGCGGCTGCCGCAATCACTATTATATTGGTGTTACCCGATTTTTCTGTTGGCATAGATGTTCCTGAAAAATAATGTAGGTAATGCAAGATACCCGAAAGAAAAATAGCGGTCTAGCGACCGTTTAGTAAACTTTTTTATCTTTTCTTAAATATTTCTTAAAAAAGACTTGGCAAAATTATATTTAGTGGGTATTATGCGCGCCACTTGAATGCGGAAGTGGCGAAATTGGTAGACGCACTGGATTTAGGTTCCAGCGCCGCAAGGTGTGAGAGTTCGAGTCTCTCCTTCCGCACCATTCAACTCTCGAAGCACAGCATCTTGCATTGCTCAAAATGCAGAAGTCTTTCTTATGGCTGGCCTACTAATCCTTTTAGTCTTTCTTTTAAGCGGTACTGTTTTACAGTTAACGTTTAATTTGCCACTGCCTGCTTCTATCCTCGGTATGTTGTTATTGCTAGCGTTTTTACTCATACGCGGCAAAACCCCAACCAGCCTTACTCAAATCAGCAACGCACTGTCTCCATTGTTACCGCTTTTTATTATCCCGGTGAGTGTTGGTATTGTGACCCAAAAAGCATTACTCGCCGAACATGGCATTGCTCTGGTTATTATTCTTGCCATTAGCTTAATCCCCGGTGCACTAGTATCTGCTTGGATCATGAAGGGGAGTAAATCCGACTTATGATCAACGCACTCTTACAAACGCCACTGTTTTGGGCCACCTTAACTATTGCCGGTTTTATTATTGGCCAACACATTTACAACCTAAGCGGTAATAACCCTTTTACTCAACCCGTTCTACTGGGCTTAGCACTGGTTGTATTTGTAGTTGAAATCAGTGGCACAACCTACGATACCTATATGCTAGGCGGAGACTACTTGCACCAAATGTTAAGTCCCGTGGTGGTCATGCTGGCCGTACCTATGGCTGACTTTGTCGCCAACATGCGTCGCCAATGGCTGCGTATATTACTAGCAGTCAGTGTTGGCAGCGGTGTAACTATTGGCATAGCCGGTGGCCTTACTTATTGGTACCTAGCCGATACAGTTGTCGCTAACACTATTATGACTAAATCGGTCACTACTCCTATTGCCGTGGCAATTGCTGAAGAAGTCGGTGGTATTCCGGCATTGTCGTCGGCCTTCGTTATGATTACCGGCCTGCTCGGTGCATTAATGATTCCATCGATCTTAAAGATGGCCAAAGTCACCGAGCCGCAAGCTCAAGGTGTAGCATTAGGCGTATGTGCACACGCCATTGGTACTGCACGGGCGTTAGAGCTTGGACAACAACAAGCGGCTTACTCTGCCATGGCAATGACTTTAACTGGCACCTTGCATGCCATTATTTTGCCACTGATTTTATAAAGCATTTTTGATATCCGATAACCACGCACTCAGTTGTGGCTGTCGATAATAATTGATTAACTGCTGAAGCTCTTGATTACTGGTACCACGATGCACATAGAACAAAAAGCTCAGCACATCTTTTTGTAATTGCTGCTGCCAATGCTCATCGGGCTGCCAACCCTCTACATTCTTCTTTAACTCCGCATAAATAGACTGTCTTGCCTTAATTAACACTGCAGAAAGCTGCATTGCTTGGTCTAAATTACGTATGTATTGCAGTCGGCCTTTGGCTATTTTTTGCGTTTGAAGTCGTTGAATATACTGCTGATAGTCGGTGCTGCTTTGTTCGGCAACGGCGCTCAATTCTTTTTTTCGAGCCGAAAGAATATGTTGATTATTTAGCGCTTGTGCTAGCTGCTCTAACTCCACCGCATCATAACTATTAAGAATACTTTGAAAGTGTGCCTGAAGCTTGTCAGCTGACCACTGGCTAGAGATTACTCCGACCACTTTGTACTGCTTGCCTAACGGCACTTGTGCTTCCTCGAGCACTTGTTGGGTCACATTACGCGCCTGCACACTTAACCCCGTTAAGCGGCTTAACTCTATGATTTCTGAAATACGTGTCTGTGCCACATCAGTAGGTGTTGTTGCCGCAGAAACAAAGGATGCAGCAAGTAAGGTTGCTGATATAAAAAAATGCTTAATCACGCTAGCGATTCACCGGCTGTTGGGTCTTGATAGACAGACTCATCAAAGGCCTGCTCACTGCGACCAACAATCAAAGCCACCATGGAGTCTCCGGTTACGTTAACGGCCGTTCTGAGCATATCTAATAGGCGGTCTACACCAATAATCAGTGCAATCCCTTCTACCGGTAGACTAACTTGCTGCAATACCATCGCTAAAGTGACCAAGCCAACGCCTGGTACGCCAGCCGTGCCAATCGATGCCAAAGTAGCGGTTAGTACGACTAGCAAATAATCGGTCATGCTTAAATCTATACCATAGGCTTGAGCAATAAAGGCTGTCGCTACTCCCTGCATAATAGCCGTACCGTCCATGTTAATGGTGGCGCCTAAAGGAATAACAAACGAAGACACTTTGTTATCAACACCGAGCTTATTTTCGACTGTATCTAAGGTCACAGGAATGGTGGCGGTACTGGTAGCCGTACTAAAGGCAAACAACTGAACTTGTCGCATTTTCAATAAGAACGGAATAGGCGAGAGTCGCGTTAATGTTCTCAGTATTACTGGATAAACAACAAAGCAGTGCAATAACAGAACGGAAACAACAGTAGCCATATATAGAAGTAAATCACCCACGGTGGCCAAGCCTTGTCGTGCAAATAACGTAAACAACAAGCAGAACACACCATAAGGCGCGAGGTTAATTAAGAGGGTTGTCAGGCTCATTAAAGCCGTATCCCAATCTTTAAAGTGTGAACCTAAGCGCTTGCCAGCTTCACCGCTTCTACCAATCGCAATGCCCACCAACAGGGCAAACACAATCACTTGCAACATATTAGCTTCTACCATGGCGGCAAAAGGGTTGCTAGGAAACATATTCAGCAGCACGTCGAAGAGTGGCACAGGCTCTGCCGGCTGAAACTCTAAATCGGCTTGCATTTCAATACCGATACCGGGCTGCCACCAAGTAGCCAACAGCAGTGCCATGGATATAGCTAAGCCTGTGGTACCAAGATACAACACCAAGGTCTTTAAGGTCATACGCCCTAAACTGCTCTGATCTTTTAACTGACAAACACCACAAACCAATGAGACAAAGACAAGCGGAACCACCAGCAGTTTTAAGCTTGCCAGAAACACTTGGCCGCCTAGGTTAAATAGGCCATCAACTAAATGAACTTGTAGAAAGGTATGCAGCAGGGCAGGCAGCCAATCCAGGCCGAGTAGAAGCTTGGTTAGACTACCTAGAACTATGGCCAGTGTCATCGCTAATAGGACACGACGTGTCAGGGTCATCTTTATCACCTTAACCGACCATAGTTGGTTGGTTTATCTTTTTTTCTTTTTAGACGATTTTAAATGCTTAGTAATGCCTTGGAACCACATAAGTAAAGATAAATCGCCACTAATAACGATATCTTTTTCTTGGATCCCTTTCATAAACGCATTCTTATCTTTCGACGTCATAATGCGTAAGCCAGTTTCGGCATCTTTGAAGCTAATGGTAAAAGCAGGCTCTTTATGAGCACGACCTTTGCTTACCACCTTATCATTTGCCACTTTATAGTGGCGAACAATTTTACCGTTTTCTGTTTGCAGCTGAAAAACAAAGTCTTTCCCTGCAAGCTGCTTACGGAAATCCGGATTTTTACGCGCTGATTTTCTCATTAATAAACCAAGCGCCCACAGTAAAGCACGGAATTTAAACATAATTTATCTCGAGCAAAATAGAATAGATTAAAGCCAAGGGGACGGCTCTCAATAAAACGATGCGATTGTGACAGACTGAAAGGGAGATTCAAGACCTTGTACAGAAATCAACCAGATCATATAACTATTCTGTACTGTTTTATTGGTTAATTAAAAAGAGAAGCGCTGTAGATTTGAAACCTACAGCGCCACCCATATCATTGACGTACAGCGTCTTTCAAGCCTTTACCCGCTTTAAACGCAGGCACTTTCGCTGCAGGAATAGTAATTTCTGCACCGGTTTGTGGGTTCTTACCTTTACGCTCTTTACGCTCACGCACTTCAAAAGTACCAAAGCCAATCAGACTTACCGAGTCGCCTTCGCTTAATGCTTTAGCAATTTGCTCTGTAATTACAGTCACTACTTCAGATGCTTTTTCTTTTGTTAGATCTGCTTTTTCTGCAATTGCAGCTACAAGTTCTGGTTTACGCATAGTTGTTATCCTTATTTTTTAATTATTCAGTTCCATCCGTTAAGCAAGGAACATTTTAGGGCAAAATCGCTGGTAATTGTTTATTCAAAGCTAATTTATTCGCAACCTTGGCACCTGTCAAAGCATAGCCTAACAATTGGCCAGCTTGGTTACAAAATTTCGCTTCGATATCTTTACCAGTTCCTTCAAATTCCCAGCTACCTTCAGATCCAGGCGCCGGTGGTGATACCACAACGGGTACCGCTGGTGTTTTTACCGTTACCGGCATAACACCATAGCTTACTTCAGTAGGCTGTCCTGCTAAAGTTTTTGCTAATGCTCGAGCCGATGCCATTAACGGCAGAACGAAGAGTAAAGCACGGCCTTCGACCTCTGCGCAATCCCCAATGGCATAAATGTCAGATGCACTGGTCTCTAGCAATTTGTTTACTTTAATACCGACACCAGTTTTTAGTCCAGACAATGTGGCCAAATCGACTCTCGGACGCAAACCAATAGCTGACACTACTAGGTCGGCCTCAATGGTTGTTCCGTTACTCAGCTCTGCCTTTACACCACTGTCTTGACGCGTCAATGTGTTGACAACCGCACCTAAATGAAAACGCACTCCTAGCTCTTCTAGGCCGTCTTGTAATGCTTTGCCAGCAGGTTCAGGCAACAGTGAAGGTAAGGCATGACCGCTGGGATCAACCACATCAACCTCATAGCCACCCGCACACATATCGTTAGCGTATTCACAGCCAATTAAACCGGCACCCATTATCAATACTCGTTTTTGGGTGTCGGCAACCGTACGAAATTTTGCATAATCTTGCAGGTCATTAATAGAGAAAATACGGTCTTGTGCATCGCCTTCTATGGGTGGCGTTAATACGTTTGCTCCTAATGCTAGCACTAACTTACTGTAGCTTACTTCTTCGGTACCGATATACAGCTTGTGTTCAAGCGGAACAATATTGGTGACTTCTGTATTAGTGCGCACCACAATATTTAATTGTTCTGCCATATCGGCAGCACTTGCCATGGCTAACTCATCGGCGCTTTTATTCTTACTAAACCCCGTGGAGAGCATAGGTTTAGAGTAGCTACGGCCATCATCGGCGGTAATCATAACAATGGCTTGCTCTGGTGATAGCTTGCGTAATTCTTTAACGAGGTGATATCCGGCCAATCCGGTACCTATCACTACAATAGGAGCTTGTTGATTCATGCTCAGGGTCCAATCTAATAAATATGAATGTTCTATATTTCAATCATTTCGAAGTCTTCTTTACCGACCCCACAGTCTGGGCAAATAAAGTCTTCTGGAACATCTTCCCAGCGAGTCCCTGGAGCTATGCCTTCTTCTGGTGCGCCTTGCTCTTCGTCATATATCCAACCACACACAACACACTGCCACTTCTTCATACAGACTGCCTTTTATAACTAGATGAAAATACTATTTTTTACTTAAGGAGCATAAAGCTACTTAGGTGCATCATGAAAATCAACGGTTAAATCAGGACGACAATCCCACAACACTTGCGAGCAGAGTCGTTTTAGCGCATCCTTTCGCTGTTTTTATTGTCATATTAGGTCTTCTGATGCCTGCACTGGCGGACATACTCCACCCCGTCTCACCAAGCTGGTCGGTAAGGGTTAACTACCAATCGTTTTTATTACCTTATCTCTGGCGTAGCTGGCTATTTGATGCCGGGTCATTAACCGCGCGTTTAAAAGCACTGCGCCCTGGGCAATTTCGTGTTGAAGTATTAAATCAATACTACGACAGCCCCACTAGTGTTGAGCGCACCGAGATGTGGCTTTCATCCAATCAAAAAGTTTGGGTAAGAGAAGTGGTATTGATGTTAGGGGAGGTCGCGGTTGTCTATGCACGAACCGCTATTCCGCTAGCTACCTTAAGCGGAAGTGAAAAACGCTTACAGCATTTAGGTAACTCATCCTTGGGTGGCTATTTATTTCGCCAACCCCATTTAAAGCGTGGAAAACTGAAGGTGAGTCGCTGTGCCGCTAATGACTTCGATTTAACTTGGGCGCGGCGTTCGGTATTCTACTTAGGCAAGAAGCCACTCATGGTGTCTGAAGCCTTTTCTCAACAGTTACAAGATTTAGCGAATTAAGTGAGCAGCAATGCAACCTATTACTAAGCAATTAGATCGCCTATGGCCCAATTGGTACGACTGGGTAATGTTAACCCGTCTTAATCGTCCCATCGGTTCGTATTTATTATTAGGCCCCACTTTATGGGCACTCTGGATTGCCGGAGAAGGCAAGCCGGATATCAGCTTGGTTATTATTTTTATTACCGGTGTGTTTTTAATGCGCTCAGCAGGATGCATTATTAACGACTTTGCTGACCGTCACTGGGATGGAGCCGTTAAGCGCACCACCGATCGCCCCTTAGTCACCGGACGTTTAAGTGCAAAACAAGCCTTAAAAGGGTTTGCTGTGTTAATTGGCTTAGCCTTCTTATTGGTCTTACTGACTAACAAGCTAACCATCATGCTGTCGTTTGCTGCAGTAGGCTTAGCTTCTTTGTACCCATTTACGAAACGCTTTACGCACTTACCCCAGTTGTTTTTAGGACTCGCCTATTCCATGGCTATTCCCATGGCGTTTGCTGCGCAAGCCGGTGAAATTCCTAAAGTAGCTTGGTTGCTCTATATCGCCAACATGAGCTGGACCATGGCCTACGACACACTCTACGCCATGGTAGACCGAGACGATGACTTAAAAGTAGGCATTAAATCGACTGCAGTGCTTTTCGGTGATCTTGATTTATTTATGGTATCAACACTCTACGCCATCACCCTAAGCTGCTTAGTATTGGCATTTGGACAACTTGAATTGGGCGTCTTTGCTTATTTAGGCGTGGTTATCGGGGGCTTATACTTTGCTTGGTTAGTGTGGTCTTCTCGTGATCGCTCACGAGAAGCATGTTTTAAAGCATTCTTACAGAACTACTGGTTTGGTCTTATCGTGTGGGCAGGCCTAGCGCTTCACTACTTGGTTGCTTAGTACGCCTGATTTATCGATATCATTTGGCTTATTCATTAAAGTAGCGCCAATGATTGCGGCAGGCATTACAAACCAGTTCACCACAGGAATAGTAAATAACACGGCTGCAGTGGCACCAAACCCCAGTACGGTTAAACGGTCTTGATGCAGAGCTGCTTTGGTTTCTTTGAAGTGAATTTTGCGATTATCGAACGAGTAATCAATGTACTGCATCCCCATCACCCAACTTGCAAACACCATAGCAATAAAGGGCACAGCCAGTTGTACGAGTGGCACAAAACTTAGCAACATAATAATAAGATAGCGCGGTATTAAGTACCCAAGTTTTACCAGTTCACGAAACACCGTACGCTTGGTCATAGACCACAGAGATTCGGGCGGTAGTTTGGCACCCTCAAGCAAATCGACTTTCTCACTCAGCAAGCCATTAATTGGCGCCATAAGTATCATTAGAAATGTACTAAAAAAATAGGCAAGAGCGATAACAAAGGTTATCACCAGCAAAGGCATCAGTATCCAATATAACCAGCTTAGCCAGCTTGGAAACCACTGTGCCAAATCACTCATCCAGTCGGTAATTAACGTGACGCCCCACCAGCTGGCTGCACCAACTAAAATGATATTGAAGAGTATAGGCAACGCCACGTAGCGCTTAATGCCGGGTTGGCGCATATACTTCACGCCATCAAAAAAATAGCGCACTCCTAACAAAAAATTTCCTTGCATCGCTTCCTCCGTGCATTTAGTGAATGCTTTTTATACAATGCCGCCTTTTATTTTATGCGGTGATTTTAGCAGTGACGCCTGAACGCCTACAACGTATTAAACAAACGCTTCATTTACGTCAGCCTGACCTGACTATTTTATGTGACGAGGTTCATAAAGAACGTAACCTCTCTGCCATAGTACGCAGCTGTGATGCTTTTGCTGTACCTAAAGTTCATAACGTCTGGTTAGATGAAAAATACCGTTTGTTTGGCAATCAAACTGCTGGCAGTGGCAACTGGGTTGAAGTAGTGACTCATCAATCTATTGAAGGCGCTATTGATCACCTAAAGCAACAAGGTCTACGCGTTTGCGCAGCTCATTTAAGCGATAGCGCTAAAGATTACCGTGAATACGACTTTACTCAGCCAACCGCACTTCTGATGGGATCAGAATTAGATGGCATCAGTGAAAAGGCCGCTGAGCTGGCTGACGAACATCTAATTATCCCTATGTATGGCATGGTGGAATCGTTTAATGTTTCGGTAGCGGCATCCATGTTATTGTCTGAAGCGATTCGGCAACGTAAAGCTGCGGGCATGTTAGAGCATCGTCGTCTCGATGATGACACCTACAACCGTTTATTCTTTGAATGGTGCCAACCGCAAATCACTAAATTCTGTCAGCAACGAAACATTCCTTACCCAGAAATAGGGGACGATGGCGAGTTGGTCGACCCTCAAGGGTTCTCTGCATTAGTTAACTCTAAGCGTCGGGCGTAACAACTCTTCTACACCAAACTCCGTAACCGTTCGGAGTTTGCCACTCTTTTCGCAGTATTTCTGCTCACAATGTGATTACATTTCAAGACATTTCACCACTCTCGTGTAAGACATGTCTTACAAAGCAGTAAGACTTTCAAGTCATGTTCACTAGAAAAACCCCTTCATCAACTCAAGAAAAATCATAACCCTTTGTTTTATATAGGTTTTATTAATCCCCCTGAAAGAAATGTCTTTTAGAAAATGTAACATTTTGTATCTTTCGTCCCCATAAAATATAAGGGCTTTGCTAATATAGCTGTTGTAGGGATGCACAAGGCTGTACGGATCACAGCATATGGATACGACTAGGAAGTCTCAAAGGATAATAACAAGCACTGGAAGTGCATGCGGAATACAACGGACTGTTAAGGATGAATGAATCTAGATAACCAGGACGGCGCTAGGGTGCAGGGCGATTACTACAGGAAGTTTTAATCGCCCTATTTTTTTGCCTGCAATATTTCTAACGCCAACGACCTCTCTCAGCTAACCAGCCTAATACTACAAAAGACCCTATTACCACCACGAGATACACTGGGTTTGATAATCCGCGTAATTGCCCTTGTAAAAAACCAGTAAGCCAAGACGCCAAAAGCCCGTAACCTAGTGCACAGAATATAACGAACACCAATACGCGTAGCATCACATTCCAACCTGCCACAAGCTTTCGAATGGTGCGGTTAATCTCGCCGCCAAAAATCACCAGCAGAGTCACGACTAAAGCAAAAGCTATCTGTCCATTGTAGTGACGAATATGGCGTGCTATTTCAGATACTATATCCATTGATATCCTCTTTATTCATTCTCTTATTATTTAGGTACTCGATGAAACCAAGGCTGCGCTTCTTCTAGTTGCGCAGCTAAATTCAATAACTTAGCTTCATCACCATGCGCCCCTACAAACTGAACTCCAAGAGGCAATCCATTATCACACCAGTGCAAGGGAACTGACATACCCGGAACCCCAATCACGTTAGCCAATTGCGTAAAGGGTGTGTATTTAAGGTTTTCTCGCGCCACACGCTCCAACATGCCGGTATGACGAATAATACTGCCGGCTTTTAATCCTAACGCCAATTTGGCGCCCAACTTTTCAATCGCTGGCGTGGCCATTGCACCTATTTTCGCCGGAGCCATACCTAAAGAGGGTGTTAGCCAGAAATCATAGGTCTGCATAAATAGATCCCATTGATAGCCATACTTCTGCACCTCGTAATACCCACGAACGTAATCCATGGCTTTCATTCCGCTACCTACCGCAGCCATGACTTGGGTATCTATTTCCATATCAGAACCACGATTTGCCCCTAGTTTACGAACCTCATTGGCGGTTAATGCACAGTTCACAAACCACATGCGTAGCCATTCCAGCATCATCTGCTCACCATCTATATTAGGCTCCGCTTCCTCAACATGATGGCCTAAGTCAGTCAGTAGTTTGACTGTTTTTTCTACTGCTTTAATCGCTTCTTGATCAACCTCACTGCCAATAGGTGAGCGCGTACTGTAAGCAATACGCAGCGTAGGTGTTTTTTGTTCAATGGCCTCTAAATAACTATTTTGCGGAGTCGCTATTTTTACTAAGCTGCCGAGCTCGTCTCCGTGCGTTGCATCTAATACTGCAGCGCTATCTCGTACAGAACGAGTAACCACGTGATTAATCGCCATGCCATGCATAGCTTCTTGCATATTTGGTCCCCAGGGCACGCGACCACGCCCTGGCTTTAAGCCAAACAGCCCACAACAGGCAGCAGGAATACGAATAGAACCACCACCATCGTTAGCGCCGGCAAAAGGCACAACCCCAGCAGCCACCATGGCAGCAGAACCACCGGATGAGCCACCCGGCGTATGATCTGTATTCCATGGATTACGGGTAGCTCCCCACGCCTCTGGTTCGGTAATGCCTTTCGCAGCAAATTCAGGAGTATTAGTGCGGCCAAAAATCACTAACCCAGCTTGGCGCCAGCGCTTGACTAATTCGGAGTCAGATTGAGCAATATTGTTAATGCGCTTAAGACCTTTGCTGCCCATATAGTGCGGGGCACCGGCCATCTCTTGATAGAAGTCCTTAGATAACATGGGAACACCCGACAACGAGCCTGCCACTGGGTTTTTAGCTACGTCTCGCGCTTGCTCATATAAAGGAATAATTAAGCCGTTAAGCTCAGGATTAACTTCCTCTGCACGAGCTATAGCGATTTCCAATAACTCACTGGCGGTTACTTCTTTATTAGCCACTGCCTGCGCTAATGCCACACCATCCATCTGACGGTATTCATCAAAATTCATTACTCAACCCTTTGTTATATTTATGAGGGTTAATGTAGCAACTGGGCTTGTCATTGCAAGGATGGGGAAGCTGAGTAATAGTATTCATTTCTAAGGTCACGGCCGTTTGAGAGAATAATCGGCCATTCATTGTTGTGCCGGTATTAACAGTAATAGCTTTTATGGCTAAAACAATGCCCGCAAAAGAAGCGTCAATGCCCCATTTATACAAACCAGGCTCCAGTGTTTGCCCGCTAATATCACCAGCGTGTAATTCGGTATGGTCGGGTGTGGTTCTACCGGCAGCATCGTTATCGGCAGTGCCCATATCTAACACGGTATTGGCTACTCATGTACTATTTACAGGCTCGCCTTTGAAGCAGGCCTTCAGGCGGCGAGGGTGTATTTCACAGTGCGCCTATTTTACTTAAATAGATACAACTGTTTTCAGAGCACTTAATTGGTTTTCATCTTAGGTTAGCAATGTTTTGCCACCTAAAACGCTTGGCTATAACCAAAGGACAGTTCTCTTTCCTTTGATTCGTTTACGCCTTTTTCAATATCTAAAGCAGCGTAATTTAATCCAACAAAAGCCTTATCCGTAAGTTTATAATCCACGCCAACTGCAGCCAGAGTGCGCTTATTGCTAGTGGAGTCACCTTTATTTAAACCGTACTGGGCTTTTAAGGTATAGGCTTCAATACGATAGGTGGTATTGATAATAAAGGCGTTTTCTTTCAACTCACTGTTATTGCTGTCTTCAGCGTGCTGAACAATTGCACCGAAAGCGGCGTTACCGAGTTGGTATTTAGCTGCTAACTGAATGCGGTCACTGCGCTCATCAACTTCAGTGGCAGTTTTTGATTCTAAGTTTTTACCTAATGCCAAGGCAGCGTACAGATTACCCGCACCGTAAACCACAGCAGCACTGTAGGCATTGGCTAAGCGCGTTTGGTTAACACCAACACTGTCTACTTCGTTTTCGCCTGGCATAAAGGCCAGATTAATAACAGTGTCGGCAAACTTAGGAGAGCTGTATTGCACAATATTACTGACCCGAGACTGTGCCCCTAATACTGCATTAATATCACCCCTAAGCGAGTTAAACGCTTCAATCTTACCTTCTGTCTTTCGTAGCGGCGTACTAAAACGACCGGCTTGTAACTGGCCATAATCGCCCTTAATACCAAGATATACATCACGCTGAGAAAACGACTGACCACTTTTATCACCATCATCCACTTCTACCCCCACCTCTAATTTATAGAAAGCAGTAATGTCTTCGTTAAGTGGAATATCTTGCTGTACACCCACACGAGAGCTGCGTGAGTTCAAAGCCCAGTGGCTGGGCTCGTCTTTGGATGGGTCTATTGTGTTGTCGTTTTTCTGTAAATCCATGGTTACGTGAAATTTACCATAGAATTTCGGACCTAAACTGTCTTTACCCTCATCTGCCTGAGCAACCACTACAGCTGAAAACGCAACCAAACTAATGGTAGCGGCAAGTACAGGTTTCTTTAATATTCTCATTACTTTTGTCACCTATTCTTCTAGTATTTACACCTGCTTTAATGGCGCTTAACAAGCTTTGGCTAAGCAGAGTTAAACACAGACTGAGCGAAATAAAATTGCTAAGAACTTTATCATGAAGCTTTACTTAGGCTGAAGCAAAACAACTTGTAGGTAATGTGGGTAATATTGGGGGTATTAAAAAAAACGGGCAAAAAAAAGCCCCAAGTATCAGATACTTAGGGCTTGAATTTGGTGCCGACACTCGGAGTCGAACTGAGGACCTACTGATTACAAGTCAGTTGCTCTACCAACTGAGCTATGCCGGCGTATTGGGGCGGCATATTAAGGACAGAGTTGAGTTTCGTCAACTCTTTTTTTCAATTTCTTTCCTTAAAATGCTTTTTTCTATCTTTTGGCGTTAGGAACATCCTGTTTAGGTCGCTATAATACGTGAAATTCCACCGTAGACCATCGCATGATTAAAATAATACCGATGCTGCGTTTAATGTTAACGTTGGGCAATTCTTGCCTACTGACAACTATAAATGGCTTAACTTTATGATTGATCGTTTTACGACTGTTGTCGGTCGCAGTATTCGCTGGCTGTCTTTATTCATGGTGATCTTAATTTGCGCAGTGGTTGTTATGCGCTACTTTTTAGGCCTACCGTCTGTTGTCTTACAGGAATCTGTTTTATACCTGCATGCCACTCTTTTTATGTTGGGTATTGCTTATACTTGGCAGCAGGGTGCTCATGTGCGCGTCGATGTTTTATCTAAAAACTGGTCTCAAGCGCGTAAAAACAGAGTAGAGCAGGTTGGCATTATTTTATTCGTTATTCCTTTTTGTATATTTTTATTTGCCATGAGTTGGCGCTATGTCAGCAACAGTTGGGCAATTTTAGAACGTTCTGATGAAACCGGCGGCTTACCTTTTGTGTACTTATTAAAGTCACTTATTTTAGTAATGCCGGTACTAATGTTGCTTCAATCGATTGCGGAGTTTATTAAAACTCTCAAACCGACTGCAGATACGGAGCGCCAATAATGATCGGTTTTATGGCGATTCTGCTGTTTATCTGTGTGTGCATCGTATTAATGGCAGGGTTTCCTGTTGCCTTTACGTTGGCCGGTGTGTCTTTGCTATTTGCCGGTATTGGGATTCTCACCAATACCTTTGATCCCGCTTTCTTAAATGCCTTCCCTAACAGGGTGTTTGGCATCATGAGCAATCAAATTTTAGTGGCGGTGCCCCTGTTTGTATTTATGGGCGTGATGCTTGAAAAGTCTCGTGTAGCAGAGCGATTACTGCACAATATGGGGCTACTCTTTGGACCGATGCGTGGTGGCCTGGGGTTTTCCGTAGTGTTGGTCGGTGCGTTATTGGCCGCTAGTACCGGTATTATCGGTGCCAGCGTTGTCACCATGGGGCTAATATCGCTTCCGACTATGCTGAAGCAGAATTACAGTCCGGCTTTATCAACCGGTACTATTGCCGCAACCGGTACGCTTGGACAAATCATCCCTCCCTCGACGGTTCTGATTATATTAGGCGATGTTCTTTCCAGTGCTTATCAGCAGTCTCAATTAAAAATGGGGATTTTTAGTCCTGACAGTATTTCGGTTGCCGACTTATTTGTTGGCGCGCTGATTCCCGGCTTACTACTGGTTGTCTTATATCTTCTTTATATTAGCTTTGTGGCGTTATTTCGTCCTGCAGCAGCGCCGGCAGTATCTGACCGCCCAGCATTAAATATTGCTTTTATCTTTGAGTTACTCAAAGGCTTACTACCACCGTTGGTGTTAATTATTGCGGTACTGGGTTCTATCTTAACCGGTATTGCCACGCCCACTGAAGCCGCCGGCATAGGGGCAGGCTGTTCTATTGTTTTAGCAGCCATGTACGGGCAGTTAAGTCTTGGTCGTTTAAAAGAGGTTATGAACTCCACCCTATTAGTATCAGGCATGGTGTTTATGATTTTAATTGGCGCGGCGCTGTTCTCACTAACCTTCCGCGGGTTTGGTGGCGAAGAGCTCATTCACGATTTCTTTAATCAGTTACCCGGCGGTGTCTTCTCAGCCATGTTACTGGTCATGGTGATTATCTTTTTCCTAGGATTCATATTAGATTTTATTGAAATCACCCTAGTGGTTGTGCCTATAGTAGCGCCTGTACTCTTTATGATGGGTGTCGATCCTATTTGGTTAGGTATTATGATTGCCATTAACCTACAAACATCATTTTTAACGCCACCCTTTGGTTTTGCTTTGTTTTATCTAAGAGGTGTTACGCCGAAGAGCATACAAACCAGCACTATTTATCGTGGCGTTGCGCCCTTTATTGGTATTCAGGTTCTTCTGCTTATTGCCTTGGCGCTCTGGCCAGAAATAGCCACTTGGCTGCCTGAAAAGCTTTATCCCTAACCATTCAGCAGCAATGAAACTGCTGGAATTTTGTTCGAATAAACGTACAATTCGCGCACATAATAACTCTAATAAACAGGTGAACTATGTTATCCCCGTTTGCATCCTCTGACGTCAGTCACGATGAACTAGAACCTCGCCCAGAAGGTGAGCTCACATTAAGACTTATTCCCACGCGTAACGATGCAAATATGCATGGCGATATCACCGCAGGCTGGGTGGTTGCTCAAATGGATCACGCCGCTGAAGGTTTGGCGTCACGCTTAGCACAAGGCAGAACAGCTAGCGTTGCGTTAGAGTCGGTTGTATTTATGTCGCCTATTCGTGTAGGAGCAACGGTTGGTTTTTATACCAAGCTATTAGAAATTGGTACGTCGTCTATTCGTATTGGTATTGAAGTCTGGACGCGCAACCCTAACGAAAACACACGTCGTAAAGTGGTCGACGCGGTCTTTGTTTATGTTGCCATTGATGGATCTGGCCGCATCAGAAAAGTACCGCGCACTTAATTTAGAGTTCCTTACCAGGGAAACGTCCGGCTAAATATTCTTGCGCAAGCGTCAGCGCTGCTAAAGCTCGACCTTCAGTGAAGTCTTCTTGAATATAGAGTTCGGTTAGATTGTTCAGTTTCCAAGGCACTAACTCTAGAGGCTCGGGTTCGTCTCCGTCTAATTTAGATGGGTATAAACCTCGAACTAAAACGACATCGATACCACTGCGCATGTAACTTGGCGATAAGCTTAATTGTTTAAGGTGAATAAACTCGGTGCCAGCAAAGCCGATTTCTTCTTGTAGCTCACGGTTACTGGCATCCTTTAAGCTTTCACCTAAGTCCAACGCACCCTTAGGCAAAGTTAAGGTATAATCTTCGATACCACCGCCATACTCACGAATTAAACCAACGGTTTCGTCATCAAGCAGGGGAACAAGCATTACCGCACCAGGACCACCTGGAACCAAACGCTCATAGGTGCGCTCAACACCATTGCTAAATCGCAAATCAAAAGATTCAATTCTAAATAAACGACTTTGCGCCACCACATGACGAGCTAGTATCTTTGGTTTTATATGCATGACAATCCTATTAACAATGTCTTTTAACTATGAAGTATAACCCTATGCACGCGCCACAATGGCAACAAATAGATACCGTTTTATTGGATATGGACGGCACCTTATTAGACTTGCACTTCGACAATTATTTTTGGCTAACCTATGTACCTCAGTGTTATGCCAAACTTCGCGGTATAAGTGAAGCAGAAGCGCTTGCCGATTTAAATAAAAGTTTTGTTGGTTTAGTCGGCACTCTCGACTGGTACTGCCTAGATTTTTGGGCAGACTTAACCGGCCTGAATATTTTAGAGCTTAAAAAAGACGTTGCCCACAAAATTGCTATTCGTCCGCAAGTGCTCGATTTTCTTCAACATATGCGCGAGCTCAACAAACGCACCGTAATTGTCACTAACGCCCACCGAGACAGCGTTAACTTAAAAATGCAGCATACAGGCTTAAACAAATACGTCGACCGCATTATTAGCTCACACGACTATCAGCAACCGAAAGAAACAGCTGAGTTTTGGAATGCTTTAGAACAAGATGAAGGGTTTGATAAATCCCGTGCTATTTTTATAGATGACAGTCATGCGGTATTAGAGTCCGCTGCTCGCTGGGGAGTTGAGTGGGTCGTGTGTGTAAACAACCCCGACAGCCAAAAGCCCGCTAAAACTAACGATCAATTTTTTGGTATCGAGGCATTTGATGAGCTTCTGTATACTCAGGCGCTTGAAATTTGTTAATTGAGCCCAATATTTATTATTAGACTCTTCCAACCTCTACTAACAGCTTATTATTATGAGTATTCGTCTCGACAAATGGCTATGGGCCGCTCGCTTTTATAAAACTCGCTCTTTAGCTAAAGCAGCGATTGAAGGCGGCAAAGTGCATTACGAAGGGCAGCGTACTAAAGTAAGTAAGCTAGTAGAAATCGGTGCCACGCTAAAAGTTCGTCAAGGTTTTGATGAGAAAGTAATTATCGTTAAAGCATTGTCGGACCAACGACGCGGCGCCCCCGAAGCACAACTGTTATACGAAGAAACACCTCAAAGCATTAAAGATCGTATGGATAAAGCCGAACAAAGGCGTATCAATAAAAGCTTTATGCAGACTCCAGACCATAAACCCAACAAAAAAGAGCGTCGTGACTTAGCGCGCTTTAAGCAGCAGCAGGATTATTAAATGAGCAGCGATTACTTACAGCGTTTTAGCTTCGACGGCACCGATGTTCGTGGTGAAATCACCCATCTCAATGAAAGCTATCAAGAAGTGATACGTCGTCACAAATACCCACAACTAGTTGCTACTCACTTAGGTGAGCTCATGGCAGCTACCGCCATTTTAAGTGCGACCTTAAAATTTGCTGGACGTATTACTTTACAAGCCCGTCTTGAGGGTAATATTCGTTTATTGCAAGCAGAGACAAATGAAAAAGGCCAATTACGTGCCATTGCTCGCTATGATGAAACTACCGACAACCATGAATTAATCTTTGAGAATGGCCAATTGATTATTACCCTAGAACCAGAACAGGGTCAGCGCTATCAGGGCATCACTGCCATCAGCGGTGGTAATATTGCTGCAGCCTTAGAAGAATATTTTGCTCAATCTGAACAGCTGCCTAGTTTATTCTGGTTAACCGCCGACGGTAAGAATGCGGCAGGTTTAATGATTCAGAAAATTCCAACGCCGGCCGAAGAAATTGCCGACGAAGATGCATGGGATAGAATTCATCAGTTATCTGCGACAGTAAAAGACGAAGAGTTACTTGGTCTTCCTGCTGATGTGTTGCTACACCGCTTATTCCATGAGGAAAACACCCGTGTGTTTCCAAGCACTGAGCTAGGCTTTTATTGCTCTTGCTCGAAACCACGTATAGCTACTGCATTAACGCAACTTGGCTATGATGAATTAAATGCGCTGTTAGAAGAACAGAAGCGCATTAGTATTAACTGCGAGTTTTGTCAGCAACATTACAGCTTTGATCGCAAGGAAGTAGAAAGCTTATTTCCCGAGCGCCATCCGCACTAGCACTGCGTTTGCAAGGCATGTAAACAAAAGTTTAGGCCAAATACGAGCGCTTTCCAAAAGAGAGTGTTTAGCATTTGGTCTAACTCTGCTACAATCCGGCGCCTTTACATCTCTGCTTGCTGGCAGGTATATTTTCAGGCGTGGGTACACGCACCACTGAGAGGAACCCTTGGGGCACCAATATGAGTACTATTTACACTGATTTGTCGACTTCCTTTCTAGTTGAACAAGCTATCTTACGTGGCGAAGGTCAATTACAAGATAATGGCGCACTGGTTGTTGAAACCGGTCATCGTACTGGTCGCTCGCCAATGGACCGCTTTATTGTTGAAGAACCCGGCAGCAAAGATGCTATCGACTGGGGCAGCATTAACCGTCCTTTTGATGCCAAAAAATTTGATGAGCTATGGGCACGCGTAGAAGCCTACTTAGCCGACAAAGATCAATTTGTTTCTAATGTTCACGTTGGCGCCAGCCCTGAACATTACCAACCAGTTAAAATGATTACTGAGACTGCTTGGCAGAACTTGTTCGGTCGTAACTTATTTATTCTTCCTGAAGAGTACAACCCGTCTAACAAAGAACAGTGGACGCTAATTAACGCACCTGGCTTTGTCTGTGAACCAGAGCGCGACGGCACTAACTCTGACGGTACTGTTATTCTAAACTTTGCTACTCGCCAAGTACTTTTAGCGGGCATGCGTTATGCCGGCGAAATGAAAAAAGCCATGTTCGGCGTACAAAACTTCCTACTTCCAGACGTAGACGTGCTACCTATGCACTGTTCAGCCAACGTTGGTGAAGATGGCGATGTGTGCTTATTCTTCGGTTTATCAGGCACTGGTAAAACTACTCTTTCTGCCGACCCAGAACGTTACTTAATTGGTGACGACGAACACGGTTGGGGCAAAGACACAGTATTTAACATTGAAGGTGGTTGCTACGCTAAGACAATCAACCTGTCTAAGAAAAACGAACCTATTATTTGGGATGCTATCCGTTACGGTGCTATCGTTGAAAACGTCGTGATCGACCCTGTTACTCGTGTCGCCGACTACGATGACGTTTCTAAAACTGAAAACACTCGTTGCGCATACCCACTAAGCCACATTGAAAAGCGCGTTTTAGAAAACCGTGCAGGCGAGCCAAAAGCAGTTATTTTCTTAACTTGCGATATGACTGGTGTACTACCTCCAGTATCTGTTCTTACTAAAGAACAAGCGGCTTACCACTTCCTATCTGGCTACACTGCATTGGTTGGTTCTACTGAAATGGGTGGCGTAAAAGGTTTACGTTCTACTTTCTCTACCTGTTTTGGTGCACCGTTCTTCCCACGTCCTGCAGGCGAATACGCTGAGTTATTAATGAAGCGTGTGACTGAGTTTGATTCTCAGGTTTACCTAGTGAACACTGGCTGGACTGGCGGTCCTTACGGCGTAGGTGAGCGTTTCAGCATTCCTACTACTCGTGCGGTAATTGCTGCTATTCAAACAGGCAAACTACGTAACGTTGAAACTGAAACTGTACCTGTATTTAACCTACAAGTACCAACTGCAGTCGAAGGCGTTGATAGCAAGCTATTGAACCCAAGCAAAGCATGGGCAGACTCAGAAAAGTACAACGCAGCTGCTAAAGAACTAGCCGCTCAGTTCGTTGAAAACTTTAAAAAGTATAACGTTTCAGACGCTATTAAAGCAGCAGGTCCCCAGCTTTAATAATCAGTCGAAACTGATTACTTAAAAGCAGCCTTCGGGCTGCTTTTTTTATGCCTGCTTAAATCTTGCGTATAGATTAGCGAGGAGCCTTAGGCATCTCGCGTTTGTGTTGGCTGCCGTCGTAGGCACTCACAATACGCTGATACACTGCATCGCTGACTTCTAAGCCATGCAAAAAGCGATCAATATCGTCGTAACTCACGCCATACGACACTTCGTCGGGCTTTAATGGATTGAGCTCTTCCAAGTCTGCGGTTGGTACTTTATAGGCTAAGGCATCGGTTGCACCTAAATGACTCGCCATCGCACGGATTTGTCCTTTCACTAAGCCCGTTAAAGGCGCTAAGTCGCAAGCGCCGTCGCCGTATTTAGTAAAAAACCCCATTACTGCTTCAGCCGCATGATCGGTACCTATAACCAGCCCTGCATTGGCATTCGCTACCGTAAATTGTGCCACCATGCGAATACGCGCTTTGATATTTCCGCGTATAAAGTCGGCTTTTTCTGCGGGTAGATGCTCAAGGTCGGGGATTTCTGCCGCTAAGCCTTGTACCGACGCTGCGATATTAATATCGCGTATTTGATCCGCGCCTATAAAGGCTAAAGCCGCCTGTGCATCGGTTTCATCTTGCTGAGTCTGATAAGGCAGACGCAGGGCGATAAACTGATAGCCGTTATCGTTAGTTTGCGCTCGTAAACGCTCTACCGCTAGCTGCGATAAACGTCCTGCCAAAGTGGAATCAACGCCACCACTAATCCCCAGCACCAACGTCTTTAAACCCGTTGTTTGTAAACTAGATGCAATAAAGTCGATACGACGGTTCAGCTCTGACTCTAAGTCTTGAGTCGATGCAAAAGGTGGTACCACCTGCAATGCTTGGGCGATCTCGGCTTGACGGTTTTTCATTCAATCAACCTGCTTAAATTCAAAATAAAGGCGTTAATGCCTAATCGAGTAACCATTGCCCATCATACAACATCACGGCGGGGCCATGCATTACCACTGGGCTATTTGGTCCGTTCCATTCGATAATCAATTCGCCACCAGGTAGCTGAACCTTAACTTCGCTGTCTAATAATCCGGCACGTATACCAGCCACTACCGCTGCACAAGCACCCGTACCACAGGCTAAGGTTTCTCCTGTACCACGTTCATAGACACGCAAGCGAATCTGGCTCGATGAAATTACCTGCATAAAACCCACATTGACCCGTTCAGGGAAGTGAGAGTTTGATTCAATCAGCGGTCCTAATCGTTCAACCGGTGCTTTATCAATATTATTCACTTGTATAACGGCGTGGGGATTACCCATATTCACCACCGATAAGTTAATTAACTCACCGGCAATGGCAATTTTATAACTGATGGCGTTACCTGAAGCGGTAAAGGGAATGTCTTTCGGCTCTGTTTTAGGGACACCCATATTAACCTGCACTAAGCCATCGTCTGACAGCAATAGCTCAATCACACCCGACTGAGTGGCAACACGGAGTGGATTGTGTTGCGACAATCCTTTGTTGCGCACAAAGGCAGCAAAACAACGTGCGCCATTCCCGCATTGCTCTACCTCTGAGCCATCGGCATTAAATATTCGATAACCAAAATCCACATCCTTTGTTGGGGCAGGTTCCACCATTAATAACTGATCAAAGCCTACGCCAAAATGTCGATCAGCCATTAGTTGAATTTGCTCTTTGCTTAGTTCGATGGCGGCTTGGGTAGCATCAAGCACCATAAAATCATTACCTAAGCCGTGCATTTTTGTAAATGATAAATGGGAAGTGGCAAGTTCGGTCATAGTATAAGGCTCCAAATAGATTATCTATTGCGAGAACCGTGCCAACTAAAAGTCCTTATAAATCAAAGTATTACAAACACCCGTTTTTCATAACTGCACTACTCTAGAGCAAAACTTCTGAAAACTGCACCACCAAAGACCAAGATTATTTCTATGCGCTTATTCGGTGCTTTTACTGCTTTTTACCTCCCCCTTACAAAGCATTTTCTTAGCCCTAATCGCCACCAAAAAACATTAACCTGTTGATAGATAAGGTTTTTTACTAGTTGGCACAGTTAATGCAATGGTTCTAAGGCGTTCCTCATTTATAACACCTAAGGATCTACCATGAAAAAATTACTTCACGCCTCTGCTTTAATTACTTGTGCGATGGCAGCCCTGCCTGTTCACGCCGAGATAAGTGCCTCTGTCGATGTTTCCAACCTGTACTTATTTCGTGGTCTGGATTTAAGTAATGGTTCCCCAGCACTCGCTGGTACTCTGGAATACGAACATCAAAGTGGTGCCTATGCAGGCATCTGGAGCTCATCGGGCGATGATACGCTCGGCACAGAAGTCGACTTTTATCTGGGCTATCAAGGCGCCATTAACGACTTTAGCTACAACCTAAGCTATCTAAACTATTACTACCCACAAACGAAAGGAACAGCCTCATCTATCGTCGACTTCAACGATTACGCGGAAGTTTCCTTAGGTCTAGGCTACCAAGACGTTAGCGTTAGCCTAACTGCCCCCACCAGCGACGATATCGCCGGTGACTACCTCTACTACCTGCTCAGCTATAGCTACCAAGATCTTAGCCTGTCTCTTGGGGTTAACGACCATGAAGACAGTAGCTCATCCTACAGCCATGTCGATTTAGGCTATCAATTTAATGAGCGCCTTCGCTTTGCAGTCAGCCAAGTGATTGACCAAGGCAGTGGTGGTAGCACTGCGGATGCCACTCTCTTTTTAGTGAACTTAAGTCTACCAATCGAACTGTAAGGAACTCCTATGAAACTTATTACCGTCATTATTAAGCCATTTAAATTAGAAGATGTACGAGAAGCCTTATCGGCGGTCGGCATTCAAGGTATTACCGTGACCGAAGTTAAAGGTTTTGGTCGCCAGAAAGGTCATACCGAGCTTTATCGCGGCGCAGAGTATGTCGTCGACTTTCTACCCAAACTTAAACTAGAAATCGCCATTCAAGACGAGATGCTCGGGATTGTGTTGGAGGCCGTTATCGACTCTGCTCGTACTGGCCTCATTGGTGACGGCAAAATCTTTGTTACCAAAATCGAGCAAGCCATTCGTATACGCACCGGTGAAACAGGTGCCGATGCTATTTAATCAACGCTCTAAGCCTAAGGAGGCTGGCCATGGAAAATAATATTCATGCGCTTCAATACGCGCTCGACACCTTCTATTTGTTAATGGGAGGCGCTTTTGTAATGTGGATGGCCGCTGGGTTTACTATGCTAGAGTCTGGTTTAGTACGCAGCAAAAACACCACAGAAATTCTAACCAAAAATATTGCCCTGTATGCCATTGCTTGTACCGTCTATTTATTGGTGGGTTATCAAGTTATGTACGATGGCGGTTATATGTTACTGGGTATTACCGACCTTAATACCGACACTATTTTAAACGAGTTTGCTCTGCGTGAAGATGGGTTTAATGGCGCCGCGATTTATTCGCCTGCAGCCGACTTTTTCTTTCAAACCGTGTTTGTCGCAACCTGTATGTCGATTGTTTCGGGTGCCATAGCTGAGCGGATGAAGCTTTGGGTATTCCTAAGCTTTGCAATTGTAATGTCTGCAATAATTTACCCCATCGGCGGTAGTTGGGGCTGGGGCAGCACCGAGGTATTGGGCTTATTTAGCTTTGAAAGTATTGGTTTTAAAGACTTTGCGGGATCGGGCATTGTGCATATGGTGGGTGCCTGCGCCGCTTTAGCCGGGGTGTTACTGCTTGGCCCACGTATTGGCAAGTACAGTAAAGAAGGGCATGCCAGAGCTATTCCTGGTGCCAATATCCCACTGGCGACTTTAGGTACCTTTATTCTTTGGTTAGGTTGGTTTGGTTTTAACGGTGCTTCTGTATTGAAAGTTAGTGATATTAACAGTGCCCATACTGTTGCTATTGTTTTCTTAAATACAAACGCAGCGGCTGCCGGCGGTTTAATTGGGGCTTTATTTATGAGCTATCTTAAATTCCGCAAAGCTGACCTTACGATGATTCTTAACGGTGCCTTAGCGGGCTTAGTGGCCATCACTGCTAGCCCAGACACGCCTACCCCTTTATTAGCGACTTGTATTGGTTTGGTTGCAGGGGTCATTGTGGTGCTGTCGATCGTTGGCTTAGATAAAATAAAAATCGATGATCCAGTCGGGGCTATTTCTGTACACGGCTGTGTTGGTATCTTTAGCTTAATGGTTGTCCCACTGAGTGCCGAAGGAACTACATTCTCAGGCCAGTTTATCGGAATGATTACGCTCTTAGTGTGGGCCTTTACCACCTCTTTTGCGGTTTGGTGGGTACTCAAAAAAGTAGTCGGGCTGCGTTTGAGTGCTACTGAAGAGTACCAAGGCGCGGACGTTAGTGAGTGCGGTATCGAGGCTTATCCGGAGTTTACTCAGGGTAACTAACGAGCGAATAGTTCCATGTACTAAAAAGGCCCATTACAGCTATTGTGATGGGCCTTTTTAATATTAGTTAACGTTGTCTAATGAGTTGTGCCTGGCTTAAGTGGGTATCGCATCAGAAACCCGCCGTAAACCCATCCATGGGGGCTTCAATGCCGCATCCATGCGGCATAGAGTTTCTTTTAGCTGATACCCACTTCAAGCCAACATCATCAAACAGCCGACTTTAGGCCGTCGCTAACACGCTTTCGATACGCTCCATCGCAGCGACTACATTGTCGTAGCTATTGAAGGCACTGATACGTACATGGCTTTCGCCACAAACACCAAAGCCAGATCCTGGGGTACAGACCACTCCGGCTTCGTTAAGTAGAAAGTCAAAAAACTCCCAAGCACTGCGATCCACTTGCACCCAAATATAAGGGGAGTTATCGCCACCCACACAGCGAAAGCCTAAGCGCTGAAAGCTTTCACGAATATAGGCAGCGTTGCGTAAATAGCCTTGTATTAAGGCTTGTACTTGCTGCTGTCCCTCACGGCTGTAAACGGCTGCAGCGGCACGCTGTATTGGGTAAGAAACACCATTAAACTTAGTGGTATGGCGGCGTAGCCATAAATCACGCACCGATACGGCCTCACCACTTTTTGTATAGGCTTTTAATGCTTTAGGCACCACAGTGTAAGCACAGCGTACACCGGTAAAGCCTGCGGTTTTAGAGAAGCTACGAAACTCAATGGCAACTTCTTGTGCGCCTTCAATTTCATAAATACTACGAGGGATAGTAGGATCTTGAATAAAGGCTTCATAAGCCGCATCGAATAAAATAATGGCTTTATGTGCACGGGCATAATCGACCCAAGCTTGTAATTGATCGCGTGAAGCACAAGCACCGGTTGGGTTATTGGGAAAGCACAAGTAGATAAGATCCACTTCATGATCAGGGAAATTAGGCACGTAGTTATTTTCAGAGGTGGAGTCTAAATACTCTATGCCTTGATAACGATCATCTTGGTTTATACCGGTTCGGCCTGCCATAACGTTGGTATCAACATACACAGGGTACACCGGATCAGGGATGGCCAAATGCGCATCGGTGGAGAAAATTTCTTGAATATTACCCACATCACACTTTGAGCCATCGCTGACAAAAACCTCATCGGCTTCAATAGCAGCGCCACGAGCTTGAAAGTCGTGCTTGGCGATGGTTTCACGTAAAAAGTCGTAACCTTGTTCTGGGCCATAACCACGAAAAGACTGCACCTGAGTAAGCTCATCAACCGCTTTGTGCATGGCTTGAATACAGGCATCTGGTAAAGGTTCAGTAACGTCACCAATGCCTAAGCGAATCACTTCTTTGCTAGGATTTTCGGCTTGAAATGCCTGTATGCGTTTACTGATATCAGCAAATAAATAACTGGCTTGTAATTTTAGGTAGTGTTCGTTTATCTCAATCATAATTTTTCCGCTTAGCGCGAAGCGCAGAACGCTTAACGCGGTTTAATATGT